>JBAQDW010000503.1:0-7039 GCA_049286445.1 Rhodoferax sp. | reverse complement strand
CAGTGAATGCGGTGCCATCCCCAAGCGCGCGCCCTGCGCCGCACACACGGGCTGCAGCCGCTGCAGCAACTTCAGCATGGCATCGGTGCTGCGAATAAAGCGACGCTGCCCCGGCGTGGGCGCGGTGCCGCCAAAGCCGCTGGCTTGGTACAGCACGGGCAGCAGCGTGATGCCGATGCCCACCTTGTGGGCCGCACGCAGCAAGGCCAATGACAGGGTGGCATCGTCGGCGTAGGGGCGGCCGTCTTGGGCGTGGTGGACGTAATGGAATTCGCACACCGAGGTGTAGCCCGCCTCCAGCATTTCGATGTAGAGCCAGGTGGCAATGGCCTCGACTTGTTCGGGGCTGAGCGTGGCTGCAAAGCGGTACATCAGGGTGCGCCAGCTCCAGAAGCTGTCGTGTGCGCCGTCGGGGTTTTGGCCCCGGTACTCGGTCAAGCCCGCAAAGGCGCGCTGAAACGCATGGGAGTGCAGATTGGGCAAGCCGGGAATGACGGGGCCGCAGGCGGTGGCAACACCGGCAGGGGGCGCGCTGTTGGGGGTGACCGTGGCCAGTTGGCCGTCGGCGTTCCAGGTGAGCAGCACATTGCGTGCCCAGCCGGTGGGCACCAGGGCATCGGCGGCGAACAGCTGGGAGGGGGGATTAACCATGGTGGGGAGCGTCGTGATTCAGCCGGGTCAAGGGGCGGGCGGCGATGCGCCCTTGGCGCACGATGGTGCGGGCGGGTCGATTGCCAAACCAGTACACCAGTTCGGCGGGGTCATCGACCTCCCACAGCACAAAATTGGCGGGTCGGCCCACCCCCAGCGTGCCGTGCGTCGCCTGCAGACCCAGCGCCTGGGCGGCATGGCAGGTGATGCCGGCCAAGGCCTCCGGCACGGTGAGGCGAAACAAGGTACAGGCCATATTGGCCATCAGCAGCAGACTCAAGGTGGGGGAGGTGCCGGGGTTGTGGTCGGTGGACACGGCCATGGGCACGCCCGCCTCGCGCAGCGCCTGGATGGGGGGCAGATGGGTGTCACGCAGAAAGTAATAGGCGCCGGGCAGCAACACCGCCACGGTCCCCGCCGCGCGCATGGCGGCAATGCCCTCGGGGCTCAGGTGCTCGATGTGGTCGCAGGACAGCGCACCGTAGCGCGCCGCCAGCGCCGACCCGCCCATGTCCGACAGTTGCTCGGCATGTAACTTGACCGGCAGGCCCAGCGCCTGCGCGGCTTGAAAGACCTGCTCGGTCTCTGCCAGGGTGAAGCCAATGCGCTCGCAAAACACGTCCACCGCATCGACCAAGCCTTGTGCCGCCAACGCGGGCAGCATCTCTTGGCACACCCTGTCAATGTAGTCTTGGCTGCGCCCCGCGTACTCGGGTGGCAGCGCGTGCGCCCCCAGAAAGGTGGTGCGCACGGTGACGCCGTAGTCATCGCCCAGCCGGCGCGCCACGCGCAACTGCTTGCACTCATGCGCCAGCGCCAGCCCGTAGCCGGACTTGATCTCAATGGCGCACACGCCTTCGGCCAGCAGCTGCTCCAGCCGGCGTGCGGCTTGGGCATAAAGCACCTCTTCTGTGGCCTCCCGGGTGGCACGCACGCTTGACACAATGCCCCCCCCGGCACGGGTCACTTCTTCGTAACTGGCACCGCCCAGCCGCAGCGCAAATTCAGACGCGCGTTGGCCGCCGTACACCAAGTGCGTATGGCAATCGACCAAGCCGGGGGTCAGCCAGGCGCCGCCACCCTCAAATGCCGGCAATGCCGTGTAAGCAGCAGGCACGTGGGCTGGCGCGCCAATCCAGGCAATGTGCCCTTGCACGACCACCAAACTGATCTCCGCACCAAGCGCCTCCCCGGTACCCGTGGTCAATGCGCCCGGTACCGGGCGCAGCCGGTGCCAGACCCCGGCGGCCAGCGGCAAGGTGGAAAAATGGGGGGTCATGGTGCGGGTACCGTGGTGAAAAGAAGCCGTTAAATGCTATTGAATAGAGAGCTGCTTGCGCAGGTGGGGCGCGGGCTAGGGGCTTGTTTTGTATAAATTGACCCACAGCAGGGCGGGTGCATCGCCTGCAGGCCTGAGCTGCCAGGCGCGGGGTTCACCGTCCCACCACACCCCTTGTTCGGCGGCGCACTGCGTGCTGCCGTCCTCGCCCTGCAAGGTCCACGCACCGCGCACCACCAGCAGCAGGCCCCGGTCTTGGGGCGCGAGGGCACAGGCGCTGTCAAGCACGTGCACCTGCGCCTGCAGGGTGGCGCGCCGGGTCATGACGTTGAAGTCGGTGGACGGGCCGCCCAACAGTTCGCAGTCCATGCCCGCATCGCCAGCAAAGGCAAAGGGTTGCAAAGGCGCTTGCAGGCGGTGGTCGATACCGGTTGAGGCCTGCGTCAAGTGCACGCCGTCGCCCCAGAGCAGGGTGATGATGCGGTCCACCCCGGCAAAACACGAGAACGGGCCGCTTTGGGCAATCGTGGCCACGCTCACCCGCCAGTCGAGCTGCGCCATGTCAGCACCCCGCGGGCTGCAGGCGAGCTCACGCGTGGTGCCGCCGCCGTTTTTCCAGGGGGTGGCGGCGACCTTGCCCAGCTCGACATGCTGCAGTGCCATGGTGATCAGCCCACCAGCAGGGGAAACAACGGGTGGTCCATGGGCGCGCCTGCGGGCAACGTGTCAACCAGGCCGGGGAATTCGGGCGAGGTGGGCCAGCGGCGCGGCGCGTGGCGTGTGTCTTCGCCCATGAAGCGCACCGAGAACACGCGGCGCCGGCCCGGCCCTTCAAAGCCACCTGCGCCATGTAGCGTGAGCATGTGAAAGCAAACCACGTCGCCGGGCGTGATGTCCCAGCCCAGAACAGGGTGGGCCGCGCGGTCGGCCTCAATGTCGGGCATGTCTTGCAAGCTGCCTTCAGGGAACCACTTGGCCTGGTTGTCCATGAAGGTGCGCGGCATGAGCCACGGGCCGAGGTGCGAGCCGGCTACGAATTCGAGCGTGGCCGGGCGCGGCACCGGGTCCACCGGAATCCACATGCTGATGTTCTGCTGGCCCTCGATGTTGTAGTAGGGCTGGTCTTGGTGCCAGGGCGTGCGCTGGCGCGTGCCGGGCTCTTTGACCAGCACATGGTCGTGGTACAGGCGCACCGTGGGGGACTGCATCAGGCGCTGCGCGGCAAGGGCCAAGGGCGATTCATGCAGCAGGCGGCCAAACTGGGGAATGTCTTGCCAGTTGCAAAAATCTTCAAAAAAGCGACCCGGATCGTCCGCGCGGCTGGCCACCTTGGCGCGCGGGCTGGGCGTGGCCAAGTTGGCGTCGATGCCGTCACGCAACAGCGCCACCTCATCAGGGCTGAGGAACTGGCGCAGGCACACTGCGCCATCGCGCTGGAAGTCGGCGACGTCCTGATCGCTGACGCGCTCACGCAGGCGCGCATTCAAACGGAGTTGCAAATCGGGTGTGTTCATGGGGGTGGGGCCTGTGTTGGGTTTACTTCACCATGGGCAGGTTCAGGCCCTGCTTTTTGGCGGTCGCAATTGCATTTTCGTAGCCTGCATCGGCATGGCGCATGACACCACTAGCGCAATCGTTGACCAGCACGCGGGCCAGCCGCTCGGCAGCAGCGTCGGTGCCGTCGGCCACGATGACCATGCCCGAGTGCTGCGAGTAGCCCATGCCCACGCCACCGCCATGGTGCAAGCTGACCCAGGTGGCACCCCCTGCGGTGTTGAGCAAGGCATTGAGCAGCGGCCAGTCCGACACGGCGTCGGTGCCATCTTTCATGGACTCGGTTTCGCGGTTGGGGCTGGCCACCGACCCGGTGTCGAGGTGGTCGCGGCCAATCACGATGGGGGCTTTGAGTTCACCGTTCTTCACCATCTCGTTGAAGGCCAGTCCGGCGATGTGGCGCTCGCCCAAGCCCAGCCAGCAGATGCGCGCCGGCAAGCCCTGAAAGGCGATACGTTCACGCGCCATGTCCAGCCAGCGGTGGGTGTGGTGGTTGTCAGGAAACAATTCCTTGATCTTGGCATCGGTTTTGAAGATGTCTTCTGGGTCGCCTGACAAGGCGACCCAGCGAAACGGGCCCTTGCCCTCGCAGAACATGGGGCGAATGTAGGCCGGCACAAAACCGGGGAAGTCGAAGGCATTTTTCAGCCCGGCGTCCTTGGCCACTTGGCGGATGTTGTTGCCGTAGTCCACCGTCGGGATGCCCATGGCCTGAAAGTCCAACATGGCCTGCACGTGCACAGCGCAGCTTTGAGCGGCGGCGGCGGTGAGTGCGGCGTGCTGTGCAGGGTCTTTTTGCGCGGCTCTCCATTGGTCCAGGCTCCAGCCCGCAGGAAGGTAGCCGTTGATCAAGTCGTGGGCAGAGGTCTGGTCGGTCACCATGTCGGGGCGAATGGCACCGGCTTGGGCACGCTTGACCAACTCGGGCAGCACATCGGCTGCGTTGCCCAGCAGGGCAATGGAGACCGCTTCCTTGCGGGCGCAGTGGTGGGCGATGAGGGCCAGCGCCTCGTCAATATCCTTGGCCTGCTTGTCCACATAGCGGGTGCGCAAGCGAAAGTCGATGCTGCTTTGTTGGCACTCAATATTCAACGACACGGCGCCCGCCAGCGTGGCGGCCAGGGGTTGCGCGCCGCCCATGCCGCCCAGTCCGGCGGTCAAAATCCAGCGGCCCGCCCAGTCGTTGTTGTAGTGCTGCTTGCCCGCTTCCACAAAGGTCTCAAACGTGCCTTGCACAATGCCTTGGCTGCCAATGTAGATCCAGCTGCCCGCGGTCATCTGGCCATACATGAACAAGCCCTTGCGGTCGAGCTCGTGGAAGTGCTCCCAGTTCGCCCACTGGGGCACCAGGTTGGAGTTGGCAATCAGCACGCGTGGCGCGTTGGTGTGGGTTTTGAACACGCCCACCGGTTTGCCGCTTTGCACCAACAGGGTTTCGTCGTCGTTCAAGTCTTTGAGCGAGGCCAAAATTTGGTCAAAGCATTCCCAGTTGCGCGCGGCGCGGCCAATGCCGCCGTACACCACCAGATTCTTCGGGTCTTCGGCCACCTCGGGGTCTAGGTTGTTTTGCAGCATGCGGTAAGCCGCTTCGGTCAGCCAGCTCTTGCAATTCAAGGTGCTGCCGCGCGGCGAGCGAATGTCGCGGCTGGCGTCAAAGCGGGGGTCAACGGGGGTGAATTTCTCGGGCGCGTTCATGGCAAAGACTCCAATGAAAAAAGAGGGAAAGCGGTTCAGGCGCGGCTGGGCAAAATAGCCAGCAGCACGTCAGGCAAATCGGCAGCCAAGGCCCACAAGCGCACGGCTTCAATATCAGGGGCCAGGTAGCGGTCACGGTCCAGGTAGGCCACCACCGTGCGCAACTTGGCAAATTCGGCCTCGACCAGCGCAGAGCTTTTGAGGCCCCGCTTCAACTCGATGCCTTGGGCTGCCGACATGGCCTCAATGCCCACCACCACCGCGGTGTTGTTGACCATCTCACCCAAGCGGCGCGCGGCAAACGTGGCCATCGACACATGGTCTTCCTGGTTGGCCGAGGTGGGCAGGCTGTCCACACTGGCGGGGTGGGCGAGCGACTTGTTCTCTGAGGCAAGTGCCGCCGCGGTCACCTGCGCAATCATGAAGCCTGAGTTGAGGCCACCGTCATGCACCAAAAATGGCGGCAAATCGGAAATACCGCTGTCCAACAGCATGGCAATGCGCCGCTCGGAAATGGCACCAATTTCGCTCACGGCCAAGGCAATGATGTCGGCGGCAAAGGCCACGGGTTCGGCGTGGAAGTTGCCCCCCGAGATGACTTCACCGGTGTCGGTGAACACCAGCGGATTGTCAGAGGCGGCATTGGCCTCAATGCGCAGCACCTTGGCAGCATGCGTCAGGTTGTCCAGGCACGCGCCCATGACCTGGGGAATACAGCGCAGGGAGTACGGGTCTTGCACGCGCCCGCAATCGGGGTGGGAGGGAATGATTTCGCTGCCCTGCATCAAGGTGCGCACGGCGGCGGCCACCGCCATTTGGCCGGGCTGGCCGCGGGCACTGTGAATGCGCTCATCAAACGGTTTGATCGAGCCTTGAATCGCCTCCAGCGACAAGGCCCCCGACATCAACGCCGAGGCAAAGACATCCTCCGCACCAAACAAGCCCACCAGCGCCAGTGCGGTGGACACCTGGGTGCCATTCAGCAGCGCCAAGCCTTCCTTGGGGCCGAGCACAAAAGGCGTCAGCCCAATACGGCGCATGGCTTGCTCCCCGCTGATGACCTCGCCTTGCGCGGTGGTGGCCTGACCTTCACCAATCAGCACACAGGCCATGTGGGCCAGGGGCGCGAGGTCGCCGGAGGCCCCCACCGACCCTTTGGCCGGAATGCAGGGCATCAGCCCCGCGTTGAACAAGGCCAGCAGCGCATCCACCAATGCAGGGCGCACGCCGGAGTGACCACGCGCCAGACTCACCGCTTTGGTGGCCAACACCAAGCGCACCACCGGCGCCGCCAGCGGCTCGCCCGTGCCCACGCTGTGTGAGAGCACCAGATTGCGCTGCAGTTCAGCCAACTGGTGGCCAGGGATGCGGGTGCTGGCCAGTTTGCCAAAACCGGTATTGATGCCGTACACCACTTCGTCGTTGTCCACGATGTGCTGCACCGCCGCCTGCGAGCGCGCCATGCCATCGCGCACCGAAGGATCAAGCGCCAAGTGCACGCCGCCGGCCTGGATTTGGCGCAGCATGGCAAGGTCCACCGCACCGGGGGTGAGCATCAACTCGGTGGGGCCGGAGGCGGGGACAGAAGTTGAATTGTGCAAGTTGGGAGTAGACATAAAAATCTGCGCAAAAGAGGGTTAAAAATCTAAAGTGACACTGAAAAAAATTCAGGATGTGCCAATAATGTATAGACAATAAAATAACTTTGCAAGCGATTTGAATGTCAAGTCCTCGCTGCATCAGCACATCCTCAGCGACATTGAACAACGCATCCTGAGCGGCGAATGGCCGCCTGGGTACCGTATTCCGTCCGAGCACGAACTGACCGACACCTACCAGTGCTCGCGCATGACCGTCAAC
>JBAQDW010000502.1:0-9654 GCA_049286445.1 Rhodoferax sp. | reverse complement strand
GTGGTGTTTCGCCCTTGAGGTAATTGCCAACCACGTAGTTCCAGACGAGGTCATTGGGACGCAGGAAGCTGAAGGTGCTGGACAGGTCTTTTCCCTTCATCAAGCCGCCATGGCCCATTTCCTTCTCGCGGTAGCGGACGAAGCCTTCATCAATAAAGACATCGAGCACACCGGTATCAGAAAAATCGAGCATGGACGTCAGCAGCGTCATGCTGGCCAGCGGTTTCTCACCCCGAGCGGCCAAGACGGCTGCCGCGCAGCCCAAAATTGTTCCACCAACGCAAAATCCCAGTGCATTAATGGTTTTCGCCCCTGTGATTTCCTGCGTGACCGAGATGGCCTTGATGGCGGCATCGTCCACGTAATCGTCCCAAGTTTTGTGGGCCAAGCTCGCATCGGGGTTGCGCCAGCTCACCACAAAGGTGCGGTGTCCTTGCGCGACCGCGTAGCGGATCAGGGAGTTTTCTGGTTGCAGATCCAGGATATAAAACTTGTTGATGCAAGGCGGCACCAGCAAGAACGGTTTTTCATAGACCTTGGCGGTCAGGGGTTTGTATTCGATCAGCTGAAACAGATCGTTCTGAAACACCACTGCGCCTTCCGTGGTCGCGACGTTTTGGCCTACTTCAAACACGCTTTCATCGGTCATGGAGACATGGCCTTGCTTCAGATCGTGCAGCAGGTTTTGAATGCCTTTGGCGATGCTCTCGCCTTTGGAATCAATGGCTTTCTGTTGTGCATCGGCGTTCAGTGCCAAAAAGTTGCTGGGCGACGCTGCCGCCGTCACTTGCTCCAATGCAAACCGAATGCGGGCCCGTGTTTTGTCGTCGGCATCTACCGCTTCCGCCATGGCCATCAGGGTGCGGGCGTTCAAAAGGTAGGCGGCTGCGGAAAATGAGGCCATCGGGTTGGCAGCCCAGGCTTGGCCCGCAAAACGCCGATCAACGCCTGACGATGCGGCACTGGCCCCCGGCATCAACAACTCGGCGGCATCACGAAGGTACTGCTGCTGCAAGGTTTGCAACTTTTCAGGAGAAAAACTGATTTTGGGGGCGGAGGAAGCAGCCACGACTCCATCCGCTGGGGCGCCCAGGTCCATGTTTTGAAATGCCTGAAAGGCCTTGGACCAGTTCTCATTTAAAGTCTGCTGAAATTGCGCGGCGGACTGGGACCAAATCTCTGGCATGTTCTGGCTCATTCTGTCTGGCATGTTCTGGCTCATTCTGATTGCTCCTGTTTTGGCTTGTGACTCAACCCCTAGTATCTTAGACGTATCCCACTAATTTCCTGACGCGCCCTGCCCACCTGCGACAAATAATTCACCTATGTACATTGTTCCCATTGCCTGGCTCTACGTTGCCCTCATGATGGCGGTGGCCGAGGCCACCAACTCCAATGGCACCGTTCTCGGGGCCATCATCACCTTTCTGCTGTATGGCTTGGGCCCGGTTGTGCTGGTGATGTATTTGATGGGTTCACCCTCGCGCCGGCGCGCCATCAAGGCCAAAGAAGCGGCAGAGCTGGCGGAACGTTACTCAGCGCAGCCAAATGCTGGCAGCGAACCGGCCGCTGACGACGTCACGCCGGTAGGAAAAGAACCGTGAAGGCTGGCTCACCGTACACCAGGGTGCGCTACCGTCGTTGCCGTAAATTCCCGTCACGCCTAACGCCTGCAGACGCTGACGGGCAAGGCCCGCCAAGTTGGCCAGCCACTTACCCTGCCGAGTGGGTGTAAAAAAAGCAAGCGCTGCCGGGTCGTGCGAGACGAAGCGGTCGCGAACCTCATCCCCCACCTCGAAGGCGGTGGGGCCAATACAAGGTCCCAACCACGCTATCACATCAATAGCGCCTTGCGCAGACTGGACGGGGGCTAGAGCCTTAAAATGCTTAAGAACCATTTCAAGCACACCCGGACCGGCCTCACCCGGTTCTCCTGCCAAGCCGCGCCATCCCGCATGGGCAGCAGCCACCCAGGTCCCTTGGGTGTTGGTGAACAGTACGGGCAGGCAATCCGCCACCATCACGGTGCAGGCCACGCCCACCTCGGTGGTCTGTGCCGCATCAGCGACGGTGCCATTTTGCGTTTCAGCGGTCAAATATTCCACATGGGTGCCATGCACCTGGCTCAGAAACACCGCGCGGGCGCCGGTCGCGTTTTCCAGCACGGCACGATTGGCGGCGACATACCGGGGCTGATCCCCCACATGGTCACCAAGATTGAGCGACTCGTACGGTGAAGCTGAACAGCCGCCAGCACGCGTGGTACACACCGCGTGCACCGGCGCGGGAGCTGGCCAGTCAGGGACCAGCCAATCCGCATTGAGCTTCAAATCGGTCAACAAGGGTTGGGGTGTCGCTGTCTTGAACAAGTGGGGATAGGCCGCTGAATCAGGTGCTGCGTGCGTGCACCTTGTCGTAGGCTGCCAGGAGCTTTCGGTGCATCTCACACCCTTCCATCATCAAGCCTGGCGCGTCCAGCCCCATGAAACGGTCGGTTTGCATGATCAGGGCACGGGCTTGAGCCACAGCACCGGCCCCGTAGAGTTGGCGCAGCGCACTCAAGTAAGGGCCACTGTCGCCCATCTCCGCCAAATTGATCAGGCTTTCGATACAAGCGTAAACCCCGCGCCGCTGGGGGTTGAGTTGGTCAAAATGGCGAATCCAGTCACAGCCTTCCAGCGTGGCCGCCTCGTCGCCAATGGCCAGGGCCAACAGCGTTTTCAACTCACCTACGCGCAGGTCACTCCAAAACGACTCGGCATCCGCGGCCATGCCAATCACCGCTGCCACGGGTCGCTGGTCGGCCAGCGAAGACTCGTTCAAGGTGTCCAGCAGATCGGAACACTCTTGGTCATCCAGATCCGGCAAATTCAAGATGGCTTCGCGGATCGTGTTGCCGACACTGTTGTTTTCAAACTCCAGGTCATCCACCGGGTAAATCTCTGACATGCCCGGCACCAAAATGCGGCAGGCATAGACGCCGAGGTGCGTGAAGTCAGCAATGTAGATGTCACGCCCGTCACGGTGGATGCGGTCCACGGCCCAAGCGTAGTCCTCTTGCGTCGAGGTGCTGAAATTCCAGTCGCAGAACCCGTGGTCTGGCTCGTCACCCAAAAATTTCCAATGGATCAAGCCGCTGGAATCAACAAAATGGATTTCAA
The DNA here is from genome assembly GCA_049286445.1 of Rhodoferax sp. Taxonomy (GTDB): domain Bacteria; phylum Pseudomonadota; class Gammaproteobacteria; order Burkholderiales; family Burkholderiaceae_C; genus Rhodoferax. Next base: position 6,493 of record JBAQDW010000502.1, on the reverse strand, counting down.
TATTGGGGGAGCTGGCAACCTCTTCGAGATCAAACCCCGGAGGGGGAAAACCAGACAGCGAATCAAACGCCCGGCCTTGTAGCAACTCGGTCAAGGCGCGCTCCAGCGCAATCTCAAACCGGGGATGCGCGCCAAAGCTGGCAAAACAACCTTGGTCTTCGGGGTGCAACAGCGTCACATTCATCACCGGGTACTGGCCGCCCAGGGAGGCGTCCTTGACCAAAATGCCAAATCCCGCTTCGCGCAGCGCCTTGATGCCCGTCGCAATGCGCGGAAACCGGGCGATCACCGTTTCCGGCACATCCGGCAGGCAAATGCCTTCGCTGATGATGCGTCCTTTCACGTGTCGCTCAAAAATCTCGGACAAAGCCTGTGTGCGTGCTTCAGCCTGCGTGTTGCCAGCTGACATGCCATTGCTGACATAAAGGTTGCCGATGAGGTTGACTGGAAAATAAACCGTGACCCCGTCGCGCTCTCGCACATAGGGAATGGCGCAGATGCCACGCTCCACATTGCCGGAGTTGAACTCCACCAGGCTGCTGGCCTCGATGTTGTTGGGGTTGTAAAACTTGCGCAGCCCTTGCGTTAACAAACCCGTCGGCCACGCCTCGTCCTGGCCCACAGGAAACCACTTCTCTTGGGGGGAGTGAACGTAAGGGCGGTTGGCCACAATGGGCCCCAAGTAAAAGTGCGTCCAAAAATAATGGGTGGACAGCCGCTCGAAGAATGCGCCCAGCGCACTCGCCAGACAAGCCAAGCGGGTCGCACCCTTGCCGGTGGTGAACAACAGCGGGCAGTCCCGGTCGCGAATATGCACCGACCAAATGCCGTCCACCGGATTCAGCCAACCCCGTTCTTCAATGTGAAAACCGAGCGCTTGAAGCTTGCCTTGCATGGTGTTGATGGTGGATTCGAGCGACGCGTCTTTGCCCGGAATAAAATTTTCGGTTTTCATGCTCGCCAGCATAACCCACCCCTGGCGCTTACCATGGCCACCAATACCCGAGGTTTGACTTCAAAAACCCCGAATTCACTGGAGATTTTTATGATTCTTGAGCTTGCCGATATTCGCATTCACCCCGGCCAACAGGCGGCGTTTGAAGAGGCCATTCAACGCGGACTGGCCACCGTGATTCACAACGCCGAAGGCTTCCAAGGCTACAAAGTGAACCGGGGTATTGAAAGCACCGAGCGTTACCTGCTGCATATTTTCTGGAACACCCTGGAGGACCACACCATTGGTTTTCGCCAGTCGCCTGCGTTTGCCCAATGGCGCGCCATCGTCGGGCACTTCTTTGCGGTGCCCCCGGTGGTGGAACACTTTGACCTGGTCGTCAAGTCCGCTTGAACCCCGCACCAAGAAAGCACCCAATGGACTATATTTTCACGCCGCCTGCGCCTGTTTGCGTCCCTGTGACGGGCACCACCGCCGGGTTTCCGGTGCATCGGATTTACTGCGTGGGCCGCAATTACGAAGACCACGCCATAGAAATGGGCCATAGCGGCCGGGAGCCGCCCTTCTTCTTCATGAAACCCGCCGATGCGCTGGTTTTGGTTGGGGCAGGAGAAACAACTGCCCTGCCCTACCCCAGTTTGACCCAAAACCTGCACCATGAAGTGGAGCTGGTGGTGGCCATTGGCAAAGGCGGTCAGAACATTCGCGCCGCAGACGCCCACGACCACATTTTTGGTTATGCCGTTGGCTTGGACATGACCCGACGCGATTTGCAGGGCGAGATGAAGAAGCAGGGCCGCCCCTGGTGCATTGGCAAAGCGTTTGACGCCTCCGCCCCCATTGGCCCTATTACCCCACGCCAGCAGGCGGGTGAGATCACCCACGCCGATATCTCATTGAGTGTGAATGGGCAGGAGCGACAACGCAGCACGGTCGCGCACCTGATCTGGAACATGGGTGAAACCATTGAGAAGTTGTCGGCTGCCTGGGCATTGCAAGCAGGTGACTTGATCTACACCGGTACACCCGCCGGTGTGGGTGCCGTGGTGGTGGGAGACGTGATGACCGCGCACATCACCGGGCTGGAAAGCATCACCTTGCGCGTCACCGGATAGATCGGCGCGCCGGGCGCCGGGCGCAGGGGACGTGGGAGTGAGGGTTGCAGCGCAAGAATTGCTATAACTTCGGTAGCTGCTTGCGCAGGTCCTGCAAGGGCTAGTGGCCTAAAAGGCATTCAAAGTCATTCAAAGGCCTTGCGGGACGAGATTGCAGTAACTTCAAAGCCTTGTTCTTCCCCCCCTCTCCCCCAACCCCTCTCCACCCCCGCCGGGGGGATCAGGGGAGCTCAACAGCCCTATGTGGCCAACGCTGTGTGCGGGGTGGCGTTCACGTGCAACGGCCAACATTCAAACTCGCAGGGAACCACGTGAGCCTGGGACCACACTAACGTTGTCTGCGTTCACTTTGAAGGTTGGCGGCTCACGGTGAACTTAGCCACTTCCAAAACGCGGCCACATAGGGCTGTTGGCCCCCCTTTCCCGCCCGGCGGGGCGGGAGAGGGGTTGGGGGTGAGAGTGGGGGTTGCAGCGCAAGAATTGCTACATTTTAAATAGCTGCCAACGCAGGTACAGAAAGGGATAGAGGCCGAAAACACCCCTCATCCATGAACACATGGGGCTGCTGAACCCGCACGCTTAACTGTTAAAGGTTAAAGCCTGAACAAGTGCCATTCCTCCAAGCAGGAATTTTTTCATTTCAAATTACACTGGGTTCATGCATAAAACGCCTATCAAACATTGCAAAAACTGCGGCAGTGCCGTCGTGTATCGGCTGCCGGATGACGGGGACACCAAGTCGCGGGCCATCTGCACCGCTTGCCAGACCGTGCACTATGAAAACCCCTTGATGGTGGTGGGCACCGTGCCTTATTGGGGTGACCGCGTGTTGCTGTGCAAACGCAATATTGAGCCGCGCTGGGGCAAATGGACGCTGCCTGCAGGCTTCATGGAATTGAACGAAACCGTGGCGGAAGGCGCAGCCCGTGAAACCGTGGAAGAAGCGGGTGCAGAATTTGACATGGAGGGTTTCTTCTCATTGGTCAATGTGCCCCGAGTGGGCCAAGTGCACCTGTTCTACCTCGCCAAATTACTGAGCGACCAGTTCGATCCGGGGCATGAAACCATCGAGACCGGCTTGTTCACCGAAGACGAGATTCCTTGGGACGAACTTGCCTTTAAGACGGTCGCTGAAACCCTTAAGCGTTACTTTGCTGACCGGCGCGCCGGCGTGTTTGCCATCCATGCCATTGACCTGGTTTGAGCCGCCTTTTGCTCAGGCAGAGGTACTGGAGTTCTGGCTTTACCGCGTGGGCGGATTTGTGCTTTTGAACCTCGCAGATGACCCGGCTTGGCTGGCGCTGCTGTTTTGTTAATTTTCGAAAACAACTGAACCATGCTGCCCTGCTACGTTTTGCTTGACCTGGAAACCACCGGCGGCAGTCCTGTGCGCGACCGCATCACTGAAATCGCAGCGGTGCGTGTGGAAGCCGGGCGAGAGGTGGCGCGCTGGAGCACCTTGGTGAATCCGGGCTGCGCGGTCTCCCCCTTCATTGAGAATTTGACCGGCATCAGCACGGCCATGGTGGCCACAGCCCCCCCGTTTTCTGAAGTGGCGGCGCACTTGCTGGCACTGCTGGAAGATGCGGTGCTGGTGGCCCACAACGTGCGTTTTGACCACGGCTTTCTGCTCAATGAGTTTGCCCGCGCCGATCGGGTCCTGCGCGCGAAAACACTGTGCACCGTGCGTCTTTCGCGCGCCCTGTATCCGCAGCACCGCAGCCATGGGCTGGACGCCATCATGCAGCGCCACGGGCTAAGCACCTTGGACCGGCATCGGGCCATGGGTGATGTCGATATGGTGAGCCAATGGCTGCGCCTGGCCGAGACGGAGCTTGGTGCCGAGCACGTTGCCCAGCACGCCTCACTTTTGCTGGAGGGCAGTGCCGCCTTGCCCCCGCAACTGGAAACCCATGTGGGCGACATTCCTGAGACAGCGGGGGTTTACAGCTTTTACGGCGAGGGCACGCTGCCGCTCTACATTGGCAAAAGCATCAAAATGCGCAGCCGCGTGATGTCCCACTTTCAGGCCGCCACCCGCGAGGCGCGTGAGATGCGCATCTCGCAAGAAATTCGGCGCATTGAGTGGACCGAAACCGCAGGTGAGCTGGGCGCGCTGCTGCTGGAGGCCCGCCGGGTCAAAGACCAGCAGCCGGTTTACAACCGCCAGCTGCGCCGAGAAACCACGCTGTGCGCTTGGCGGCTCGATGCCAGTCCAACCGCTCGCCCCTTGGTGAAGCTGGTGCGAGGTGAAGAGCTCGACCCGCGCGAGTTTGACCGGCTGTACGGCGTTTATCGCTCCAAAAATCAGGCCCTGTCCAGCTTGCGTGAGCTGGCGGACAGCCACACGCTGTGCTTGCAAGCGTTGGGTTTGGAGTCGGGCAAAGGCCGCTGTTTTGCCCAGCAAATTGGCCGCTGCAAAGGGGTGTGTTGTGGCTTGGAAAGCCCGGAGCTGCACTATTTGCGCCTGAAACTGGCACTAGCCCAACAGCAACTGCATGTGTGGCCCCACCCCGGCAAGGTGGGCCTGCGAGAGTTCAATGCCCACACGGGCCGCACCGACATTCATATTTTTGATCAGTGGTGCCACTTGGCCACGGTGCACGATGACGGTGAACTCGAAGACGCGCTCACCCAATCATCGCCCGCGCTGGCGTTTGACCTGGACACCTACCGTTTGCTCTACAAACACCTGAGCGGGCCTGGCAAAGCCGGTGTCGAGCTGATCCGGTTTCCTGCCCGTGGCTGATTCCGCCCCGCTCCCCGAACGTCTGTCGGTGCGCCACAAGGTGGGCGATGCCATTCTCGATTTGGTCCTCGCCGTCCCTGGCAGCAGCGAGCAGGCAGCGCCCCACCTCCCCGAGGCCAAAGCCCGGGCCTTGGGCCGTGCCGCCGCGCGCAAGGCCAGCCTGCTCGCCGGGTCGTTTGCTTTGCCGCCCGGCCTGCTGGGCTGGATGACGGTGTTGCCCGAGTTATTGGCCGTGTGGCGTCTGCAAGCCCAAATGGTGTCGGACATTGCCGCCGTTTTTGGTCAACAAGGACGATTGAGCCGCGAGCAGATGCTGTATTGCTTGTTTAAGCACATTTCAGCGCAATTGTTTCGAGACGTCGTGGCGCGGGTGGGAGAGCGGTACGTTGTTCGGGCCGCTTCCACGCCTGTGATTCGCGGTATCGCACAAGCGCTGGGCGTGCGTTTGACAAAAACAATGGCCTCGAAAGGCATTGGCCGGCTTTTGCCCTTGGTGGGTGCCGTGGGCGTGGGGGCTTATGCGTACTACGACACCACCCGAGTGGCCAAAACGGCGATTGAGCTGTTCTCACGTGGCGTCGTGGTTGAGAACGAAAAATCTACATGAAATAGGGCTTTAGCCCATAGCCAGCATGCGCAAGCAGCTACGCTATTAATAGCAAATCAAGGCACAGGCGGCTTGATTTCTTTGGGCTCAACATCAATCACATCGTCATCATTGCGCCGGGGCGACGGACCCGAACCAGGTCGTGCCGTGGACCCCTGACCAGGGGTGCGGTAGAAGCGGTTCCACATCGCTTCGCGGTTGACCTTGAACGCCCATGGCGTGACCGGCTGGCCGGTCAGACGTGCCCACAGCGCCCTCAGCAGCCACACCATAAGCAGCAGCGAGGCGGCGGCCATCAGGCTCAAGAAAAACACCAACCCGGCGACCAACAAGCCGACTCGCACAATCAAACCAAAAACAGACCTTACCAACTCGTTCAAAATTAAATTCCTTTGTTTGTAGTTACATGCGGGCAGTTGCCACCAACGCAAGAGCTTAAACCGGTTGAAGCACCCCCCGCACCCGCAAGGACACGGGGTACGGCGGCAGGCCCTTCAACATTCTCTTGCCAAACCCGAGTTTGAGCAGGCGTCGGTCATAACAAATGACGGTGGCGTGATCGTCTTCGGTGCGAATCGCCCGGCCCGTCCACTGCAAAAGTTTGGTGCCCGTCGCAGGCACCACCAGCTCAGAAAACGGGTCTCGGCCGACACTTTTTAACCACTCGGAGCGCGCCTCTTCCACGGGGTCAGACGGCGGGCTGAAAGGCAACTTGGCAATGAAAACGGTTTCGCACAACTTGCCCGGCAGGTCCAGCCCTTCTCCAAACGACTGCAATCCGAAGATGATCGATGGAAAACCGGCCTCGACGCGGGCTTGGTGGGTTGCCAGCAGCCGGCCGCGCGCCATGTTCCCTTGCACCAACACCGCGTCTTTCAAACTGGCGCCCAAGGCATCCACGGCAGCCCTCATCTGCACCCGAGAGGTGAACAAAGCCAAAGCACCTCGCTCAACCTGCTTTAAATCACCCAGCAGTTCGCCCACCATCTCGCGGGTGTAGGCGTCAGCCTGCTTGGGGTCAGCCTGCGTTTCCACCACGATCAACTGTCCTTGGGTGGTGTAGTCAA
>JBAQDW010000501.1:0-1583 GCA_049286445.1 Rhodoferax sp. | reverse complement strand
ATTTTCACCTTGCCAACTTTCGGCAGTTGGATGGCATCGCCTTCAATCTTTACCCCCTGAGGGTACTGAAATGCCCATACGCGCCAACTTAAGCCCCAAGTGACTGTTACACCTTGAAAAGTAGGGTGTGGCAACCCCATATAGGATGCTTTTACCGACCAGAGTGAAAGTCCCCATGAAGTTGCCACCCGCCTTAGATACCCGTTTTGCCCAATTCCTGCAAGCCCTGCCAGCGGATTACCACCAACAAGCCTATGAATTCAAGGCATTCGCCCGGGCTCGGAAGATCAAAAGCCCGTTGCAACTGCTTCAGTTGGTGTTGGCGTACTGCGGTTTGGACTTGTCCTTACGCAGTTGTGCGGGGGAGGTCGCCCAGATGCAGGGCTATCTGAGTGACACAGCGGTAAAAAAAGACTGGAAGCCTGTGTCCCATGGGTAAAATCGCTGTTGGGAGGCGTATTTGGGCTAAGCGAGGCCGTTGACAGCGGCAAACTGCGCTTCATCGTGATTGATGGCTCCACCGTGCAAGAGCCGGGAGCAACCGCCACCACGTACCGCCTGCACATTGCCATTGACCTGATCAACCTAAGCATTCATCAAGTCGAAGTCACCACCGACAAAGAGGGTGAAAACCTCGACCATTACACGTTGGCAGCAGGCGATGTGGTACTGATTGACCGGGGTTACAACCAACCCAAAACGCTCGTCCCCTTCATCGACCGTGGCGGGGACGTGGTGTTGCGCTACAACCCCCACAGCATGAACCTGTACGCAGATGGCACAGGGGAAGAGGACGGACGGCTCGTGAAAATCGACTGGTATAGCCGCTTGCACAAGCTGGGTAAACACCCCAGTGGCACGCCAGTGTACTTATGCCACGGTAATAAACGGCTACAGGGCTACCTTCACGCGATCCCCTTGCCTGAAGAAAAAGCCGCTGAAGCCCGCCGCAAAGCCCGGCAACGCGCCAAAGACAAAGGACGCGATCCCAGCCTCGAAACCCTTCGCCTGAGCGAATGGGTACTGATTTTCACTTCATTGCCGCCCGAAGTGTTGAGCACCACGACTGCCGCCGCCCTCTACCGCGTCCGCTGGCAGGTAGAATTGGTGATCAAACGCCTCAAAAGTTTGCTGGATGTCGATGGGCTACGGGCGCACAAAGGTTCAAAACTGGCCGAACTGTATCTGCACGGCAAACTGTTGTATGCCGCCGTCTTAGAAAAAATGACGCAAAGCCGCTTTGCCAAGGCCAAGCGTAAACTCGACAACCCCCGCCAGATGACCGATTGGCGGCTCTGGCGAACCGTCGCGGATGGCCTGAAAGCAGGCATCAAAGCCTGTTTCCCCGTCGATGCCCGCTTTGAGGATGACAACCTCAAGAGCTTGAGCGAACGTCCCAGAAAACGAACATTGCAAGATTTGCCTAGACCCATCCTTGCCCTGTTGAATCAATGCCGTGAAATGAAGCTGAGCCGTGTTTAATCAAGGGGATAGGGACTTAAGTTGGCGCGTATGGTAACGCCCCACTCTCCGCACTTGTAAACACCACTATTTGTGGCTACTATTTAAAAATATCGCTACAA
>JBAQDW010000500.1:0-2678 GCA_049286445.1 Rhodoferax sp. | reverse complement strand
GTGCAGGCGCAGCACCCAGCCTAAGCGCTGTTGAACTAAACCGCTGACGCGGTGGTTGGTCCTCACAGGGCGCCACCGCTTTTTTGTTGGCAGGCGATTTGCATTTGCGGCAATTTAGGAGAAACCTTCGAGCTGGGGAATGTTCCCTGGATTTGAAGGAGTTTGTCGCATGAGACCTCTACGCCAAAGCATGATCGACGCCATGGTGGTTCGTGGCTTTAGTCCCAGCACCCGCGATTGTTATGTCAGTGCCATTTACGCCATGGCCAAATACTACCGACGCGACCCCGCCGAGTACACCGCCCAAGAGGTTGATGCCTACTTGCTGCACATGGTGCAAGAGCGACACCTCTCCTACAGCACCATGAACCAGGCCGCCAGCGCCGCGCGTTTCCTGTACGAGAAGGTACTGGGCCATGAACGCACGCAGTTTCACATTCCGATGGCCAAGACACCGGACAAACAACCCGAACTATTGGCCCGCGAAGAGATCGCTCGCTTGTTTGCTATCTGTTGGCACCCTATGCATCGCATGCTGCTGCAAACCATTTACGCAACGGGATTGCGCGTGTCCGAAGCCTGCGCCTTGCGTGTGGGCGACATTGACAGCCACATCGACCGCATGTGCGTGCGCGTAGTTTGTGGCAAAGGTGGCAAGGGCCGCTACACCCTGCTGAGCCCGACCTTGCTGGGTCTGCTGCGCACCTATGTGCGCACCTTTCACCCCAAACTCTGGTTGTTCTGCGACGCCACTGGCACGCAGCCCATCAGCATCGACACCGCCCAGCGCGCCTACCGCGCCGCCCGCCAGCACGCGGGCATCACCAAGAGCGGGGGTATTCACACCCTGCGCCACGACTTCGCAACCCACCTGCTGGAGGGCGGCGTAGACCTGTACACCATCCAAAAGCTCCTGGGCCATGGCCACACCAGCACCACCACGCGCTACCTGCACATGATCAGCCCCCAGTTCCGACCTCCGAAGGACGTTGACCCGCTGGACTTGCTGGCCGGTCTGCCCCAGTTGTAGCGCAGACAAGCGTTCTTTGTAGCCACCGCATGGCCACCTTGGCCGATGCACTGTGCCAGTTTGGCCCAGCGTATCTGGCAACCCACGCCTTGAACACACCCCAGGCCAAAGCTTGGCGGGGGATTGTTGCCTGTCGCACCGCCGCGCTGGGTGGGCAACAGCTCAGTTGTGATACCTGTGGCCACAGCCACTGGCAATACCACTCCTGCCGCAATCGGAACTGCCCGCAGTGCGGTGCGCGGGCCAAGGATGCCTGGCTGCAAGGCCGACTGGCCGAGGTATTGCCCGTGCCCTACGCGCATCTGGTGTTCACATTGCCGCACAGCCTCAATGGTTTGTATGGTGCACATCCGCGTTGGCTGATTGATACCCTGTTTACCTGCACCGCGCAAACGCTGTCGGAGTTTGCCGCCAACCCCCAATGGATGGGCGCCACCAATGGCACACCAGCCTTCAGCCTGGTCTTGCACACCTGGACGCAGGATTTGCGGCTGCACATCCATGTGCACGCGGTCATGGCCTGCGGGGTTTTGGCAAAGGCTGGGGATCTTGGCGCTCAGTGGTACACACCCATGCGCAAACCAGACTTCCTGTTTCCGGTGCAGGCCTTGTCCAAGGTGTTTCGGGGCAAGTTCCTGACGGCGCTGTCACGAGCCCATTACAAAGGTGACATTGAGCACGATCCACAAGGTGATGCCAAGGCATGGAAACAACGCCAGCGTCAACTCTACAAGCACAAATGGGTGGTGTACGCCAAGACCCCACTGGGTGGACCCGCCCAGGTGCTGGAATACCTGAGCCGTTACACGCACCGCACGGCCATCAGCAATGAGCGCATCCGCGCCATCAACACCGAAGAGGTAGCGTTCTCGGTGCGTGCCAAGACACAAGGTGGCAAGCGTCTGGAGCGATTGGAAGGCGCGGAGTTTGTGCGCCGCTTCCTGCTGCATGTGCTGCCCACCGGCGTCAAACGCGTTCGCCACTACGGGGTGCTGGCATCAGCCTGCAAAGGGGTCAAGCTCAGTGCCGCGCGGACCGCGCTACAGATGCCGCAGCCCACTGCGCAGGCAATGGAGTCAGCACAAGGGTTCATGGCGCGCGTAGTCAAGATCGACGCGAGTCTGTGCCCGTGCTGCAAGGTGGGGCGCCTGCAAGTCACTGCCGTGTTGCAGGGGCAAGCCCGTTTACCGGCACCCGCTTGCGCCCTGAATCACAAAATTCGAGGTCCGCCGTGAGGCGCAGGCGTGCGCAAAGCTTGGGATCTGGGCACAAGTGGCTGGGGGGTGGTGCTGCGCGCTGTATTGGACCGACCACGCTGTGGCAGCGCAATGCGCTTGCACAATGCCATCGTGCAGGGACCTATGCCCGTTCGCCACGATGTTGACTGGTTGAAAGTGCCTCCAGCGCGGTCATAATTCGATCCAACAAATAGGGTGAAGCTTTCAAACCCCTATCGCGACCGCCTCAGCAAGCGGTTCAGTCCAACATGGTTTATCAGCCGCGGGAGGTGTTGATGGTTTATACGAACATTGCAGCGCGGCGGATAAACGCTAATCGTTAGATTTCAACAATCGCATCCATGCGTTACCTACATATCAAGAACGTTTCGGCCAGCGCCGAATTCTCGACCGAAGGCGGGGTTCTGTAT
>JBAQDW010000499.1:0-3424 GCA_049286445.1 Rhodoferax sp. | reverse complement strand
ACCCGCCCAGCGGTGCCAGAACTGGGCTTTGTCGAGCACGCCTGCCAGCATGCCGTCGGCACCCTGCACAGCGCGCAGCAGACAGCCCAAAAACCAGCTCAGCCAGGGCGTGACGTCCAGCGTGCCGCGCTGGGTGGCTTCCAGCTGCTGGTAATACTGTTTGCGCTCGCGCTGTATTTGCGCGCTCAGGCTGTAAAAGCGCTGTGCGCTGCCTTCCGCACGGGCCAGTGCCATGTCGCCCACGGCGCGGCTGATGCGGCCGTTGCCGTCGTCAAACGGATGCAGGGTGACCAGCCACAGATGGGCCAGCCCTGCGTGAACGAGTGCATCGCCCGTTGGGGCGGCATTGAACCATTGCAAAAAGGTCGCGGTTTCTGTGGGTAGTGCGGTGGCGGGCGGTGCTTCGTAGTGCACCTTCTCGCGTCCCACGGGGCCAGACACCACCTGCATGGGGCCCGCAGCGTCGTTGCGCCACCTGCCCACCTTGATGCGCACGCGGCCGCTGTAGCCGGTGGGGAACAGGGCGGCGTGCCAGCCAAACAGGCGCTTGGCCGTGAGCGGTTCGGCGTATTGCTGGGTGGCGTTGAGCACCATGTCCACCACGCCGTCCACATGGCGATTACTGGGCGCCAGCGCGCCAATGTCCACACCCAGCTTGCGGGCGATCGACGAGCGCACAGTGGAAAGGTTGAGAATTTCACCTTCGATGGCGCTGGTTGTGATGACTTCCTGGGTGAGGGCTTGCAGCGTTGCCTGGTCCTGTTGCGCCAGTGCCAGATCGGCCATGCGACCCGCCAAAAGGCCCTGTGCACGGTGCACCTGTGCCAGCGGTGCTGCCAGCGCAGCCGCGTCAAACCGCCACTGCGGCCAGTCGGGGCGCTGCCAGAGATAGGTGCGGCGGCGTGGGGGCTTGTCGGGGAACATGGGGCGATTATGGGGCACATTCGCCGCTTTAAGTGCGGCGAATATTGCGGCTATTCACCGCAGCCACTGAGCCGCATGGCCCCGCCCGCAGTTAAAGACTATCCCCTCGCGCCAACTTCGCCAACAACTCCACCATCCGCTTCTGCCGCGTTTCTGGCTGCTTAGCGCTGGTGAGCCGGTAGTAGATGGTGAACAGTTGCTGCCGCTTTAAGGTCGCGTAAAAAGCGTGGGCAGCGGGGTCGTTTTGGAGTGCTGCCAAAAAGTCTTCGGGCATCACCATGGTGGCGCTGCCGGCGTAGGCACTGGCCCAGCCCCATCGCTGCGGGCGGCCTCCACCTGTGCCAGGCCGGCGGCTTGCATGTGCCCTTGCGCTATCAGGCGCTCGGCATGCTGCACGTTTTTCTGCGACCCCTTGGAGCGCGCGCGGCGCGGCGTGAGGCGTTGCAGAAACGAGGTGTCGTCCAGGGCGTTGCGCAGTCCGTCGATCCAGCCCCAGCAAATAGCGGCCACCACGCAGTCGTCCCACGTCACGCTGGGCTGGCCGGTGGCCTTTTTGAAGGTACGCACCCAAAGCTCAGTCTCGCTGGCGTGCTTGGCCTGCAGCCACGCGTGGAGCTGCTCAGGCGTCTCAAACGTGTGGCGCGTCATATTGCTCATGTATTGATAGCTGGTTGCGCAGATTCCACGAGGGTTAGAGGCTTATTTCACTATCAATCCCCGCCCATTCGGCGAGTTTCTGCTGCAGCTCTTCTTTGCTCGGCAAATAGAGTTGGTATTCCCGGGCGTGGATGTTCGCGTCTTTGGGCAGGGTGATTTCGACCAACGCCTCATGATTCTTTTTGCACAACACGATGCCCACGGTGGCGGCTTCGGCATCGGTTTTGACGTGGCGGTCAAAGTAGTTGACGTACATCTGCATCTGGCCCAAATCTTGGTGGGTGAGCTTGCCGATCTTGAGGTCGATCAGCACATAGCAGCGCAGCAGGCGGTTGTAAAACACAAGATCCACAAAGAAGTGGTCGTCGTCAAAGGTGAAGCGTTTCTGGCGCGCCTCAAACAGAAAGCCCTTGCCCAGCTCCAGCAAGAAGTGTTCGATCTGGTTGATGATGGCCGCCTCAAGGTCAGACTCTGAAAACCGGGCTTGTTCGGACAGGCCCAAAAACTCCAGCACCAGTGGTTCCTTGAGCAGATCGCTTGCCCGGCTGACGATTTGCCCTTGCCGGGCCAGTTGGCGGATGCCGTCTTGGTCACGGCTCAGGGCCAAGCGCTCATACAGACCGCTTTGGAACTGGCGGCGCAGTTCGCGCAGCGTCCAGTTTTGGTGGGTGGATTCGATTTCGTAAAAACTGCGCTCATCCGTTTTTTTGATGCCCAGCAGAAAAACGTAATGGGACCAGCTGAGAGAGAAGGGGCGGTCAGATTGTCCAGAGGGTGTCTGGAAAATCTGAAATGGCACGGTACCAATCTGCGGTGCGAATTGTCCAGAGGGTGTCTGGACGATTGGCAGGCGCTCCCGGTAAGCCAAGTAAAAACTGCGGAAATAGGCGATGTTGCTTCGCCCAAAGCCTTTGCCAAACTCTGCTGTCAATCCGTCAGCCAACAGGGTAAGCAAGGCATCCCCATAAGTAGCCCGCTGGTCGCCTTGCTGCTCAAACTCAACAATATGCCGACCCACCTCGAAGTTGGTGTGCACCTGCACCAAATCAACGCCACGGGCAACCGTGTTGCGAGCGGACTCAATCAGCGCGCGAATATTGGCTAAAAGTGCGGACTCCATCTCATCGCTACCGGGAAGGTTCGGCGTTTTCTTCATGGCAGCTCCTCAGATACGGGCAGTCGATATTTTGAATCAAGCTGTATTGAAACACAGTGCCTAGCTATCAGGGTCGTTCACTACTCCCGGTGTTGCCCAACGCACGCGATGTAACCCGCATTGGCCACTGGGGCACGGGCAACCTGGAGGTGCCGCTCACATCCCAGGCTGATTTGGATGCGGTCAAGCCGTTCTATTGATAGCTGTTTGCGCATATTCCACAAAGGCTACAGCCCATTTTGATGCTTAAACCCATCCTCCCGCTGCGCCCGCACTGCCAGTACAAACACGGTGTCGATAGCCGCCTCATAGCGGTACTGCGCCACATAACCGCGCTTGGCGCGGCCGATGATTAGTTCGCGTTTTCCGTCTTTCACAGGCCGCCCAATCTGGGGCTGTGGGTCAGGATTTGGATGGCTTGCAGAATGGCGCCCATGCGCTGGGGCGCGGAGGCTGGGTCGCACTGGGCGATGTTTTAAAAGAAACGGTCAAAGTCGTCAAAGACTTCTGGGGACAGCTCGATGCGGGTCCTTACATGGCTTATTGGCTGGGTCACTTGGGCACCCGAGTTCGACAGTTAATGACGTAAGTCTATGATTTCATTGACCGTGAATTCAAAACGTGCCCCTACAAGAGGCTGAGTTGCTTGAATTGGCTGGGTTGTTTGACCTTCAATGCGGTGAGCAC
>JBAQDW010000498.1:0-2404 GCA_049286445.1 Rhodoferax sp. | reverse complement strand
CCAAAGGACTGGGCTCTGGGGTGCCTGTGGGTGCGGTGGTGGTGGGCCCCAAAGCCGCCCACATTTTTCAGCCAGGCAACCATGGCTCAACCTTTGGCGGCAACCCCCTGGCCATGCGAGCCGGCGTAGAAACCATTCGCATCATGGAAGAAGAAGGCTTGCTCGACAACGCCGCCAAGGTGGGTGCGCATTTGATGGCGGGGCTGACGCAGGCTCTGAGTGCTGAGATCGCCAGCCAAGACGTCAAGGAAATTCGCGGTATGGGCTTGATGATCGGTGTGGACTTGGCCAAGCCCTGCGCTACCTTGGTCCAGCAATGTGCTGACGCGGGCCTGCTGATCAGCGTCACCGCAGACACCGTGGTACGCCTTGTGCCCCCCTTGAACATGACGACGGCCGAGGCCGATGAAGTGGTTCGCATCCTCAGCCCCTTGATCACGCAGTTGCTCGCCAACGCCAGCTAAGCAACCTTACACAGAGACGTCGAGATGAAACATTACCTTCAATTCAGTGACCTGAGCGCCAGTGACTACGCCTACCTGTTTGAGCGCGCGGCCCTCATCAAGAAAAAGTTCAAAGCCTACGAAAAACACCACCCGCTCACCGATCGCACGGTCGCGCTCATTTTTGAGAAGGCGTCCACGCGCACCCGGGTGAGCTTTGAAGCCGGCACCTACCAATTGGGCGGTAGCGTCGTGCACCTGACCACCGGTGACAGCCAGCTGGGACGCTCCGAGCCCATCGAAGACAGCGCCAAAGTGATCAGCCGCATGGTCGATCTGGTGATGATCCGCACCTTTGAGCAAACCAAAATCGAGCGCTTTGCCGCGCACTCCCGGGTCCCCGTAATCAATGGGCTGACCAACGAATTTCACCCGTGCCAGATTTTGGCCGACCTGTTCACCTTCCTGGAGCACCGAGGCTTGAACGCAGAAGGGAAGCCTGATTCCACCCTGCTCAAGGGCAAAACGGTGGCGTGGGTGGGCGACGGCAACAACATGGCCAACACCTGGCTGCAGGCGAGCGAGATTTTGGGCTTTAACGTGCATGTGAGCACGCCCCGTGGTTACGAAATTGACCAAAAAGTAGCGGGTTTGAGCTCCGCCAAAAGCTACAAAATTTTCAAAGACCCGATGCAAGCGTGCGCAGGCGCTGACCTTGTCACCACCGATGTGTGGACCAGCATGGGCTACGAGGCAGAAAACGAAGCGCGTCGTGTGGCCTTTGCCGACTGGTGTGTGGACGCCGACATGATGAAAAGCGCCAAGCCGGATGCCTTGTTCATGCATTGTTTGCCGGCCCACCGCGGTGAAGAAGTGCAGGCCGACGTGATTGACGGCCCGCAATCGGTGGTGTGGGAAGAGGCCGAGAACCGCCTGCATGTGCAAAAAGCACTGATGGAGTTCTTGCTGCTTGGCCGCCAGTAACCCGCCACCGGGGCAACGGTGTGACCTTGCCCGTTTTTGGTGACCTAACCTCGACCCACAAAAGGCATTTGGGTGGCCATGATCGTCATGAACTGCACATTGGTGGACAAGGGCAAGGAGGCCATGTGTACCACGGCATCGGCCACCTCACCGGCTTGCATCATGGGCTCACTGGCGATTTGACCATTGGCTTGGGGAACGCCGGTCGCCATCGGGGCAGCCAGCTCAGTCATGGCATTGCCCACGTCAATTTGGCCGCAAGCAATGTTGTACTTCCGCCCATCGAGTGACAAAGTTTTCGTCAGCCCCGTGATCGCGTGCTTGGTTGATGTGTAGGGTGCCGAATTAGGGCGAGGCGCGTGCGCTGAAATCGAGCCGTTGTTGATGATTCGCCCGCCCTGCGGCACCTGCGTCTTCATGAGCCGAAACGCCCCTTGGGCGCACAAGAATGAACCGGTCAGGTTGGTATTCACCACGTTTTGCCACTGATCAAAACTCAAATCTTCAAACAGCACTTTGGGCGCATTGACACCCGCATTGTTAAACAGCACATCCAAGCGCCCAAAGTGGCTTTGGATGGTGGCAAACAACGCCGCCACCGATGCAGGCTGGGTCACGTCGGCGGCCACGACCAAGGCATTGCCAGAGCCTGATTCCTCGGCTACGGCCTGCAACGCGTCTTGGCGACGCCCTGTCAACACCACGTGGTAACCCGCTTTCAGCAAGGCCAGCGCAGCCGCTTTGCCAATGCCACTGCCAGCGCCTGTCACCAATGCTACTTTGATCTCTGCATTCATGTGAATCCTTTTCTGAAATTCACGGATTTTGCCCGAGGTTTCAAGGTCGCTCTGGCGACGCGGGTCATTCAAGTCGATGCACTAATTACTTTAGGACTCAACTAAATTTTTGAGTTGTTGGAAATTAGCGACACCACAGTTTTTTCGGCAATGCTACCTTTATGCCCTGCCGCTGAGCAC
>JBAQDW010000497.1:0-9158 GCA_049286445.1 Rhodoferax sp. | reverse complement strand
CCAACACGCGGCCACATAGGGTTGTTGAGCTCCCCTTTCCCGCCCGGCGGGGCGGGAGAGGGGTTGGGGGTGAGAGTGGGGGTTGCAGCGCAAGAATTGCTACATCGTTGATAGCTGCTTACGCAGGCACAGCAAGGGATACAGGCCGAAAACATGCAGAATCTTGAACGCATGGGGTCACTGAAGCCGCACACTTAACGCTCAATACTCAAGTAAACGCCATGCCTGCCAGCACGTTTTGGCTGGCGGTGCTTATTCGGCTTCAGCGGCCTTCAAACGTTCGCTTTTCCAATAGACATCGTCGCCCACCGTGCCGTCGGTTCGGTAGCGGTTCAGCACCCGCGCCAACACAAACATCAAATCAGACAAGCGGTTCAGGTACTGGCGGGGTGTGTCTTTCAAGACGTCTTGACCCTCCAGCGCCACCACCGCGCGCTCCGCCCGGCGCGCCACCGTGCGGCACACATGGGCCAGTGCCGCAGCGCGGGTGCCCGCGGGCAAAATGAACTCCTGCAAGCGGGGCAGGTGCTCGTTGTGCTCAGCCAGCGCCTCATCCAACGCCAACACTGCTTCGGCTTTGAGCAGCTCAAAACCGGGAATTGACAGCTCGCCGCCCAGATTAAACAACTGGTGCTGAATTTCAACCAACAAAGCGCGAACGCCTGCTGGCATGTCCTCACACAGCAAGACGCCGAGGTTGGAATTGAGTTCGTCCACGTCTCCCATGGCGTGCACGCGCAAGCTGTTTTTTGACAGCCGGGTGTTGTCACCGAGGCCCGTGGTGCCGTTGTCCCCGGTGCGGGTGGCAATTTGTGTGAGTCGTTGTCCCATGTGAAGCTCCTGTGTTCAGACTATTGTTGCAGCAAAATAGTCAACTTGCGGCAAGCCAGCCGATGACCGCCCAATCCTGCGCCCCCTCTTTGAAAGTCAACATGAATGCCTCTCTGACCCCCGGCCACCTGGCCCCCTCCCTGCAGCTGCGCGATGTCCCTGAGGCGATGCTGGAGGCGCTGAAAACCCGCTTCGGCGCGCAGTTTTCCACCGCCTTGGTGGTGCGTGAGCAGCATGGGCGGGATGAGTCGGCGTTCACCACCGTGCCGCCACCTGCCGCCGTGGTGTTTGCGCTGTGCACGCAAGACGTGGCGGACACGCTGGCGTTGGCCAGCCTGTACCGCGTGCCGGTGATTCCGTTTGGCGTGGGCTCCTCGCTGGAAGGGCATTTGCTGGCCGTGCAAGGCGGTATCAGCCTGGACGTTAGCCGCATGAACGCCGTGCTGTCGATCAACGCGGAAGACCTGACCGTGACCGTGCAGCCAGGGGTTACCCGCAAGCAGCTCAACGAGGCGGTCAAGTCCACCGGCCTGTTCTTTCCGATTGACCCCGGCGCAGACGCCAGCCTGGGCGGCATGACGGCCACCCGCGCCAGTGGCACCAATGCCGTGCGTTACGGCACCATGCGTGAGAACGTGCTGGCGCTGGAAGTGGTCACCGCCAGCGGCGAAGTCATTCGCACCGGAACGCGCGCGAAGAAGAGCAGTGCGGGCTATGACTTGACGCGGCTCATGGTGGGCTCTGAGGGCACGCTTGGCGTGATCACCCAAATCACGGTCAAGCTGTACCCGCTGCCCGAGGCGATTTCGGCGGCGATTTGCTCTTTTCCCAGCATTGAAGCGGCGGTGCGCACCACCATTCAGATCATTCAATTGGGTATTCCGATCGCCCGGGTGGAGTTGATTGACGCCAATACCGTGCGCATGGTCAACGCCCATTCAAAACTGGGCTTGCGTGAAGAGCCGCTGCTGCTGATGGAGTTTCACGGCTCACCCACGGGCGTGCAAGCACAAGCGTTGTTGGTGCAAGAGATTGCGGCTGACCACGGTGTGGCGACCGACACTGATGCTTTCGCCTGGGCCACCACGCCAGAGGAGCGCACCCGTTTGTGGACCGCCCGGCACAACGCCTACTTTGCCGCCATTCAGTCCAAGCCCGGCTGCCGTGCCATCTCCACCGACACCTGCGTGCCGATTTCACGGCTGGCTGATTGCCTGCTGGCGTCGATCACCGAAGCCGACGCCACCGGCATCCCGTATTTCTTGGTCGGCCATGTGGGCGACGGCAACTTCCACTTTGGCTACCTGATTGACCCCAACCAGCCCGAGGAGCGCGAGACCGCCGAACGCCTGAACCACGCCTTGGTCACCCGCGCACTCGGCATGGAAGGCACTTGCAGCGGCGAGCACGGCATTGGCTTGCACAAGATGGATTTTCTGTTGAGCGAAACCGGCGCGGGCGCCGTGGCCATGATGCGCACCATCAAACAGGCGCTGGACCCGGACAACATCTTGAATCCCGGAAAGATTTTTACGCTCTGATTTTTATAGGGACTTGCGCAGCATCAGCAAGGGCTGGCGGCCGAAAACAGTACAAAGAAATCTATCCGGGTGACCCCACCACTCATTCCATTTTCAGATCGATAGGCGCTTAGGCGCGAAGCCGCAGACAGTGCAGACGCACGGCAAGGCGAAGCAAAAACAGATCCTATTGATATGGAATTGGAAGCACCTGCGCTCAGCTCCACACGGCGTTAACCGCAGAGGTCAGCGCGACAACCAAGGGGTCGCCAATGTGGTCGGACGAACTCCCGAAAAAGAGCTGCGCATCGACGCGAGCGTGGCCCCAAACCAGCCATTCCCCCCGCTCGACGCCCGGCACCGCCACATCCGCCAGCAGCTTTTGGCCGACCAGCACCTCAAAGGCGTCGGGCGCCGAGGCCCAGAAAATGTCGGGGCGCTGGCCCTCGGGCAACTCCCGCACGTACGCAATTCCCTGTGTGGTGCTCTTGTTCAAAATCTCTAACTTGATGCCGGGGTTCGCTTTCTCGAACGCCGTTTTGTAGATCCCCGTCAACTCCTTGGGGAAGGAGGTGACCACCGTCACGGTCCCACCCAGCGCGCTCGATGCGGCCCCGGCAAGCAGCGTCACCGATGTGGCAAGCGCGCTGAGTTTGGCAAGTTTCTTCATGTCTGTCTCCTCTTTGGGTGTGAAAAAAATGAAACGTCAGGGACGTGGTTTCAGGGGGCGGGAAAGTGTTCGATGAGTTCGTCGGCGCCAGTGCGCTGCAAATGGGCGGTATCGCCCCACGTGAGAATAGAGAAACGGTGCCCGTCAAAGGACAGCCGATTGATCGCGGCGTTCTCCAGTGACCAGGTGCGGGGGGTCTCCATGGACAAGCCAGAGGCGGCGCGGTACAGGCAGTCCAACACGCCGCCATGGCAAACGACCGCAATCGTTGCCCCCGCATGGGCCTGTGCCAAACGCGCCAGCGCGCTCACACAGCGCTGGCTGAACGCTTGGCGCGTTTCTCCGCCTGGCGGTCCAAAGTCAGCCACGCGTTGGTGCCACTTGGCACTGTCATCGGGCCAACGCTGTGCAATTTCAGTGCCGGTAAAGCCCTGAAAGACGCCGAAATGTTGCTCGCGCAATTCAGGCAAACAAACCGCTGGCACGGTCAGCGCCGCTGCGGTCTGGTAGGCGCGCTTGAGGTCGCTGGTGTAGAGCGCATCAAGCGGGGTGTCCGACAAAGCGCGTGCAATGTCGTTGGCTTGCGAAAAGCCGGCTTCATTGAGCGCAATGTCTTCCTGGCCCTGGTAGCGTGCGGTGCGGTTCCACGACGTTTCACCGTGACGGATGGCAATCAGTTGGGTGATTTGGGGCGGGCTGGAGTGGGTCGGAGAGGTCATGGCGCTATCGTGCCGACAGCCGCTCCTGCGGTCCAATCAATTGTTGTGATGCGGGTCATCACCACTGCGGGTTAACCCGAGCAGGTGAGCCTCAGAGGCGCGGGGCCTCTTGCGAGCGCCTACATCTCAGCGTCTTCAGCGATGGCGTTGGCCAGGTAATCAATCTTCTGTTGCATGTCCTGAGCGGTATCGGCATGCTTTTGGGCGATGGCGGCGAACTGGTCTTGAATGTCCATGAAGGCATCGGTCACGTCGGGGTCAAAATGGCTTTCTCGCCCTTGGAAAATAATGCCCACCGCCTTGTCATGGCTGACGCCTGATTTGTAAACTTTGTCTGAGATCAGCGCATCGTACACATCCGCAACGGCCAACAAGCGCGCTGACAAGGGAATCGCATTGCCCACCAAGCCGCGCGGATAACCACTGCCATCCCATTTCTCTTGGTGGCAATGCACCAGCTCTTTCAGCAACTGCAGTTGCCCGGCGTGCAGGCCCAGGGTGTGCTCCGCTCTTTCAATCGCCTCAAAAGCCAGCGTGGTGTGGGTCTGCATGATTTCATACTCGCGCGGCGTCAGGCGACCGGGCTTGAGCAAAATCCGGTCGGGAATGCCGATGGTGCCCATGTCATACAAGGGCGCAAAACGAACCAGATCGTTGGTGTAGTCCTCGGTCAGACGGTCTGTGAACGAGGGATGAAGGCTCAGGCGTTGTGCCAGTACCTGGAGGTAGTTTTGAACCCGCAGAATATGTTTGTCCGAGTCCGAATCGCGGGTTTCAATCAAGGACGCCATGGCAAACAAGGCCACCGCCATGGCGGAGCGCGTGGGGTCGGCACGGCGGCGTTCGAGGGTCGGGGGGAGGGGATTGACCATGAGATTCCTAGGTAGTGAGCATTCCCGGTCCTGACAACTCAACCACCGGGAGAAAGACAAAGTGACGCCACCATTATGGCCACCAAGCGGCTCAGTGCAAGCGGGCGCGCAAGGGCATTTGATAGAGCCACACGGGTCGCCCGTCCGGGCACTGCAGGCGGGCGGTGGGCACCCAGTCCAGCGCTTCAAACTCCAAGCTCGCCAGCCAAGCGCCAGCGGCCAGCTCGGTTTGCGCTTTGAGCATGGCGCGGGGCATGCTCTCAGGCCGCTGAAACAGGTACACCAGGGCATAAGGCTGCCAGCTGCTGCGCCAGATATCACCTTGGCGCACACGGGCCCAGGGGCAACGCAGCGCACACCAGGCCCGCAGCGGCCACGCGTATTCCAGCCCATGCAACTGCGCTTGCGGGTAGGCTTGGCGCAAGGCCTTGAGCCCATCGCCCAGGCCACAGCCGGCATCCAGCACCCACGCGGCGGGGGGCAGCGGGGCCTGCACCGCGAGTTCGCGCAGTGCGTTTGCCGGCGTGGGAAACAAGGGGGCATCACGCCAAGCGTTCAGCGGGTAAATCAGCAGCAGCAAAGCCAGCGGCAGCAGCCAAGCCCACGCCGGCAAGCCAGCCGCCCCGGACACCAGCAGCGACAGGGGAAAGCCCAAACCAATCATGAGACGGCGCCACCACGTGGGGCCCAGCAGACTCAGCGCCACCCCGACCGCACACGCCACGCTCATGGCCACGAGCGCCGCTGCACCCAGGCGCTGCAGCCCCGAAAAGACCACCCACGCCAGCGCCCAGGCCAGCATGGCGGGCAACGGCCATACCAACGACGGGTGGCGACGCAGGGCCACGAACCGGCCGCCCTAGCGGCTTGCCGCGCGGTTGAGCTTGTCGAGCAAGCCATTCAACTCGTCGAGCGAGCCAAACTGGATGCTGAGTTCGCCCTGTTCTTCCATGCGCCCGGCCCGCTTCACGCGCTTTTTAACCCGGATTTCAACTTGCGCCATCAGCAGGTCAGACAGCTCTTCTTCGACCCGCTTCATGTCACGGGACTTTTCCTTGTGGGGTTTGGCCGGCGTTAACGAAGACGCCGCCCCCAGCTTCTTGACCAAGCTTTCCGCCTCGCGCACCGACAATTTTTTGGCGGCAATTTGGCTGGCCGCGGTGACTTGGGCGCCGTGTTCCAGCATCAGCAAAGCGCGGGCGTGGCCCATGTCAATGTCGCCTGCCATCAGCATGGTTTGCACCGGCTCGGTCAGGTTCAGCAGGCGCAGCAGGTTGCTGGCCGCGCTGCGCGAGCGCCCCACCGCCTGTGCCGCTTGCTCATGGGTGAGGCCAAACTCTTTCACCAGCCGTTGCAGGCCCTGCGCCTCTTCCAGCGGGTTGAGGTCTTCGCGCTGCATGTTCTCGATCAGCGCCATGGCGGCGGCGGACTCGTTGGGCACATCACGCACCAGCACCGGCACGCTGTCGAGTCCCGCGAGTTTCGCGGCGCGGAAACGGCGCTCACCGGCAATGATTTCGTACTTGCCTTGGTGGTCACCGTCTTTGAGTTGGCGCACCAGAATTGGCTGCATGATGCCCTGCGCCTTGATCGACTCGGCCAACTCGTACAGCGCGCCCTCGTCCATGCGGGTGCGCGGCTGGTACATGCCCGCGACCAAGTCAGTGAGCATCAGGGTGGACGGCAAAGGCGGTGTAGCGCCCCCCGGGTGGGTGTCGTCCAGTGAGGCGCCGTCGGCAACTTTGGGGCCCAACAGGGCTTCAAGTCCGAGGCCTAAGCCTTTTGGTTTTTTCGTGGCCATGAAGAGGGGTCTCAGTTGTGCAGGGGAGTCGGTAAAGCGAGCAAAGGGGCCAGCAGCGCGGTGCCTTCCGGCCAATGGCCCAGGCCCGATTCAGCGTTGAGATGGCCCTTCTCGCCCGCATCAATGAAAGCACTGCCCCAGGCGCTGGCAAACCGTTGGGCACGCTCAAAAGAGCAATACGGGTCGTTCTGGCTGCCCACCAGCACGGAAGGGAAGGGCAAGGTTTGCAACGGCACGGGCGACCAACTGGTCAGCACCGGACGCAAGGCCTCTTGCTCGGCGTCGCCTGGCCCCACCAGCAAAGCCCCCTTGACCCGGTGCGTGTTGCGTGAGTGCGAAGCCCACGCCGCCACCAGCAGGCAGCCCAGGCTGTGCGCCACCAGCACGACCGGTTCGTCGCACGACAAGACCACGTCTTCCAGACGCGAAATCCAGTCGCCGCGCAGCGGGCGCATCCAGTCGTGCTGCTCGACGCGTTGGTAACCCAAGTCGCGCTCCCACAGGCTTTGCCAGTGGTCAGGGCCTGAGTTTTGCCACCCCGGCAAAATCAAAATGTTTATGGGTTTCATTTGCTATGCTTTTTATATTTGCTTGCGCAGCGTCCCCTTGGGCTGGAGGCTGATTTCATGTGGTTTGTTTACCGCGCTCGACCATCTCGTTGGCAAAGGCAATAAACGCCTGTGCGCCTTTGCTGGACGGGTCAAACACCACGCCCGGCACACCGTAGCTCGGCGCCTCGGCCAATCGCACATTGCGGGGAATGACCGTGTCAAACACCTTGCCACCAAAGTGCGTTTTGAGCTGCTCACTGACCTGGCTTTGCAGCGTAATGCGCGGGTCAAACATCACGCGCAGCAAGCCGATGATGACCAGCTCTTTGTTCAAATTGGCGTGCACCTGTTTGATAGTGTTGACCAAATCGGTCAACCCCTCCAGCGCAAAATACTCACACTGCATAGGCACAATCACGCCATTAGCGCAGCACAAGCCATTCAGCGTGAGCAAAGACAAGCTGGGGGGGCAGTCGATGAGGATGAAGTCATAGTCATCCGCCACCGCCGCCAGCGCGGTTTTCATGCGGCTTTCGCGTCGCTCCAGCCCCACCATTTCAATCTCGGCGCCGGCCAGTTCGCGGTTGGCGCCCAGAATGTCGTAACTGCAGTCCGCAGCGATCAGCTTCTCGCTTTTGACCCGGGCTTCTGCCACCGTGGCAGATTCCAGCAACACGTCGTAAATGGTGAGTTCCAGCTTGCGCTTGTCCACCCCTGAGCCCATGGTCGCATTGCCCTGGGGGTCCAAGTCAACCATCAGCACCCGCTGCCCAATCTTGGCCAAAGCAGCAGACAGGTTGAGCGTGGTGGTGGTTTTGCCAACGCCACCTTTTTGATTGGCAACGCAGAATATTTTGGCCATGAGATAGGTACTTGAGAGGAGATGAGAGATCAAAGGGGGAGAGATTGCGCGTGTTTCACGTGAAACACTTCGCAAGTGTAAATTCAAGCGGCTAGCGCGACAGCGCCAGTTTCACACCAAAGGCAATCAAAAACAGGCCTGCCAGCTTGTTCAGGGTGTTTGAAACCATCGGATTGGCGCGCACGCGTTCTGCAAGGTGGTGCGTCAGCAGCACCACGGTGAGCCCATAGCAGAAGGTCAACGCGGCAATTGTCACCGCCATGACGCCAAAGGTCAGCAGGCCTTGGTGACGCGCCGGGTCCACAAACAAGGGGAAGAAAGCCATGTAAAAAACGATGGCCTTGGGATTGAGCAACGTGATCATCATCGCTTGACGCAGGTAATGGTGAGGTTTGATGTGCAATACCGGGCCCGCGCCGGGTTTCACCAACAGCATCTTGGCGCCCAGCCAGGCCAGGTAGGCAGCACCCAGCCACTGCACGGCGTTAAATGCCGTGGGGTAGGTGGCCAACAAAGTCGCCACGCCCGCCACCGCCATCCACAACAACACCTGATCTCCCACGATGACGCCCACAGTGGCCGCCAGCCCACCGCGTAGGGCCCCCTTGCTGGTGGAGGTGATCAAGGCCAAGTTACCTGGCCCAGGGATCATCAGAAACACAATGATGGCGATCACAAAAGCGCCGTAGTCTGCAATGCCGAACATGGGGGTGAACCTTTCAGGTGGAGTGCGCGAGTTTACAAGCTGGCTGTTTTTCAGACCCATGTCATCCGTCCGCTTGCAAGTGCGTTGTCTGCCAAGTCAAGTTTCAATGGATTGCGCAGCAACCTCTTTCACCTCTTTCCGCAAGGCCTTTGAATGACTTCTATACCGCTAGCCCTTGTCGAACCTGCGCGAGCAGCTACCGAAAATGTAGCAATTCTTGCGCTGCAACCCCCACTCTCACCCCCAACCCCTCTCTCGCCCCGCCGGGCGAGAAATGGGAGCCAACAGCCCTATGTGGCCGCGTGTTGGAAGTGGATGAGTCCAACGTGAGCCGCCAACCTTCAAAGTGAACACAGGCAGCATCGTGTGGTTTCAGGCTGACATGGTTCCCGGCGAGTTTGAATGTTGGCGTCTGCACGTGAACGCCACCCCGCACACAGCGTTGGCCAGATATGGCTGTTGAGCTCCCCTGATCCCCCCGGCGGGGGTGGAGAGGGGTTGGGGGAGAGGGGGGGAAAGAACAAGGCTTTGAAACTTCTGCAATCTAAACCCGCAAGGCCTTTGAAGGGTTTTTGGGCCGCTAGCCCTTGCCGGACCTGCGCCAGCAGCTATCAACGGTGTAGCAA
>JBAQDW010000496.1:0-2975 GCA_049286445.1 Rhodoferax sp. | reverse complement strand
GCGACCGTGATGCCACGGTATTCCGCCAGCACGAGCGTTTGAGCTTTTGCGGCGAGGCCAGTCACATCACTGATGACCGCTTCTTTCTCACTGCGATTAAGACTCAAGGTCTACTCCTTAAATTGTGCATCATGGCAAATTGCCAATCAACACGCCACATTGCAGCGACCAACTGTTCAGGAAATTCATCCATCTGCAGCGGGATCGCCATCTGCGTTGGTTTCAAATGATTAAGTGCGCCTGCGTACGGAGACGATTTGCACACCAACGGTCTTGGATGACCTGTCCAACCTCTCAGTCGAAACAGCCCACCACATTGAGCGGTACCGGAGCACCGCTCAAATTTTTAGCCATTACGCTGCGATGGTTTGTAAATCGACGCGAACGCCTACACCCATCGTGCTAGAAACAGCCACTTTTCTCAAGTACAAGCCCTTGCTGGTCGCAGGCTTGGCCTTCACCAAGGCATCAACCAAGGCTGCCAAATTACCCTGCAACTTGTCGTTGTCAAAGGAGCGGCGACCAATCGTCGAATGAACGATACCGGCTTTGTCGACACGGAACTGCACTTGGCCTGCTTTGGCATTCTTGACAGCTGTCGCGACATCAGGCGTCACGGTACCGACTTTGGGGTTAGGCATCAAACCGCGTGGTCCGAGAATCTGACCCAGCGTACCGACGATGCGCATCGCATCAGGAGCGGCAATCACGATATCAAAAGGCATGTCACCCGCTTTGATCATTGCAGCCAAATCATCCATGCCAACGATGTCAGCACCAGCGGCCTTAGCCTCGTCGGCCTTGGCACCCTGGGCGAAAACAGCGACCCGCTTGGTCTTACCGGTTCCATTGGGCAGCACGACGGCACCACGAACCACTTGATCCGATTTCTTGGCGTCGATACCGAGCTGAACAGCCACATCAATGGATTCATCGAACTTGGCATTGGCACATTCTTTAACCAACACAAGCGCGTCAGCTAAACCATAAACCTTGCCGCTGTCAACTTTGCCTTGAAAGGACTTTTGCTTTTTAGTCAACTGAGCCATTTACACGCCCTCCACAATCACACCCATTGAGCGGGCAGAACCGGCGATAGTACGCACAGCAGCGTCCATATCTGCAGCGGTCAAATCTTTCATTTTTGTATTTGCAATTTCTTCGAGCTGAGCGCGAGTAATTTTGCCAACCTTGTCTGCTTGAGGACGGGCAGAACCTTTGTCAATCTTGACCGCTTTTTTGATCAGAATCGTCGATGGTGGCGATTTGATAACAAAAGTAAAGCTCTTGTCTGCAAACGCAGTGATCACGACCGGCAATGGCAAACCTGGCTCGTATCCTTGAGTCTGGGCGTTAAAGGCCTTGCAGAACTCCATGATATTCAAACCACGTTGACCCAATGCGGGACCGATGGGGGGGGATGGGTTGGCTTTGCCAGCTGGTACTTGCAGCTTTACAAAACCGACGATTTTTTTCGCCATGTTTTTCTCCTAACGGGTGTTAACGCCAAACCAGTATCAGTAACTTGACCTGGCTTAGCTCCCCGACAATAACGACTCGCTTTTTACATTCACACCGAGTCGGATGGTGTGAAATTCTTACAAAATTACGTCACTCAGTTCAGCTGAATTGAGCCTATGCACACCATCGCTTAACGGTCAAGTCTTCTCAATCTGAGAGAAGTCAAGCTCAACCGGGGTTGATCGCCCGAAAATAGTGACCGCCACGCGAACTTTGCTCTTTTCATAGTTCACGTCTTCAACGGATCCGTTAAAATCGGTGAATGGGCCTTCCTTCACACGAACAAACTCGCCTACTTCAAATTCAACTTTGTGACGCGGTTTGGCTGTTCCCTCTTGCATCTGACTGACGATTTTCATGACTTCCGCTTCGGAAATCGGCGCAGGCCGATTCTTTGCACCACCGACAAAACCAGTGACCTTGTTTGTGTGCTTCACCAAATGCCAAGTCTCGTCGTCCATGATCATTTCAACCAAGACGTAACCAGGGAAAAATTTTCGCTCGGTTGTCTTCTTCTGACCGTTCTTAATCTCAACAACCTCTTCCATGGGAACCAAGATTCGGCCGAACTTAGCCTCCATCCCAGCACGATTAATACGCTCCAAAATATTTCGCTCTACTGCCTTTTCCATACCCGAATAGGCGTGAACAACGTACCAACGCAAATCCGGATTCGCAGGTGCTGTTGCTAAAACTTCAGCTGCGCCTAGTGTTTCATTTTGGGTGATATCCACAGCATTGGTCATTACTTTCTCCACCCTAGAATCAGGTCATAAAAAAGCCACTCAAGTGTCTTGTCTGTTAGCCAAAGAAACACGGCCATCACCAACACGAAGACAAAGACATAAGCCGTCATCTGTATGGCCTCTTTTCGAGCAGGCCAAACAACTTTCTTGACTTCTCGAAGCGTATCGCGACCAAAAGCCACCAAAGCCTTTCCAGGCTCAGAGGTTAAAAATACAACAACAGCCAGAGCCAAGCCTGCCAACAAAGCACTCCACTGCGCAAGTGCACCTTGTTTAGTCAATAAATAGAAGGCCGTCAACGCCAAGACGACAAAAAGAGCAGCCGCAACTAATTTAGCTTTGTCAGCGCCGGTACTTACAGTTTCTACTTGTGGGTTGGCCATTTTTTCTCTATCTTGCGTATTTCAACGTCATACAAAAATCAGCCATCTTAAGACGCTGAAGCCCGCTATTCTCATAGCGGGCTCAAACTCCACCTTATCTCTTGATATCAGGTGGCAGGGGCGGAAGGAATCGAACCATCAACCTTCGGTTTTGGAGACCGACGCTCTGCCAATTGAGCTACGCCCCTACTAAAACTATTTACGCAATGATTTTCGCAACCACGCCAGCGCCAACCGTCTTGCCGCCTTCGCGAATAGCGAAGCGCAAGCCTTCTTCCATGGCGATCGGGTTGATCAGCTTCACAGTGATCGACACGTTGTCACC
>JBAQDW010000495.1:0-47298 GCA_049286445.1 Rhodoferax sp. | reverse complement strand
ACGGAAAATAAAGCACGTTAAGCCGGTGGCAGTGGTCGCAACGGTCTGAACTTGCCTGCGCCGACCTTGGTGCTGCTGCGCCAGAGGTAATCGCCGGTCAGATTGATGTGTTCCCACCCCAGCGGTGTGGATTCCGGCATCCTCGCAGGCTTAACGTACGCTGTGATCCGTTTCCTGAAGTGACCCCCAGCAGGCCGTACACGTAATAGAACAGGTCTTCCTTGCTGATGATTTCGCCTGGGTAGGCTTCTTGGAAGTGGGCCAGCCCAGCATCGTTGATGGCATCGCGGCGTTCATACTTGGTCGCTGTGGGCTGTGCAGCAGCTGCTTCAAACAGGTCGCTGTTTTCTTCAGCGAACAAGCCCGTTTGCTGCTTAAAGCCGTCTGGTCGATCTTCGGTGGCATCACCCCGCTTTTCCGCAATGTTGTAGAGGTAGAGCGGGAAGCATTGGCTACCACCGTCTGTTTGGAGCTCTGGCGGTGAATTCACCATAAGCACAAACTGTCCTTCGTTGCTCATCCGTTGCTTGACCATGATGAGTAAATTTTCCGCACCCGCCTTCGGAAAAATGCGCGGCATTTGCAGCACCATCTCATTGAAAGTGCGGTTGAAATACAGCCATTGTTTAGTGAATGGGCGGTACAGCGATGGCACTACGCAAGCTGCTTTAAATTCAAAAGTGCGCCCCTTAGAAATTTCACCTTTGTCTGGGCGTGTCCGTGCCAACTCTGTACCGCTGGCTCCCGGCGTGCTCGCAGGCTTAACGTGCTTTATTTTCCGTTTTCTGTGACGGCCCCTATTTATAGATGGGAAAGCTCTGGATGAGGGTGTAGTAGCAAGACAATCGTTCATCCTCCACCTCACCATTTAGATCATCCTATGCCAGACAGCAACCCCGCCGACACACTAGGCATTTCTGCCTTACAGACTGCATTTCAGAGCATCGCGCAATCAGTGGCCACCTCGATTGTGGATGCGCTGGTACAACCACTACAGCAAGAAATTGAATCCAGAGTCAACTCCATCATTGCTGAAGCCACCAAAGACATACATAACAAAATTGCGGTAGCCATAGGTCAGATTCAGCCCATCCAGATTCCGATCAGCTTGTTGGCGCAACCAGTAATCCAGTCTGTAAGCGCTGTGGAGCAGCCTTGCGCCAAGGTCGTGGCAGAGCCAACGCCGGCTGCGCCCGTACCCACTCAGCGGGTGCCTGTCGCACCAGCACCAGCACCTGAAGCCGACCCCGAACCAGAACCAGAACATCCCCTTGTAGCAGTGGCAGAGGCTCAAGCGCCAAACAGCACCCAAGGCCCGCTCAAAAGGGACAAAGAGCGCACCCCCAAGGAAAAAAGAAAAAACTTTACTGCAACTATTGTCGGACTACTGCCCGGACAAGCGCACATGATCAAAAACGACTTCAAATTTGCCAAGCTGTCTTTTGTATCTGCCGATGCACGCAACAGTAGCCAATTGGTGGCACTTTCCAAGAGCCATAACCCGGTGGTTTTGATGACCGACTTTATTCGCCATGCGTCGGTGGAAAGCGTGCGCTCGGCAAATGGCCATTGGGTTTACGTCACCGGTGGCATGAACACTTTGCGCGAGAAGTTGCACGAACTGTATCAACAGCACCAAAGTAGTGTTAGCCCTTTGGTTGCCAACTGATAGCAGGGGATCAGGATGGTTTTGTGGAATTCTCAATCCACCTTAAAAAAGGCGTCCTAGCGAAATTTCTGTCACATCATGAGAATTTCATGCCCTTTGCATGTCTTAAAATAAGTTACGGGTTAAGTGACATTTTTTGATGATCGATACCAACCGATCGGCGTCGTCACATAATCGAACGTATATGTGACAGGTGAAAAAATGCTGATTGGCTACATGCGGGTATCGAAAGCAGACGGCTCCCAGTCCACCGATTTGCAGCGCGATGCTCTGATCTGCGCCGGGGTCAGTCCAGACCATCTCTACGAGGACCAATCCTCTGGCCGGCGCGATGAGCGCCCTGGACTGACTGCATGCCTCAAGGCGCTGCGGGACGGCGACACGCTGCTGGTGTGGAAGCTCGATCGCTTGGGCCGCAATTTGCGCCACCTGGTCAACACCGTGCATGACCTGACGGCGCGCGGCGTAGGCCTCAAGGTTTTGACGGGTCAGGGTGCTGCGATAGACACGACCACCGCTGCGGGCAAGCTGGTGTTTGGGATTTTTGCTGCGCTGGCCGAGTTCGAGCGCGAGTTGATTTCTGAGCGAACAGTCGCTGGCCTGGTTTCCGCACGGGCGCGCGGTAGGAAAGGCGGGAGGCCGTTCAAGATGACTGCTGCCAAGCTGCGTCTGGCCATGGCAGCGATGGGTCAGCCCGAAACCATCGTGGGCGATCTGTGCAAAGAACTGGGTGTCACTCGGCAGACGCTCTATCGGCATGTGTCCCCAAAAGGCGAGTTGCGTCCAGATGGGCTGAAATTAATCTCAGGGGCTAACTTGGTCTGAAAGCAAATGACTCATTACAGCCAGAAGCGGATCGCTGGCCAAGCTGGAGAAGCCGGTGGCCCGGCGCATCCTGGCGTTCCTGCGCGAGCGCGTGGCCGTAGCCTTGAAGGGCTCCAAGCTGGGCGAATTCTGGAAATACCGCGTGGGGGGACTACCGGGTCATTGCCCACATCGAGGACGGGGCGCTGCGCTTGCTGGTGTTGAAGGTGGGCAACCGGCGGGAGGTATATCGGTAAAGCCTCCTTATCAACGACATACGCTGTCAATTACGTAGTCGGTTGGAATCAGAGAAAGGTATTTTGGAGATGGCTGGCGTATGCTAGGTGGCATATATGCCACCTAGCATACGCCATGCGTGATGAACTATCGATGCAAATCTTGGGCATCTTCCAAGGTAAATATCAGCATAAAACTTTTTAAACTTGCGTGCTAGGTGGCATACATGCCACCTAGCATACGAAACTGGCCAGTTTTGTCAATTGGCACACGCTTCACCCTGATGCATTTACAATTGCTCATTGTGTGCTATGCTATGTGGCATATATGCCACATAGCACGTTATGAATTCGATCACTGATCGTTCTCGCATCCAGATCGCCAAGCCAGACATCCTTGCGTACTTTGAAGCACTTCCTCCAGTGATCAGGCACAAGCAAATGATGGGTTTTCTTGCGAAAGAGCGAGCCGGTTGGCGCCTGGCTCAACGCACTACCATTCGCGATTTCATCGTCTTCCTCAAAAAACAAGGAAAGCTGAAGGAACACAAGTTCGCATTCCCCCATCAGCCTGAGACGCTGTATGTCTGGGGAGAAATACCAATGATGGAGCTGCTGCTTCATTTGAAGCCGCGCAGCTACTACAGCCACTACACGGCTATGCGGCTACATGGCTTGACGGAGCAGGTTCCAAAGGTTCTCTATCTCAGCCACGAGCGATCTAGCGATACGCAGTGGGGCACCTCCCTCACCCAATCTGCGATCGATGAGGCGTTTCAGCGGCCGGCCCGGATCAGCAACAACACAGCCGATTTCAACAACTTGCAGGTGCTGTTAATCAACAGTGCCAACACGGGGGAGTTGGGCGTACTGAACCACGAGGCTCAACTGAGTTTAGAGAGTCGAGTTAGCGTGCGGGTTACCAATATCGAGCGTACGCTGATAGATGCAGCCGTGCGGCCTGCCTACAGTGGCGGAGTGTTTGAAGTGGCGAAGGCCTTCGAGCTGGCCAAGAACGTTGTGTCGGTGAATGCGATGGGCGCGATGCTCAGCAAGCTGCGGTTTACCTATCCCTACCATCAGGCCATAGGCTTTTATCTGGAGCGTGCGGGCTACCGCGCCAGCTCGTTGGACCTGATGCGCCGCTTTCCGATGGAGTTTGACTTTTATCTCACCCACGCGATGAGCGCGACCAAGTACGTGCCGGCTTGGCGGCTGTACGTACCTGAGGGCTTCTAGGCTGGCGTCGCGTGGACCTCGGTCAAGATATCGTTGGCCAGCTTCACGACGTAGTCCACATAGAAATCGAATTCCTGCAGGTCAAAGTTCCGGCTTACGGTGTCTTTCACTGAGGGGAAGCCTTGACGATGGAACTCGCGGTAGTTTTCGATGTTGCCGAGCCAGTCCAGCTTGACGCGCTTGAGGGCGAACATCTGGCGTGTGATGTCTATAGCCTTGGGCGAAAGCATGTCCAGTCGTAGGCTTTCGACCAAGACGTGAATGTCGAGGAAGTCCCGGGCGCGCTGTGAGCCGGGGCGGTTGTCGCGCTTGACGACAGGGGCGTACTCGTTCATCTGCTGGCAGATGGCCCGCAGCTTTTCGCAGGCGATCATCAGCGGCGAGTACACGTAAATGCGGTAGCCGTCTAAATCCTTTGGCTCCTTGTCATCGATGTACTCAAAGCGGCTGATATCGATGAAAAATTTGCGCCCTTGCCCGATGCTGAGGGCCGCGTTCCGCAGCTTTGGCAGATCGCTTTTGAGTTCCGCAAATTGGGCATTTGGCACCAACTTGAATTCAACACCGTAGCCGCCCCAGAAGTCTGCAAGATCCGGGCTGACCTCGGCAGGCCTTTCCTCCATCTTGAAATCAAAGGGCTCGTATCCCGCAGGACGAAATGTTCGTTGTAACGCAATTTCGATGCGAGCCTGTACGGCTTCGGGCCCGTCCGGAAAATCATGGCGCATCGAAAAATCGATGTCGATAGATTCGCGTGAGGTCAGCTTGTGAATGAGGGCCATCGCGTTGCCGCCTTTAAGCACTAGCTGATCCAGGAGGTCGTCGTCGGAAAACATGGCCGTTACGGCCAGTTTCTTGATTTGATCAAGGGCTAGGAGTTCGTCGATTTTCTTTTTGACCGCGATTTTCAAGTTGTTCTTCCTGTGCTGGCAAGGGTGATCATGTTGTTCTTTCGGCGTCTAAGCGTGAGTTGTTCAAGGGCACCTTTTTTTAGTTTTCCGGGCTGCTGTTGCCATATGCAAGCGATTCCAACGAGCTTTAGCAGCCTAATTGCTAAGAGTCTGTCGCACTCACCGTTTGCAAGGCGACATAAAGAGCGGTCTTACCTATTTTGAGCCGTGCAGCGGCCTGCACCGCAAACGGACGTGAGTATCGAGGTCGGAATGAAGAGTGCGGGATGCCAAAAGCTCTATGACCGTTCCAGGCTGAAAGCTGACGATCGCGCGTCCTTCGGCGAACGACTGCTTCTATCGAATGTGGACGGAGACCTCGCAAACTCAATCGGCCGGCTGACGTTCCACTTCCTCTGAGCCTCGCTGGGTGCTTTCTTGCTGGCATCGTGACGAAATGTATCTATGATGAGGAGTCGAAGGCGACGAGACGTTCTTCGCTGCACTTGGGAGAGTGCGCCAGAACATTGAGTCAAGAATCGCCCGTTTTCGTAGGTGTAGTTCTGGAGGACTCGTCTCGGTGAAAATCAGAAAAATAAAGATCAAGAACTTTCGTGGGGTGAAAGAGCTTGACTGGGATCTTCCCAAAGCCGACATCTTCTGCTTGATTGGCAAAGGAGATTCTTCCAAATCCACAATCTTGGAAGCCATCAGATATGCCTTCCATCCTCAGTGGAATTTGACCCTCAGCGACTCTGACTTTCACCAGTGCAAAGTTGCAGATTCAATCGTCATTGAAGTCACCATTGGCGAATTGACCGAAGAGTTCTGCTCGCTCGACAAGTACGGCCATCACCTCCGGGGCTGGGATGCAGCCGCCCTCAAGCTCACTGACGAGCCTGAAGACCATCTTGAGAGTGTCTTGACCGTGCGGCTTACGGTCGACAAGGATCTTGAGCCCAAGTGGGTGGTGATCTGTGATCGCCACCCTGACGGTGTTCCGTTCAAGCAGGGCGACAGGAACAAGGTCAGCGTGGGCCTCATTGGCGCCTACAGTGAGAAGCAGCTTTCGTGGGCCACAGGGACGGCGTTGGCGAAGCTCACCGTGGCGCAAAATCTCAACGAGCTACTGGCAAATGCCTCCAGAACGGCCAGAGCTTCTTTGGACGCTGATCGACCTGTCTCCCTCAAGAATTTCGATGCAGCGGCAGAGAAGTCGCAGGACATTGCGAAACTGTTGGGTGTGCCGGTGTTGGACGCCTACAAGGCTCGCCTCGATCTGGCTTCTATCAACCTGAAAGTGGGTGGGTTGGCGCTCCATGACGGTGACATTCCTCTTCGTCAGCTTGGTCTTGGGTCAAGGCGCATGCTGTTGTGCGGCATTCAGAAGATGGGTTTGGAAGAGGGCCACATCACCTTGTTTGACGAGGTTGAGTTTGGCTTGGAGCCGCACCGAATCACCCGCCTTATCAAGCATGTCCGAGAGGACAAACGAGGCCAATACTTCCTCACCACGCACTCACCCACGGTTCTGCGGGAATTGACCGTCAAAGAGTTATACGTCGTGCATAGCAAGGGTGGGATTGTGCAGATCACTTCCGCAGCGAAGGACGGTCTGGAAGAGCTTGAAGTGCAGGGAAAGATTCGGTCCAGCACCGAAGCATTTTTGGCGAAGAAGGTGGTGGTCTGCGAGGGCGCTACTGAAGTAGGCTTCGTGCGAGGTTTTGACGATCACCAGGTCGGCAAGGGCAAGGACCCGCTGTCGTATCACGGCGTTGCCCTTCTGGACGCGAGGGGTGCCAGCAAGATTAAAGACTTAGCAAAGGCGTTCAAGTCGCTCGGCTATGACGTTTCAGTGCTTGCAGATGCAGACGCTGAAGATCAGTTCTCGACTGCTGATGTGGCGGAACTCACGAAGCTAGGTGTCCCCGTGCATGTTTGGAGCGACAAGTACTGCTTGGAGGAGCGGGCATTTCAAGATCTGCCTTGGCAGAGCGTTTTGGTCAGCTTGAAGTTTGCGCAGGACGACCTTGGCTATCAAGTTTGCGACCAAGTGCGCTCCAGAGTTCAGGAGCAAATTGATCAGGACGTTGAGAAGTGGCTTGATAGCCCGGAGCTGCGTACCGCTATAGGTTCAGCAGCGAAAAAGGGAAAGAAGGATGGAAAGGAACCAGGGTGGTTCAAGGACACCACGCGAGGCGATCAGTGGTTCAAGGTCGTGAGCCCTGCGTTCAACGACGCCGCATTCTTGAAGAAGGACTTGGCTGTCAAACTGGAGGTGCTTTGGACTTGGGCTGAGCATGTCTGAGGAATTGGCCCTCAAGCTCAACGACTTCACTACCAAAGGGTATGTGATCGCGCCGGCCGGCTACGGTAAGACGCACCTCATTGCCATGGCGGTGAAGGCGGCCAGCAAGAAGCAACTGATCTTGACCCACACCTTCGCGGGTGTGAACTCCATCAAGGCCAAGATGACGGCTCTTGGCGTGCCGTCCTCCAAGTACCAGATTGACACGATTGCGAGTTGGTCACTTCGGCTCTGTTTGGCCTACCCGAAGACTTCGGGGTGGAAGGCTGAGCACCCCGCCGACAAGCAGTGGAACAAGCTCTACGAGTGTTGTTCGGGGTTGCTAGGGAAGCAATTTGTTCGCCGCGTTGTAGCTGCCACCTATGCCGGCGTCTATGTGGACGAGTACCAGGACTGCGCCGATGTGCAGCACACCCTTGTCTGCGCCTTCGCTGAGTTCATGCCCTGTCGAATCTTGGGCGATCCTATGCAGGCCATCTTTGACTTTGGTGGTGACGATGGCAAGCCCGTTGATTGGGCTGTAAGTGTCTATCCGACCTTCACTTGCCTCGGTCAGCTAGAGACGCCGTGGCGCTGGAAAATGGCCGGCGACCCGAAGCTTGGAGCTTGGCTCAAGAAGGCAAGGGAGACACTGGAACAGGGTCAGAAGATCGATCTTTCGAACGGTCTGCCTGAGTGCGTGAAACGAGCCTATGCAACCCCAGAGTTCCTCGTGCACAAGCAGTACAACTCTCTCATGGGTCTGCTGGGGCACAACGAAAGCGTGATTGCACTGCATGGCGGTGATCAGAAATCAAAGAACAAGACCCACGATCTGGCCCTGCGCTTGGCCGGTCGGTTCTCCTCCATCGAAGAAGTTGAAGGCAAGGCGCTCCACTCATTCGTCAAAAAATTCGTTGCGGCCAAGACAACCCAAGCTGGCTTCCTCTTGTCGGTGGAGTTCTCCAAAAAGTGCTTCACGGGTGTTGCGAAGACTCTGACGGCTGGCACTCAAAAGGGCGAAGTAGCGAAGCAAAGTAAAGCGACCAAGTACCCCTTGGTCCTGCATGCAGCGAATGCCTACCTGAACAGTCCAACAAGTGGTCACCTTAAAGCCTTCTTCTTGGCGTTGAAGGCCAACCCTGACACGTCTGCCTATCGTCGTGATCTGCTGTATCGCTTCCTCAACGTGCTGAAGATTCACATCGATGGGGTGGGGGCGAATCTGACGGAGGCTGCGAACAAGTATCAGCGCGACATGAGACACATGGGACGGCCGATCAGTCACCGAAAGCTCATAGGAACGACGCTGTTAGTGAAGGGGCTGGAGTATGACCATGCGGTCATTCTTAACGCAGACGCACTGGACGCTAAGGATCTGTATGTCGCAATGACCCGTGGGTCCAAGTCCTTGACGATTATTGGTGCTAAGCATCACTTGCCTGCGAGGTAGCAGGCGTTGATTCCGGTCTGATAGCCGACGTCGAAGCTTCGTCCGCAAACTTAAAAGTATTACAAATCGCATCCGATTCACTCCGCAAATCAACTCTATTTAAGAGATTTATGTCTCCCTCAAAAGATAAAAACTCCAAGCGCAAATCGGAGAGTATAGATTTTGGTTCTTCCTTTGCTCTTGGCGGCTTCAACCAGCTCCAGGGCGATGCATTTAACAAGGCATTCGCTGATTACAAGACTGGGATCATGAATTCGGTCACTGCCAAAAGCGGTGACCTGACAAATCAATCTCTAGATGTTCAGCAGGGGTTCACTGCTGAAGCTCACCATGTGGGCTCATTCAACATTGAAGCAGCTGCCAAGGGGCAGCTCAACCACAGCGCTACGCTCGATGTTGGCCAGGTCAATGACCCTGTGGCCGATATTCGTGTGAACACTCCAAGCGGTAGCCACGATTATCAGGTGAAGTTCTATAAGGATGGGGACTCCACAGCTGCAGCACTGTCCCCAAAGAAGTACGACACCGTTGGCAAGGTGGTCCCCAAGGATCAGGTCCAGGATGTAAAGGACGCCGCATCCAAGCGCGCAGCCAAGGCAGAGGGAAACCGTCCTGAAGTCGCCGATAGCTATAAAGACACGGCAGACAAGGCTACCGACAAGATTTCTTCCAACGACGACCAGAACATCCAAAGCACAGGGCTCAATCGCAAGGGCGAGGGCAGCGCTGAAGAGCTGGCCAAGAAGGCAAAAGAAAAGGGTGAGGGGCCTGACTACAAGGAAACTGCACGGGTCAGGGCAGAGTTTAATGGCATGCAGTACCGCAATGCCGCTAAGTCTGGAGCCTTGTCGGGAGCCACATTTGCCGCAGCAGGCGAGCTGTACGGCATTCTGAGCAGCAACGAGCCGATGACCAAAGAGCGCTGCATGGAGGCGGCACAGAACATCGTGTTCAGCGCACTCAAAGGGGCTGGCCGCGCTGTAGCTGTAACCGGCGTGCAGCACCTCGGCCAGATGATGGCTGATGCCGCGACACAAGCAGCCTCCAAAACCGCCGCTAAAGCTGCAGGTGGTGCTGCTGCCAAGGCCGGTGCTTCGTCTATGGGGGGGAGCATTGGCCAGCAGTTGACCAAAGGAAACGTGGCTGCAGCAACCGTGGCCATCGCGATCTCGCTTGGCGAAAACCTTTACAAGTTCTGCAACAGCGAAATCGACAGCATCGAGTTCGCATCGTTCTCCATCGGTAGCACCATTCAGATCGTTGGTACTACCTGCGCCACCGGACTGGCAGCGCCAGCGTCGGCGTTCCTTGGGCAGTTCATTGCTTCCAGCGTGTCATCGACGGCGGTACTGGGAACCACTCTGGGCGCTCTCGGACCTATCGCTCTCGGCGCGGTGTTCGCCATCGGGTTCTCGCTTGCGATTGGATCGTTTGTTGGCCACTTCCAGAGTGTTGGGTCCAAGTTCGCGATCAAGGACATCACGGAAGCTGCTGCCAAGCTTGAATCCGGGCAAATTACGCTGACCCAGTACGCAACATCGGTTGGTACCTTGTCGGAAAACAAGTTCGCCTGGACCGATTGCATCCCATTCGCCGGCGCGATCTCGGTGCTTTCCGAGTACAGCACACGCAAGGGCCAGCTCAAATCCATCCAAGCTGATATGTACAGTCGCTTCGATCAGATCGATCAGGCAGAGCGCAGGCAGATGGAAGAGATGATGGAGCAGTTCAAGTACCAGATCCACGCAATGGACCTGCAGTACGAGCAAGCGAAACGCGAAGTTATCACCCAAGCAGCTGACAAATTCGGCGAGATGCGCACCAGCCTAGACAAGCATCTGGAGCTGAACTACCTGTTGTTCACCCCTGTGATCAAGCAGTATCAAGACGATACCAACTTGATTACCGCCGAAAAGCAGAAGGAAGAACAGGCCCAGGTCCGAATCGACTCCTACATGAAGGAAATCGAACACCTGAACGCGATGGTCGATCAAGGACTGTCCAACAGCGCTGAGGATCGCCAGCTCAAGCTGCAGCTCGATGGAGCACTGAAAGATCGGGTGGACTTGATCCTTCCCGCAACCACTGGATTCGACCAGGCATACGAGTTCTTGCTGCAGGCGTAATCACTATGATTTTGAAGAAAATAATGCACTTTTTCTGCGGTCGCTCGCTAGAAAAAGAAACGGCAAAGACAAACGCACTGATCCGCGAAGTAGAGCAGCACGAGAAGGCTGCAATGGAGCGCCTGAAGGTTCAGGCCGATGATTACCGGGTCCAGGTCGCTGCGTACAAGAAGAAGCGCGATGCCGAGCTCAAGGAATTCATTGCGTTCATGAATAAGCAGCTGGGTTTGGCGGAATCCTATGTGCCCCATCTGGGTGACTTCCAAGACAAGATGTTTGTCTGCTTTGACTCTTGGATGAACACATCTATCGCTGAGCAGAAGATTCAACTGCTCTCCGAACGAATCACCACCAAGTTCCATATGCTGGACTTCATTACTGCCTTGCAGGTGGAGCTGAACAAGCTTACCCAGCGTAATGAACGCAACGAGTGGCGCCACATGATCAAAGAGCGACCCATCCTCGTTAGCTCCACGTTCATTGAGCGCACCGTGCGCCAGGTGAGCAACAGCCAAAAGAGCAGCAGCGAGTCTATCCGTCACGACCTAAGCCGTTTGAAGAGCCATTCCATGACGCTCCAGACGGAGATCAAGGAGTTGCGCTACGAACG
The DNA here is from genome assembly GCA_049286445.1 of Rhodoferax sp. Lineage (GTDB taxonomy): Bacteria > Pseudomonadota > Gammaproteobacteria > Burkholderiales > Burkholderiaceae_C > Rhodoferax. Next base: position 35,984 of record JBAQDW010000495.1, on the reverse strand, counting down.
TGACAAGTTGAATGCTTCTTCGCGAGAGCTCATTGAGAAGCACAAATTCCACAAGACCGAACTCAACGACCATTACAGAAAGTGCAGTGAACTCTTTGGTGAGATCAATGATAGGTTCAGTGATCACTTTGGCTCTGCCGCTACACAAAGCAGGCTGGCCAACACTTGGATCGCCGAAATTGAAGGCACGGTAACCGTTCCAAAGCTGATCACTGCGCACAAACGCACGGCAGATATTCAGAAAGAAGTCCAAGACGAGTTCAATGATCTGTCAAAAGACTTCCAGGAAATTCGCACCAAGATTGATGAAAACCGCAAGAGCGGTGACTACTCCACCTTCAATGAAGACAAGGCCACACGGGAGAAGCTATTCCGCGAGCGCCAAGAAGTCGGTGAGAGACGCCATGAAATCACAGTTGCCCGGAAAGAGCTATATGCACGTGTCAGTGAAGTGAAAGACATGCTGGACAAGTTCGCCTCACTGCAGCCGGACGAGAGCATTCGCTGCATTGTCGAGATCTTCCGTATGGGCAAGGACTTCGATGTGCATCGCGCCATCGGGGTCAGTACCCGAGAAGACCGCCGCAAGCACTACGAGCTCAAGAACCAGAGCAGATAAGCCTCCAAATGAAAACTGAAATCACTTTCCATTGGCGCAAGCGCAATCTCAAAGAGTCGATCCTGGCTGTTTGCTACGCAGTGCGCCTTGGCTACACCTCACGTGACCAGCTCCTGAGCGCGCTGCCTCAGTTCTCCAAATCCAGAATTTTGCTGTCCCTCGATGCACTGTTTTCAGCCAACATGGCCGACGTGAACATGGGCGTGCTTTCCATCAACTCGGATATGGCCATCGTGGAAGAGATCATCGGCAAGCCCATCGTGCTTCCCATCCCTGTAGTGGAAGATGAGGCCAAGCCCAAGCTGATCCGCAGCATCACGATCAACCTCGGCTTGAACAATCCAGCCGGCGTAGAAACTCTCCTGAAAGCTATGGTCAACTGATATGGATCACGTGAACAATTACAAGCAGCCTCAATCCATGCCCGAAGGCCGCGTCTTCGACTTCATTGACCACCTTGATGACTGGCTGGAGTACCTAACCAAAGTCCTGGAGTTGTCCGAGGATGACCGGCAAACGTGCGTCAAGTATGAGCGTCAGATCAAGTACCTGATCCGCTTCCGCCAAGGAGCCAACAGCAACATCAATCACAACCGCCTGCTGCACCACTACTACAGTAACAAAAGCTCCAAAGATGGTGACAACATTGGATTCAACGGGACCGACGAGAACCGCCAGCGCCGACCGCTGACCAAGGAGGCCGAGCAGAAGGTCAAGGAGATTATTGAAGAAGCCTCCCAGGTGATGGCTCTCGACAATATGGGGCTGGTGATCAATGCGCCCATCCAGAAGGGGTACAGCGACACCAAAGACAACGCCTTTGATTTCATCGAGGCGGCGATGGCCACAGAGGACCTGTACTTCTTGCAAGGCCCGCCAGGCACGGGTAAGACGACCGCAATCGTGGAGATCATTCTGCAAACGCTGAAAGCGAAGCCGAATGCGCGCATCCTGGTCACTTCTGAAACACACGTGGCTGTCGATAACGCTTTGGACCGTCTATGCCTTATCGGTGACGAGGCCATACAGTCGAAGACGATGCGCTATCCGCGCTACGCCATCACCGAGTACGAATCCAAACACACCGAAGGAACGGCTGCGGAGATCCGTGCAAACGAAGTGTGGAACCAGGCCTTGGAATTAGCCCCGAAGCTGACCAACGTGCTCTACAACGTCCTCGAACAAGGTGAAGTCGAGAACGGAGAGGTTAAGGTGCCGCGCTGGCAGTTCAAGAACCTGGCGGACAACCACCAAATCATTGGCGTCACGTGCAACCAGATCGATCACCTGCTGGACGAAGACAGCGAAGACTTTGATCTGGTCATCGTGGATGAATGCTCTAAGGCAACCTTGCCTGAGTGGATCATGGCCATGTGCGTTGGTCGCAAGTGCATCTTGGTAGGGGATCACAAGCAGCTGCCTCCGACGTTCTGCGAAGAAGAGAGCGACGCATTGGACACGTTGGCTGAGGCGAAAGCTCGGCTAATCAAGGACGGGGTGATCGACAAGATCTTCGAGCACCTTCCGATCACCATGAAAGGCCAGCTGGGCAAGCAGTACCGCATGCTGCCCCACATCGGCTCTTTTATTTCAAAGAACTTCTACAACGGAAACCTCGGGCACCACCGAGAGGAGACTGATCACGATTTCACGCACTTTGGCTGGTTCACATACGATTCCAGCGGCTACCGAGTACCGGCCCAGCATGGAGGAGCGCTTGAAAATCAACGCGAAATCGAGATCATCACACACAGCTTGTTCGAGATGTGCCGCCGCCGCAAACACAAGGCGGCTAAATCCAAGCAACGCAAACTCAGCGTGGCTGTGATCACGCCTTACCGCGCACAGTGCCGGGCGCTGAGAGATGCGATCAACAAGCTCGACATCAGGGAGCACTTGGCCGTCGAAGTGGATACAGTTGATGCATTCCAAGGGCGCCAAGCTGACATCGTCTTCTTTTCATTCGTGCGCACAACCGGACCAGCAACCTTCTATGCTGATCCACGCCGAATGAACGTGGCCATATCTCGCGCACGTGATGCTGTCTATTTAATTGGAGATCGAAAGTACATTAAGAGCAAGAATATCGAGGTACTGAACACGCTGCTGAGTCTTGGCGTAGTGGAAGTTGATTAGCTACATGTCGAGTTCCCGACGATTGGCTTCTAAAAAAAGCACCCGTGTTTCACGGCCATGAGGTGCTGACCTTGCTGTAGGCAGTTGCGCTGAGCAATTCTGCTTTGCTCAGCGTCAATCGATGATTGACCGCAGCTATGGACTATCAGTATTCAATCAGATGCAACTTGGTGGTATCCCTAAAAAGTTGTGTTCTTCGCCTTGTTCAGACAAGCGACTGCTCTGAAGCAGAAATCAGAAGGTCGTGCCTTCACCGCAAACGACAGCAACCGCTGCAAACCGGTCTACAAATGGAAGAAGCGTGAGGTCTTTGGCGACCGATCGCACACGGCGCACCGTCTGCAGACACAGCTGACTCCTGCCCAGGAGATCGTGGTGGTACATCTGCGCCGCACCCTGCTGCTGCCGCTTGATGATTTGCTGGCCGTCACGCACGAATTTCTGTGTTCTGCTGTCTCGCGCTCGGGGCTGGACCGGTGCCTGCGCCGCCACGGCGTGGGCAATCTCAATGTCCTCAAACCGGCCACTCCACAAGAGCCCCACAAGGCCTTCAAGAGTTACGAGCCGGGGTTCCTGCACATGGACGTGAAGTACCTGCCGCAGATGCAAGACGAGACAAAGCGGCGCTACCTGTTTGTGGCTATTGACCGGGCCACGCGCTGGGTGTTTGTGGCCATCAAGGCCAACAAGACAGCCGCCAGTGCCAAGGCCTTTCTGAACGCCCTGAACAAGGCCTGCCCGATCAAGATAAACAAACTGCTGACCGACAACGGCAAGGAGTTCACTGATCGTTTGTTTGCATCCCGAGAGCGCCAGCCCAGTGGCAACCATGAGTTTGATCAGCTGTGCCAAGCGCTGGGCATAGAGCACCGGCTAACCAAGCCCAGGACTCCGAGAACCAACGGGATGGTGGAGCGCTTTAATGGCCGCATTGCCGATGTCTTGAAGACCCGTCGGTTCAGCAGCAGCGAGGATCTGGAGCAGACGCTGTTGCGCTACGTGGCCTTGTACAACCACCAATTACCGCAGTCGGCCCTCAAGAGCAAAACGCCTATTCAAGCCATGAAAGATTGGTACCACGAGCACCCAAATCTGTTCCATAAGCGGCCATATGATCGTCCGGGATGCGACAGTTAACTGATACATATTGTAATAATGTTGTCTAATTTGGCAGACTTGAGCAAACTTGGCATCAAAAAAGATGCTTGACCTAGAGGGAGCGGCGGTGGCATCGAACTACGAGACAATTTGCGAGGAAAACCGGGAGAGCTACGGCACCAAAGGCGCTCAAAAGTCAGGGAGGCTGGCTGCTGGGCTGTACGATGACCGCACGCACTTCATCTTTGAGCTGCTGCAAAACGCCGAGGATGCTATCGGTAGGCGCGGCGACTGGCACGGATCACGCAAGGTTGCGTTCGCTCTGACCCCGATTCGCCTGACGCTCTCTCATTTCGGCAAACCGTTCGACGAGGCCGACGTCCGAAGTGTGTGTGATATCGCCGAGAGCACCAAGAACGAGTCCTCGATTGGCCGTTTTGGTCTCGGCTTCAAGTCCGTTTACACCGTCACCGATCTGCCTGAAATTCACTCTGGCGATGAGGACTTCGCCATTGAGGGGTACGTCTTTCCAAAAAGGGCGGATCGCACGGCACGTGAAGCGGACGAAACGCAAATCATCTTGCCCCTGAAGCCAGAGGACACGACCGCAACGCAGGACATTACGGCAGGGTTCCGTCACCTGGGCCCTGGCGCGCTGCTGTTCCTGCGCAACATCGAGGAGATCAACTGGAGCGTCGAAGGCGGTGCATCCGGTTTTTACATACGCAACCCGCCGGAGGCGCTCGGGCCCAACGTCCAGCACGTCACTGTGATCGGCCATGAGACCGGACAAGATGATGTTGACCAGAACTGGCTGGTGTTCCACCGCGACGTTTTCACGGGCGAGCAGAAGAAGGCAGGTCGGGTGGAGATCGCGTTTTCCCTGATCGCCTCCCAAGCTGCCTACGGTCGTTGGTCGGTGCAGCCGTTACCAACGTCACCGCTAGTGGTGTTCTTCCCGACCGTGGTCGAGACCCACCTTGGCTTTCTCGTGCAGGGGCCATATCGCACCACGCCCAGCCGGGAAAACATCCCGCCCGGCGACCCATGGAACCAGCATCTAGTCCAGGAAACGGCCAGCCTACTGGTAGAGGCGATGCGCTGGATGCGCGATGAGGTGATGCTCGATGTTTCGGCGCTGCGCTGTCTGCCGCTTGACCGTGAGAAGTTCCCGCAAGGCTCGCGGTTTGCGCCGATGTTCAATACGGTTCGACAGACATTTCGGAAAGAGGCGCTGCTGCCTACCTACGATAGCGGCTACGTCTCTGCCTCGCAGGCAAAGCTGGCACGTACGCAAGACTTGCGTAATCTGTTTAGCCCAGAACAGGTCGCGGTGCTATTTGGCTCGGAGGTCGCCGCTTGGCTATCTGGCGACATCACGCAGGATAAAGCGCCCGAGATTCGCCAGTACCTGATGCGCGAACTCGACATCGACGAGATCAGGCCGGAGAAGTTGGTGCCAAGTCTGACCAAGGCATTTCTCGAGGCTCAACCCGATGAATGGGTGCTGCGACTGTATGAATTCCTGAGCGGTCAGGGGAAGGCCTTTCGCCCCCACCTCGACATTGTTCCGATCATCCGCCTTGATGACGGTACTCACGTCGTCGCCCATGAGAACAGCAATGCCAGAGCGTTCCTGCCCAGTGCCATCGCCACCAGCTTCCCGACGATGCGTCGGGCAGTGTGTGCAACGCTCGAAGCACGCGACTTCTTGAGATTGTTGGGCATCACCGAACCCGACCCGGTGGATGACGTAATCTGGAATGTCCTGCCGAAGTACAAGCAGGAAAAAGAGATCGTGGACGACGATGCCTACGCTGCCGACATCGAGCGTATCCGTGCCGCCTTCAGCACAGACTCTGGAGTCCAGAAAGAAAAGCTCCGTGCCACCCTACGCGATGCCAACTTTGTGATGGCGGTCGACACCGGCGACGGGAAGTCCGTTGTTGCCAAGCCCAGCGAGGTTTACATCGCAACCGACCGCCTGCAGCAGCTCTTCGCAGGTGTGCCCCACATCCTGATCGTCGACAACGAATACGCCTGCCTGCGCGGTGAAGACATCCGCGACCTGCTTGTCTCATGTGGCGCAAGCCGCTACCTCATTCCACAAGCAACACCGTCGGAGCTGGGGCACTCCGAGAAGGTGCAGATCCGCAGGGAAGCTGGCCTTGAGCGGGCAAGCTGGGATAGCCAGCCTGAAGACTTCACCCTTCGGGGGTTGACGCAGCTTCTGGACTTTTTGCCTTCGCTGAAAGCCGATGAGGCGGCTGATCGAGTGAAGATATTGTGGGAGGCGTTGGCCGACCTCGAGGCGCGCGGCACTGCAGCCTTCTACGGATCCTACAAATGGGGCTATTCCCATGAGACAAAGACCGCCCGATTCGACGCCTCCTTTGTCCGGACGCTCAATCACGTAGCTTGGGTACCGAACACCGACGGCGAGTTCGTGCCTCCGGGTCTTGTTGTATTCGACACTCTTGGCTGGAAGCCCAGCCCATTCCTGCTGACCAAGATCGCCTTCAAGCCGCCAATCATCGATCAGTTGGCCAAAGAGGCGGGCATCGATCCGGCGGCGCTCGATCTGTTGCGCAAGCTCGGTATCACCAACGTGGCCGACCTGACTTCCCGGCTAGGCATCACCAATCCACCATCTGAGCCCGAGCCATCGACAGCCCCCGAGCCGGAGGCCGATGAGCCATCCGATGGCGACATATACGACGACGCAAAAGACCTATACGGTGACGATATGCCTGACATCCCGCCCGGTACACCTGATCCCGATGACGGCGACGGCGTGGGCAGCGGCGCGGGACGTGGTAGCCAAGGACTCTCGCGCACTGGGATGTCGCGCGGTGGTGGCCGAGGCAACGGAGGCGCACACGGTGGCTCAGGTGGCCACGGTGCTTCTGGTGGCAAAGGCAGCGGGAACAATGGTGGTCCGGGAAAGAGGACTCCCGGCCATACAGGAGGACGGCCATTCATTTCCTACGTCGGCGCGCATCCCGATGATGACGGTCTCGATCCTGATGGCCTCGATCAGACGGAACGTATGCGGATCGAGAGGTGTGCAATCGACCTGATCATTGGTCTTGAACCATCACTGTGCCGCACTCCGGAAGGCAACCCTGGTTTCGACCTCTACGAGATCGACAGCAGCGGCAAGCAGATTCGGTGGGTTGAAGTGAAGTCGATGACGGGCAGTCTGGAAGATCGCCCTGTGGGACTATCACACACGCAATTTGACTGCGCCCGTGAAAAGGGCGTTGCGTATTGGCTGTATGTGGTCGAACACGCGACCGATCCGAAACAAGCTCGCGTGCTCAGGATTCAGAACCCCGTTGGCCAGTCCCGGACGTTCACGTTCGACCGTGGGTGGAGCCAAATAGCTCGGACGGAGTTGCCCAGTTGATCAGCGATTTGACAGGATTTCACTGACGCAAAACTTTGAATTCATTTCCTCGACCTCCAGAGGACGATGGTGGATATTCACGGCTCGAAGCCTCTGAAAGTCAAGGGCTCGCTATCTATGAAAGGACATCGTCATGAAAAATGAAGCAAAAAAGCCCTGTTCGCTTGTTTTAATCAGAAACAACAAACGCATCACTGGTACAGCTGCCCAGTTGGTTCACATCAGCGAATGTGGCGGTTGGGATGGATTTCTGCAGGATGTTGCTCATCGGGTAATCGACAGTTTCGCGCAGTCCTACAACGAAGCGGCACGTCGTCCGCGACTGCAGGCTGTAGGCGGTACGACGCGAAGTACTGAGGTCAAACCATGACTGCGCGACGACATTTGCTGTTTTCATATATTGGAAAAGGACTCGGCGTCGACCTGTTTTCCTATGACTTCGTGCGTGACCCTAGTTATGTGGAAGATCGATGCGGACGCGTCATTGGCGGGGAAGTAGCGGACGGGCAGAGCTTGCTGCGATACGTGCTGCATTCAGGCCTAACCGAGGAGGATCGGATGCGAATTTTCCCGGGGGAATTTGATCTTGGAAACGCCCGATCGATTCCGGACGAGGTGTGCACGTACGAGGCGCTCGGCAAGGAACTGGAGCAGCAGCGCCCGCCTGATAAGACCCGTGACAACCCTTTGGACAAGGCGACCGTCGCGCGACTGCTGAAGGATACGGCAGCCCTCTTGGGGCATGCGCCACCACAAGAGAGGCAGGCGGGCGCCGGCCAAGTCTTCAAGGTGGCCAAGCTATTGCATGGTTTCAAGCAGCGTGACGGCCTCTTACAGCTTATGTCAATCCTGCGCTCGCCCACCGAAAAAACGGCATCTCTGGAGTTGACCAACCCGTATCCGATGGGAGCAGATTCAGATCTGCGCTGGCACATGAACGACCTGCACGGTTACCTGGCAGCGGAGATCCCCTCCGAGCGGCTGGCGGAGATCGATGGCACTTTCGGCCAAGTTCGATCGGTGCTGGACCAGGCGATCAGCAGCATCGAACACGAGTTGAAAACGGCGGGTCGCCCCTCGCCTGAAGAGGTCGTGCAGCGATATACCGTCGTCTTGGAGCAGTGGACTTCGCACCGCCGCCCGCCAGCGCGTAAGGTACTGCGGGCAGATGAACAACTCTATGTGGCCATGCATGTCCTGGACTTTCTGCACTTCGCCGAGGTGGAGCGCAAACTGCGACGCGAGAAGCTGCTGCAGCGCTTCGTCGCCCCTGTGTCACCGGGCCTTGCGCGGTGCCGTATCCGCCTGGGCGACCTGCGCGCTCATCCCTTGGCCGATTCGGTGTGGCAACTGCACCCCCTCCTGAACGCCGCTGTCGGGGAAGACATCACGCCTAGGCAGTTCCGGGACTACATCGAGAGCGCGCATACCGTACTGGATCACTGGGTGCGCTTGCTGCACGTTCCAGCGCCTGAGGACGTAGACGCTCTAACTGGGCTGGCTGCGATCATCGTGGCACGCGAAATGCGGGAGCAGCCGTGTTCCTACAAGCCGGGCCTGCATGGCGCTGCGCGAGGACAAAGCCACAGTGTCAAGGCGGCCATGAAGACCGGCTGCCCCGTGTCCTCGACGCATGAGGAGTTTGAGCGGATCGTCAATTACGCGGTTAGCTGGATGCGATATGCCCTAAGCGGGCAAACGGCCGTTTTCGAGGCGAAACTGGCGTTACAGATGCAGTTGATAGATGCCGCAGTCTCAGTGTTAAACACATATGACACCAACGTGGTAGCAACGTTCCTTTCGAACCTGAAAGAGTACGCAGCCTACGGCGTCAATAACGTCCCGCATCTGGCAGCGTTGAAGAATGCCCATGCACTGACCAGCGGCGGCAACTAAAGTGGACCCCAGAGTCAAGACAAATTTGACGTCAGTTTAAGCTGCACTCGATGGAACACACAGCTCGACGGCGCGGCCCCGGTTTTTTGCCTTCGGTATTTCTGGCTTGTCTAATCGGGCTTCATCAAACGCAGTACCTGTGCAGCGCAGTGCAATGGGAGGTCCCTGCGATGCACCACCATCATGGCGCCGCCGCCTTCAGCACGCTGGTTTAGGTTCTAGAACCAGACGCGCAGGCTTACCGCAGCGTGACTCCTGGCAGCAGCTCCATGCCGATGCGTCCACTCAGCTCGCTGTAGCTGATGGGCGGCCCGGCGCGGGCATCATCCGAGTTGGGTTGCCAGTGTGCCCAGGACTTGTGCGTTGTAGCGTCGTAAACCAGCTTAAAAATATGGGTTGGCACGCCCACCTGGTTCACGCCGACAGAAGTGCTATCCGGCCCAAAAAAAGGCCCAGTAATGATGAAAACATCCCCCTTGGCCCTTGCGACATAGTGTCGTGTGTCCTTCTCGATCTTTGCCCACGGCCCAGAGTTCTGTCGTGAATTCTGGGGCACCATGTTGGCGAGGCTGAACGACTGCGCCATTGCTGTTGGATTGGGCATGTCACCTGCTGGAGCCATGTGCCCCCGTGAGTACCCTGACCCCTTGTAATCTGCCAGCTCTGCGCGCTCTGCCCTTGGTAGTCTGGCATCGGCGAAGAACTTGTCTGTCCGCTTCTCATCAGCATCGGCAATGCTTTCCTGATTCATCCGCTGTGCCACAAACACAGGAGTCTTGCTCTCTCCACTGTGCAGGATGGCAAAGCTGTCATAGCAAAGCTCGCGCAGCAGTGGCGCCTGGGGCACGATTGGCGACTTACCCGCTGCAAAAAACTGCGGGCACTCCCTAAAAATGGTGGCCACACCAGGCACCTGCTGCCGTGATTCAGGCGCAGATTCAGGAGTATTTTTGGAGACAGTGGAGAGCGCTGGCAGGTCGGGCAGCTTGCCGCCGCAGCTTGTCACTTGGAAAGCCACAGCACCACCAACCACCAGCCACACCACAGCCCGGCGCAGAGTGGTCATGGGGGTTTTTGCGGGACTACTGGTGTGCTTGCGTGGCGATTTATTATTGACGGTCATGAAACGGTATTTTTTATTGGATGGGCACGCTTGAGCGCTGAAACAGTGGCATCGCCAAGCACTTCGCAGGCTGGTTTGGCTGTGGCAAAGAACTCTGTCCCAAGTTCATCAGTAGCTGGGTCTTGAGCGATGCCAGCGTTGATGGCCTTGTCTTCTGCCTCGGTTGGAACATGGAGCTTGCGCCCCGACTTGGAAATGACGGTGGTCATTGGATTTTCCAAATATGTCCCATGAACTCGTGCCAGGCGCGGTATCCCGCCATGAGTGCCCGCGCATCAGCCAGCGCATGGTGCGGGGGCCAGTCTTGGGTGTAGCTGCTGTTTTGCGCTTTCACGAAAACCGGATGGGTGATGATGTAGCTGTCCAGATAGAGCGGCGTGGCAAAATTTTCAGGTGGATTTTTTTGTGGTCGCCCGAGCATCGCCACGGCCAGCAAATGCCAGTCGGTTTCGTAGTCGAAAATGATGGTCGCTGATTCTGGTAACGCCGCGAACCATGCCCGCACACGGTCGGTAAGTTCTTTGCTCGTACAGGCAGCACCCGGCACACGGCCCAGCAATGGCAGCACGGTTTCTTGCACGAAGGCACTGCACTCGTTTTGCCAATAGTCGGTGCGCTCGGCGTAGAACTCCCGGCCGTCCTCGGCCACCAGTGCCAGGCTAATGAGGTCAGGGTATGAAAATTTGGTGAATTCGGTGTCGAGAAAAACTAGCATGGTGTTGTCTTTCTAGCGTCCATCCATGCAAGCCAGCCCAGCCGGTAAGCGCGGGCGTCATGCAGAGCGTGGTGCTCGGGGTGGCCTTTTGCAAAATAAGCCTTCACTGCCTGGTGGTAAGTACCGGTATCGATCAGTCCAGCCAAATCGAGACGCTGCGCGGCAATGTTGGTCGGGCACTCGCCCAGCAACTGCAACAGAAAGTGCCAGTCAGTGCTGGAGTCGCAAGCAGCTTGCACGCTGCGCGGGCAGGTGGCAAACCAATCGCGTAGTGATGCCCTTGCGGCGTCACGCGAGAGGCGCGGGCCGGTCATGAGCGGCAGCACGATGCGCTGCACCCAAGGGTCGCAGTCTGCAAGCTCCCAGCCGTCAATCTCGGCGTACCACTCTGCGCTGCCGTCTTCGGCCACCAGTGCAAGTGAGAGCAGTTTTCGGGTGTTGAGCGGCTCTGAGAAGCCGCTGTATTCCGTGTCTAAAAACACCAGCACTTCAACCTTCAACCCGGCAACCGTGCAACACGCGCACCAAACGCATTGCGCTTATATCGAATTTGTAGAAAGCCAGCGTGCGGATTTTTTCTGTGACCGGGAAAGAAAGGCTCAAGATGGGTATTTTTCGCTCCGTGCGCACGGGAGGTGGGGAGTGGTTTTGCATGGCAATCTATAAATATAGCTATATAGATAGCTATATATCATAAAAAGCCCTTAACGCCTGCTCCACAAGCTCCGTTTCAGTCACACGAGAACCTGTTTTCACAGATCGCTCATAGGATTCGCGCTTGAGAAATGCAATCAGATCCAGCGGCAGGCGGAATATCTTTTGTTCGCGGTGTATTTTGGCGGAAACCGCAGGCAAATCAATTGGCACTTGGGAGGCAATAGCAGCTGATTGAGTTACGCCCATCCTGTCCGCAGCATCACCGGCACCACCTTCAAGAAAAGCAGACGGGTCTTTGTTGGGCTTAAATTGATCGGTGTTGGGTTTGGATTTCATGCCTGCACCTCACGGAAAAAAGCTTCAATTTCGGCAATGGCCGCTTGGTCTTTGCCAAGCTCCTGGACAATTACACCCTCGCCTATTGAGCGCCTAAAAGCGACTCGTTCGCAAACCTTTGTCGGTAATACGGTTAGCTTTTGTTCGGTAAGAAACGTCATCATTTCAGCAGCATCTTTGGTGCGAGGATCGACCCGAGTCAGCAAGACACGCACATCAAGCTCGGGGTTGTAGTCTCTACTCAACTCGACTATTTCCAGCAGGTCAGTCATGGCCGCAGCATCGAGATTGCTGGCACCAATCGGGACGATTGCCATTTGAGCCAGCAGCAGGGCGGAACGCAGGCCAACCGAATCTCGGCCACCAGCATCAACCACAACATGTTCGTATTTGGCGGCAAGCTGCTTGCCTTCTGAAAGGATCGCTTTTCCGGAGAGACAGGTTGTCGTCGGACTCGGGCCATGTGAGGCGTTGTCACGTCGCCAAGCAGCCCAGCTCGCAGCGCTTGCCTGTGGGTCACCATCAATCAACAAGGTTTCACCTGTGCGGGCAAGCATCGTTGCCAGATGCACTGCTGTGGTGGTTTTTCCGACTCCGCCCTTGGTGTTTACGACTGCATAGATCATGGGAATCTCCTAATAGATAGCTATCATTATAGCTATCTATCTAAATTAGATCGTGCATTTGGTCAAATTCCTAAGCTCTTTTCTCTTTGCAATTTTCGTTTTTCTTCAGTCTGCATCAGCTCACGCTTTTCTGTAACCAGTGTTCTCATGCCATCTTTGCCGTTCTTTCTCTCCAGCTCATTTCCCGGTACAAACCGTCCGCTACCGACGTCAATGCCGTCATACGCGAGGTGCTTAACGAGTTCAGAGGCTCGGTACAGCTTGACGATTTCGCGCTGACGCACCGCCACAAATTCATCATTGCTGGCGACGATCACGCCGCTAGCGGGCGCATCGTGATCTGCTTCTGTGGTCGTTGAATTTGCCAACGAGCTGCGCGGATCAGCTTTGGCTTTAGCAGCTTGAATCTGCTGCTGAATGTCTGCCAAATAGTCGATTGCTGGGACTTCAATAGCGGAGTCAGCGTCTTGCTTCTCTGCTTGGGCCAGCTCGGCGCGGGCGGCGGTCGTGAGGGTCTGGGGTCGAGGGGCCGGGGCGGGTTCGCTCAGGACTCTTTCTGTGCTGCTTCCCGCGCCTGCTCTGGCGCGTCGCACAGCGTTATGTTGCCGGGTTTGCTCGTCTCCCACGTCACTACGTACAGCGTCCGGCAATAGCACTCCAGCGTCTTTTGGTCGCGCAACATCCACACCGCCAGCGGGCAGTTCATGCAGGCGACTGGCTTCGTTGGCTTGAGGTGCTGGGGTGCGTTCTGCACTACGTGCGAGGTCGTCGGCAAGTCGATTGCGCTCGGCTGCTGCTCGCTGGTTGCGCTCGATGATGGCGGCTGGTGGTCGGCGGTCTGCAAGGTGGATGACATGGGAAACTCCTTTTTCAAGTTGGGCGGGGGTGAGTCGGTCGAGGCCGGGCACGATGCCTTGGGCCACCTGGATAGATTTCATGCGGGCATGATCGGCGGGCGTGAAAGACACGCGGGCCAGCTCGTCGAGGTGCTTTGCTGATTGCGGTGCTCTGTCGGCTAAAAAGTCTTTGTAGGTGTCAGCAGTGCGCTGGTCTTTTCTGTTTTGCAGCTCTTGTTTTTTTGTTTTTGCGTACTCGTCGGCGGCGGCTTTGGCGGCGTCTTTTGCGGCCTTGGGCGCGTCGGATTTGTCGATTTCGGCTTTGACCTGGCGGCGCTCGGCGTCGATGGCTTCACCCTCTTTTTTCAGCTCTGCGCTGCGGGTTTTGAGGTGGTCAGCGAACTCAATTTTTAGCGTCTGGTCGATGGACTGGCCGGGTTCGCGGCGGGGCTGTGAGTAAGCTTTGGCAAGCTGCTCGGCGTAGCACTGCTTGAGTATTGGGGCGGCTTCTTTTTGGTAATCGAGGTGCAGCGTTTTGGTCAAAAACGTGGCGGCGCTCATGGTGCGCTCGCCGGACTGAATCAGTTTTTGCCCGGTGGCGGTGGTGGTGATGCTGTATTGACTGGCGTCGATCTGGTGGTGTGATTTGCTCACATAGTCAAGAACGCGCTGGGGGTCGAGATTGGCCGCAATTTCTTTGAATTGCGCGGTCTGCGCGGCTTTCTCAATCACCTTGGCTGCGGTCAGTTCTGCCACGTACTGGCCGATTACTGAATCTTCGCGGCGGTGCGTGTCGCTCCAGCTCTTGTCTCCGGTGAAGGCTTTTTCTCCGGCCCGGTCGAGGGTTTTGACCATTGCTGGTATGTCTGCAAATTGCTCTTTGCTGCCAAAAACCTGCGCGTCGTGCCGGTGGCGGGTCATCGCCACGCCTAAGTTTTCTTTCGTCATTGACTTGTTGGCAAAAACAAAAGCAGCATCAACTGTCATGCCTTGGGATTTATGCACAGTGACTGCGTAGGCGTAATCAATGTGCGTCGTGCTGTCGCCTTTTTGCGTCGCGTCGAATTGGCAGGTTTTGCCGTTTTCGAGGGCCACAGTGATGACGCCCCCGCTGATTTTTTCAATCACTCCAGTGGTGCCGTTTTTGACGCCTAGATTTTTGTCGGCTTTGGTGAACATCACCAGCTCGCCCGCTGCCATCGCCACTTTTCCGCGCGCCGTGTCCACCAAAATTTGATTGGTAAGCTGGCCCTGCTTTTGCAGCTCGGCGCGCATGAGCTCATTCAGGCCAATGCGGTCGGCGTTCGTGTGCGCCAACACAATGCGGGTTTGCTCGGGCTGTTCTGCCCGGTGCTGGCTCCAAGCGTTTACCAATTCGATTTGCGCATCCTGCGCGGTATCTGCTAAATGAACGTGGCCACGGTCTGCATAGTCTTGCAAGCCTTGAATGTCATGCACTGAGAACTTCTCCGAGGCCAACCGCTGCCACTCGGTTTTCTGCCGCATGATTTCCGTCAGGCTGGCGACTTCGGCACGCTTGCTGACTTCAACAAAAGCATTCCCATATTCAACCGCTGCAAGCTGCTTTGCATCGCCTACCAGCCGCAGGCGGGCACCTGCGGCCTCGGTGTGGGCCATTAACTTTTCAAGGTCGCGCGAACCCGCCATGCCCGCTTCATCAACTACCAAAACAGATTTGGCATTGAGCTTCATTTTCCCGCTCTCTAAATCCAAGAGGGTTCGGGCAATGGTTTTGGATTGGATGCCTGAATCCCGTTGCAAGTCCTCTGCGGTTTTGCCTTGCAATATCGCGCCATAAACCGTGAAGCCTTCTTTTTCATAAGCCTTGCGCATGGCGGCTAAAACAAAAGATTTGCCGGTGCCTGCGGCCCCGTTGACCACTGCCAATTGCTTGCCGGAACAAAGCAGCTCAAAGCCCTCACGCTGGCCGCGATTGAACGGGGTGGCATCAATAATGGATTGCTGTTCTTGGGCTGATACTGCGGGGCCGGTCGTTGCGCTCATGCGCTCTGCGCGCTCTGTCAGGCGCTTTTCAATGGAGACAATGGATTGGGATGTGAATTGGATTCCGCGCTCATCGTCGTCGTTTATCACTAATTCGGGGCAAGCCAAAACGGCTTTCATGGCGGCATCGTACTGCTCGGGGCTGCTGGTGTTTTTCAGCAAATGGCGCTCAAGGGCCAATTCTGAAAAATGAGATTGGGAGAATGTCAGCGCGTCAATGGCTTGGGCAGGGGATTCAATGATTTTTTGTCCGGCTTCGTCAGCGTTGCGCAATTCCTCGACGGTGCGCAGATATGTCGTATTGAGTTTTGAACTGGTGAATTCCTCGATGCGGATTGCGTCGATTTGCTCTTTGATTTCTGCTTGAATTTCCGGGGAAAGCTCGGGCTGGTCGGGGCCGCGTTCGGCTGCAATGACGGCATTGTGGTAGCCGTGTTTTTCTTGGAGCTTTTCGTAATACGCGGCTTCCAGCGCGTCCAGCAGCACCGTTTTTTCTTTAGCCGTGGCCTTGACGTAGGTGTTTTTATAAAACGGGCTGGAGGTATGCAGGTATTTGATTTCGCGTGCCCGGTCATTCCACTTTTGCAGCAAAACTGCACCTTTGGCTAGATCGTCGGCTTTTTGTTTTGGGCTGCGGGCTTTGCCCTGGCCGGTGTAAAAGGCGAGTTTCTCGGCCATCGTGCTGGATATAAATCCGGCGCTGAATTGGTGATCTTCAAGCCTGATATATTTCTGTTCACCTGGCAGCTTGATTTTCAAATATGGGCCATTCTTGCCGTTGGCCTTTTTTACTTCACCTAGTTTTTCAAGCATTGCACGAAATGCCTCAGTGCTTTCGATGCGCTGGTCAATCATCATGTCACGAATCATCTTCCGTGATTCGCGGTTTTTCCCGGTAAACTGGTCTTCTTTGATTCGAGAAATTATGTCGGCCTGGCTGGTGAATTCTGTTCGGCGGTTGTCTTTGGGCGAAGACAATCCATATTTTTCATTGATATGCTCTTGGAAAGCATCAGTAAAGTCATCGGTTCTTTTTTCTGTGCCATAGCGCAACTCCAGCTTCTCAAAAACAGACAGACGCTCGCCCGTAATTACATTGGTTTTTGGAACGACAATATGGATATGGGGGTAACGCTCTACCGTTTCATATCTCTTTTTTTCCGGGTTCCATTTTTCTTCTGTTGCCGTTTTTGGAATATGCGCTTCGGCATATATATAAAGCTCTTCTTCGGTGTAAGCGCTATGCGCGAATGCTTTGAATTCGGCAATAATGGCGCGCAAGGTTTCCGGTGAAATGTCTTTTTCTTTGAACGAAATGGTAATGTGGTCGTAGCGTTCGGCGTCGGTTTCTCTTGATTCGATAATGCGTGTGCAAATATCTAAATCACCTTCAAGAACAATGCGCTGGTCTATCTCGTCACGGTGCAGCTCGCGGCCTTGCTTCTTGCCGTTTTCAAAATACTCTTTAATTCCAACGCCAGAATATCCACCACCATATTTTATGTAAGCCATTTTCATAGCTCCTTCACTGCGGCTGAAATGGATTCAAGATCGGCCAGCACGGCGGCATAGGTTGCCGGCGTCACTAAGCCAATTAAGTTGTCTGAATTCAGGCGGTAGGCGATTTGGTTGATATTGCGGCTGATCGCCGCCAGCAAGAAGTTTTGGCGCACTAAATCGGGGTTGACGGTTTTTGGCTCAACACCTTTGACGACGGCTTTGTTGTAGATCACTGCTTCGCGCATGAATTGACTGATCTTCATGCCAGATTCTGCGATCTTTGCATCCCACACCTGGGCATCTAATTCATTCAGCCGGAAGTGGTAAACACGGGTCAGTTTCTCGCTGTCGTCGATGTCGTTGCGCATGGCGTGGGCCTCTTTCTTGTGCGTAGCACGGTGTTCCCCGGCGCGTAGCGCTGGGGGGTTTAAGGGGGGTGCCCCCCCTTAGCACGGCCATGTTTGCAAAGAGCGCAGCTCTTTGTATACATGGCAGTCGTGCCCTTACTATAGCGGAACCCATGCCACCTTGCAAGCACCTGCTAGACTACAACTAGAAAAAAGACAGTCAACGATAGAAAAAAGACAGCTTTACGCTATCTTTACGATAGATAAAGATAGAAAAAAGATAGTTTTCGCCAGTCATGTGCTAGACTGAAGCCAGTGAAAAGATAGGAAACAAGGTGTAGAATGCAAAACATCTGAACTTCAAGGAAAAAAAGTGGGCGATCAACAAATTTCATCGCGGCTCAGAGAGATAGCCTCCGGGCCAAAAAAAACAGAAACCGCAAGGCTGCGGGATATTTTTGACGACGTTGAACATGCGTTAATGCGGAAAACGCAAAGTGAGGTTCTATCTATATTGCATGAAGGCGGATTTAAATTTACAGAAGCTGGATTTAGATATTCGTTGGGAAAAATAAGGCGAGAACGTGGATTGCTTAAAAGCAAAAAAAATATACCGCCATCAGCAGCACCAACCCCAACACCGGCAGTAACCACAGTAGCAACAGGCACAACACCAGCAACACCAGCAGCAGCAGCACCAAATACGAAAGAAAACGACAAAAATCAAGACCCATTAAAAATCACAGGCCAGAGTTTTTTTGACGGCATTAGCGATACGCCAACTAAAACACCAGAAATTAAATACTAATCAAAATCATGAATACAAAAATCAAATCAAATACTACTGAAAACCCATTGTCAAATAGCCTGCATTTTGTTATGCAAAGCAAAGGTGGCGCAGGCAAAACACACACAGCAGTACTGATGGCTCAATATCTGTTGAATAAAGAGCACCCAATCATATGCATGGACACCGATCCTAAAAACCAATCATTTAAAGCACATAATGCATTAAAAGCTGGATATGTTGCAATTTCAGAGAATAAAACCATTCTGCAACAAAAATTTGACGATGCTTTCGAGCGAATTTATTCCGCGAAGGGCTGTTTTTTGGTTGATACCGGATCAGCTACATTTGACCCGCTGCTGAAGTATTTCAAATCAAATGAGATATTAAAGGCATTTAATGACAGCGGTAAAAACATATATATTCACTGCGTTATAAATGGCGGTGGCGGCTATCAGGAAACCCTTAATTCTCTGAATGAGGTAATCCAAATAATCGATGAAAAAACCAAGGTCGTTGTTTGGAAGAATCCAAAGGAAGGCGCTGTCATTGATCCGACAAACAAAATGAAACCTGAGGACAGTCAGATAATAAAGAACGCTGTAGCTAAAAATCAAATTTGCGGTATCGTTGATATTTTCAATTGGGCCGGAAACGGTGATGATGATTACGTAGCATCTGTATTGAAAATGACATCTAAACGATTGATTATTTCAGAAGTCAACGAATCGACGGAATTCAATTTCATTGAAAAGAAACGGCTGAATACTGTCGTTGACAAAGTATTCAAAGAACTCGATGCAGTGCAATGGTAAAAGAAAATTCAATCGAAATAGAGCGCGAAAGAATAATATATGAATTTCGCGAAAACAAAATTGATCTAAAAATAAAAGATCCCATCTTAGAATATGAGTGTTTAAACAATTCAATTCTAGTCAGCATTATTGCCAACGAAATTCCTATAAATAAAGATCGGATGAAATTAATATTAATGCAAAATGGTATCAGAACAGGCGACAATGATCCAGTATTTGCACTAATTGATGTCAATCGCCGTTTTTTGCTTAGAGCCAAAGAAGAAATAAGAAAAAATTTAGAAAAAAAATATCTCCAAAAATTAGCGGAAAAAGAAGAATCAAGCAAAGATAATTTCATCGATAAGAAAAAAATTGCTATCTTTGGAATTTGTCTAATGCTAGGTGCTGGGCTTTTGGCATCAAAACTCGCAGTTTTTGGAGCGCTTGGTGGAATTTTATTTGGCGTGATTCTCACATTGCTTTATGCCAAAATTCGCTAAATAAAAATACAGGGATAAATTTTGTAAATGCCTAAAAAACAAAAAAAACGCCACATGAATGGCGTTTTTTTTCGTCTTAAATTAATATTTAATTCAGTTTTTGATTTGCAACTTCTGATTTTCGGGCGGCGTCGCGCTCGGTCTGTGCCTTCATCAATTGAAAACAAGTTGAAAAACACCTCAAGGGGCGTTTTTTCGTTGTTGGATGGTGGGAATGGTTTTGCGACAAAAGTCGGGGCTGTGCTCGGGCGTGAAAAAGCCCGCTCGGGGCGGGCTCGGGATGGGGGAATTACTGTTTTGCGGCGGCGGTGGATTTTGTTTTTGGATGTGCCGGAGCCGGAGCCGGTGCCGGGTCAGTGGCAGGCGCTGTAGCGGCAATTTTGGTTTTCATTGCTTCCATCTTCCCTGCAAGGTTTGCGGCGCTCTCGCGGGCTTCGCTGGCCTGCTGTCGAACAATTCCAAGCTCTACCAGCGTGGTGGTGTGCTGTTCGGCTGCGGCGTCGGCTTTGGCTTCCAATTTGAGCAATTCGGCGTGATAGCGGTCGCGCTCGGCAATGGTTTGCTGAAGCGTGTTTTTGTATTCGGCAAGCTCGGCGGTGTGCTGCTGACCAGCGGCTTTTGTAGCGGCTTCGGCTTTGGTGGAGCGGGCCTCGTTCTCGGCTATGCGGCGTTCGGCGGCTTCCAGCTTTGAAGCCAAGACTGCGGCATCTTCTTTGGCTTGTTGGCGGGCGGTGCGCTCTGCCTCTAAAACATCTCTCACGGCTACTAGGTCGGCCTCCAAGCGGGGCATGGCTTCCAAGCGAAGCTGTGCCTTGGCCAACTCGGTGCGGGCCAGCTCGGCCCCGCTGCGCTCGCGCACGGCTTCATCGCGTGCCACTACCAGGTCAGATTCAAGCTGACCGGCACGGCCCTGGTGTGTCGAAACCTCGGCACGCAAAAGATCAATCGTGTCTGCTTGGGCGTCGTTCTCAATGACCTGACGCTCGTTCTCTGCTGCCAGATCGGCGGCTTCCTGCTGTTGGTCGGCCAGTTCGGCTTCAAGCGCAGTGCGGGCGGCGGTCAGTTCGTTGTCCATGAACTCCAGCAGCACGCGTTGCAGTGCAGGGGGCAGCACCAGCGCAGCGCTGATTTGGCGCTCTTGGCCGGCCTTCCAGCGTCCCAACAGCTTGTTGATGGTGCCCATGCTGCCGGTGCCACCAGCTCGCTCGCGCACCGCCCGTGACGTGGGCTTGAGGCCCTCAACCTTCATTGCATCAGCTACTGCGGCGATTTGTTCATACGTGATTGTGGCTTCGCGTCCCATGATTTGCTCCTTGATACGATACGTTATCGTATTCTTGTTATGGCACGTTATGTTATAGATTTATGCTTTGCTTTTTTGGCGATAGCGCAGGCACAAAAAAGCCCGCTCGGAGGGCGGGCTGGATTGGCGGGGCGGCCGTGGGCTAGGCACCGACGCCGGGGGCTTGGCAGCTCAAATCCAAAGTTTTTGGTTTTTAGGTGCTACAGCGCAT
Organism: Rhodoferax sp.; assembly: GCA_049286445.1. Taxonomy (GTDB): domain Bacteria; phylum Pseudomonadota; class Gammaproteobacteria; order Burkholderiales; family Burkholderiaceae_C; genus Rhodoferax. The sequence continues at coordinate 15,063 of JBAQDW010000495.1, read as the reverse complement.
TTTTGGTCTGCATAGCACCTACCCCCTTAACTAACCTGCAAAAACCTGTTGGCGGGTGGTTTTCTGACTCTACAAAGCTACTCAACAGCTAGCCTTGATCGCAGGAGCTGAATGTGGACTGGTTTGCACCAGTGCTTGGCTTCTTGATCACCTCTTCAAGCCAATGACTTCATCGGGCTGCTGGATTGGATTTCTGGAAGTTTTGAATTTCGGTTTCTCCCTGAAAAACGGTTTTTGGATGTTCTGACTTTGAGTTGTCCACAGGTTTTGGTTTTTGAATTTTTCTTCGGCTAGTTTTTAACTTGTTTTTTATTGTTTTTTCAGGCGCGCGCGCGTATAGGAAAACGCCGTTTTTCTAGGGGAAATCGACGAAAACGCCTTTTTCCCAATTCTGCCTTTTTCCGGGCTATCTCTGCCTTTTTCCGGGTTAGTCTGCCTTTTTCCGGGTGCTATCCACAGTCTGCCCAACTTAAATTTGGGCAGAATTCACCATTTCTGCCGTAAAATTAAACTTGGCAGAAATACACGGAGGTTGGCAGAAATGGGACAAGTTACATGCAGAAAAAGTGATTCCTACATGCAGGAAGACGCGAATCGTCCGGCGGGTGAGCGTTGGGTGAGCATGAACAATGCGCTGACGCGAGCTGGACACGGCCTGTCGCTAGCAGAAAAGCGCGTTGTCATGATCGCTGTCTCAAAGCTGGACAGCATGAAAATCATGCAGCCCGGCGAAATGCTGCCTTCTGTGCGTATCACCGCGCTTGAGTACGCCGAGACTTACAAGGTTGACCCGAATACGGCTTACGAAGCGCTGCAAGGTGCTGCCAAAAATTTGTTTGATCGCAAGCTGACTTTTTTTGAGGCTGCCAACCGACGTGCTGGCAAACCGCTCAAGCTAACTCGCAACGATATGCGGTGGGTGGGTCGCTGTCAGTACCACGAGGGCGAGGGGTGGGTGCAATTGGCTTGGTGGCCCGATCTGTTGCCATCGCTTGTCGGCCTGCGCAAGCAGTTCACGACGTACCAGCTACAGCAAGCCACCGCCCTGCGCTCGATGTATTCGTGGCGCTTGCTTGAACTTCTTATGCGATTTAAATCCACAGGCAAAGCCGAATACACGATCGAGGATTTTGCAACTTCGATGGACGCAACTGAAAAGCAGCGGGCTGACTTTGCTGCAATTCGTCGAAAAATTATTGAGCCTGCGGTGAAAGAGCTTGTCGAAAAGCAGGGCTGGGAAATTCAGTGGCGGGCGGTCAAAGCCGGACGCAAAGTCAAAAGCCTGCGCTTCGATTTTTTGCCTGCGGGGCTGTCTGCGAGCCTGCTGGCCGGAGCGGCAATAGAACAAAAAAAGCGGGCCGAAAGCGTTGCGCCAGTTGAAGTTCTTGCACCCAGCTCACCGGCTGGCGAAGACATCAACAGCGATTCTTCAAACACCTGTCCAGCGTGCGGGAGCGCGCAACGGCTTGAGGGATTTGCAGTCTGCAAAACATGCGCTGAAGAGCTGTCAGATTGAGCACACTAGCGTTCCACTCCCTCGACCGCCTCCTCAATTCAGGGGTCGTAAATGGATAGTTAAATAGTTGGAGCGGGCGCAGCTTGCCGGTGCCGGTTTCCGCAGCTTGACCGAATCCATAGACACGACCACGCCAGCAGGACGCATGATGATGCAGATCGTGGGCTTCTTCGCCGAGTTTGAGCGTGCCATGCTGCGGGAGCGCACGCGCAGCGGGCTCATTGTGGCCAGCAAGGAGGGCCGCTTGGGCGGTCGCCGTCCCAAATTGAGCCCCAGGCAGCAACACGAGGTCATGACGCTGATTAACTCCGGCAAGAGCACTGCTGCCGACGCGGCCAGGCTGTTCAACGTCCACCCGTCCACCGTAGGTAGGCTCGTAGCTCGGCGCAGAGTAGCTGCTTAGGCGGCACGCTCGGGCTTAAGGACACTCTGCAAAACCTCCCCCTTTGTCTGGCAGGCGTAAGCCTGCCATGGCATCCTCATCGCCCATGAAGCAAACCAGCCTTGATCTGAATCTGAGCACCCGAAGAACGCGCAAACAGGAGTTCCTTGCCCAGATGCAGCGCGTGGTTCCTTGGGGCGCGCTCGTTGAGCTCATTGCTGCGTATTACCCCGAAGGAAAAAACGGCAGGCCGCCCTTTGCGCTGGAGACCATGCTGCGCGTGCACTTCTTGCAGCAGTGGTTCAGCCTGTCGGATCCAGCCATGGAAGAGGCACATCTTTGATGTGCCGTTGTACCGAGAGTTTGCCCAGCTCGATGCCAACGGGCGCTTGCCCGACGAGAGCACCATCCTGAGATTTCGTCACCGGCTGGAAAAACACAAACTGGCCGAGCAGATTTTGGCCACCGTCAATGAACTGCTCACAGCAAAAGGCCTGCTACTCAAGGCGGGCACTGCGGTGGACGCCACCTTGATTGCTGCGCCCAGCTCCACCAAGAACAAAGACCGGGCACGTGACCCCGAGATGCACTCGAGCCAGAAAGGCAAGCAGTGGTATTTCGGTATGAAGGCGCACATTGGCGTTGACGCTGATTGGGGCCACTTCAGGAAACGGATCACAGCGTACGTTAAGCAGGCGGCATTGGCCGTAGCGGCCTGAATTTGCCCGCACCGACCTTGGCACTGCTTTTCCACAGGTAGTCGCCCGTCAGGTTGATATGCTCCCAGCCCAGCGGCGAGAGGTACTGCAGCAGCGCATCATCCACGGGCTTTGCATGACCCCGCAGCGCATTGACGGCCCTCTCCAGATACACGGTGTTCCACAGCACAATGGCCGCCGTGATGAGGTTCAGGCCGCTGGCGCGGTAGCGCTGCTGCTCGAAGCTGCGGTCCCGGATTTCTCCGAGCCGGTAGAAGAACACCGCCCTGGCCAGCGCATTGCGCGCCTCGCCCTTGTTCAGTCCGACCTGCACGCGCCGGCGCAGCTCCACGCTTTGCAGCCAGTCAAGGATAAACAGCGTGCGCTCGATGCGCCCGAGTTCGCGCAGGGCGACGGCCAGGCCGTTCTGACGCGGATAGCTGCCGGGCTTTCTGAGCATCAGCGAGGCCGTCACCGTGCCCTGCTTGATGGAGGCGGCCAGCCGCAGGATCTCATCCCAGTGGGCACGAATATGTTTGATGTTCAGCCTGTCGCTGCTGATCATCGGCCCAAGCGCGTCATAGCTGGTATCCCCCTTGGGGATGAACAGTTTGGTGTCAGCCAGATCCCGGATGCGCGGCGCGAAGCGAAAGCCCAGCAGGTGCATCAGCCCAAAGACGTGATCGGTAAAGCCCGCCGTGTCGGTGTAATGCTCCTCGACCGCCAGGTCCGACTCGTGGTACAGCAGGCCGTCGAGCACATAGGTGGAGTCGCGCACGCCGACATTGACCACCTTGGCGCTGAAGGGCGCGTACTGGTCGGAGATGTGGGTGTAGAACATGCGTCCCGGATCGCTGCCGTATTTGGGATTGATGTGTCCGGTGCTCTCGGCCCGCCCTCCCGCCTTGAAGCGCTGGCCGTCCGAGGAGGACGTGGTGCCGTCGCCCCAGTTCCCGGCAAAGGGCTGCCCAAGCTGGGCATTGACTAACTCGGCAAGGGCCGATGAGTAGGTTTCGTCCCGGATGTGCCAAGCCTGCAGCCAGGACAGCCTGGCGTAGGTCGTGCCGGGGCAAGACTCGGCCATCTTGGCAAGGCCCAGGTTGATTCCGTCGGCCAGAATCGTCGTGAGCAGCAAGGCCTTGTCCGGGGCACTGCCCCCGGTCTTGAGGTGCGTGAAGTGCCGGGTGAAACCGGTCCACTCATCGACTTCCATCAGCAGCTCGGTGATCTTGACGTGCGGCAGCAGCGCCGCAGCCTGCTCGATCAGGGCCTGGGCGGTCTCAGGCACCGCCGCGTCCAGCGGCGTGACCTTCAGGCCCGACCCGGTGGTGATGATGGCATCGGGCAGCTCGTTGGCTGTCGCCAGGCGGTTGACCGTGGCAAGCTGCTGCTCCAGCAGCGACAAGCGGCTCTGCAGGTACTGCTCGCAATCGGTGTCAACGGCCAGCGGCAGCTGGCTGGCCAGCTTCATTGCGGCGAACTTCCCGGCGGGCACCAGATAGTCCTCGAAATCCTTGAACTGGCGCGAGCCCTGCACACAGACATCGCCCGAGCGCAGCGCGTTCTTGAGTTCGGACAGCGCGCACAGTTCATAGTAGCGCCGGTCGATGCCCTCGTCAGTCAGAACCAGCCTGGCCCAGCGCGGCTTGACGAACGCGGTCGGCGCGTCGGCAGGCACCTTGCGGGCGTTGTCGGCATTCATGCCGCGCAGCACGTCGATGGCACCCAGCACGCCCTTGGCGGCCGGCGCCGCCCGCAGTGTCAGAACCTCCAGGAATTGAGGCGCATAACGGCGCAGCGTGGAATAGCTCTCGCCAATGCGGTGCAGGAAATCGAACTGCGCCGGCTGCGCGAGCTTTTGCGCTTCCCCGACGCTGGCGGCGAACGCATCCCAAGAAAGGACAGATTCGATGGCCGCAAAGGGATCGGCGCCGCTTTGTTTGGCTTCGAGCAGTGCCTGGCCGACGCGCCCGTACAGGCGCACCTTGTCGTTGATGGCCTTGCCCGAGGCCTGGAACTGCTGCTGGTGTTTGTTCTTGGCCGCGTTGAACAGCTTGCCGATGATGCGGTCGTGAAGGTCGATGATTTCATCGGTGACGGTGGCCATGCCTTCGATGGCCAGCGCCACCAGGGTCGCATAGCGCCGCTGGACTTCGAACCTGGCTAGGTCGGCGGGCGTCATCTGGCCGCCCTCGCGGGCGATCTTGAGCAGCCGGTTCTGGTGGATCAGCCGCTCGATACCCTGCGGCAGGTCCAGCGCCTGCCAGGCCTTGAGGCGCTCGATGTGTTCGAGCATGTGGCGCGAGTTCGGCTTGACGGGCGACTGGCGCAGCCATGCCAGCCAGGTTCCCTTGCTGCCTTCCCTGCGCTTGAGCAGCTCGTCCAGGCGCTGCCGGTGAACGGCCGACAGGGGGTCCGTCAGTGCGGCGTAAATGCGCCGGTTGGCGCGGGTGATGGCTTCGGCGCAGATACGTTCGATGACATTCGGAGAGGGAAGCAGAATGCTTTTTCGGCGCATTCCATCGGTCAGTTCGGAGGCCAGCACGATGCCTTTATCGGTTTGCAGGGCCAACTCTTCCAAGCTTTGAATGCTGGCACGGTAATGTCGGGTTGTGAAAGTCTGGAAACCGAAGTTCGATTGCAGCTCAAGCAAGTGTTCGCGGCGCGTTTCGGCACGCTGACCATACTCAGCCCAGCACTCTGGCGTCACCTTGAGTTGTGCGGCCACCATGCGCAGCAACGGCGCGAACGGCTCCTCGTCTATTTCCAATGTCACGCCAGGATGGCGCATGTAACAAAGCTGGACGGCGAAACCCAGCCGGTTCGCTGCTTTGCGATGCTGGCCAATGATTGACAGGTCGGTTTCACTGAGCGTGTAGTGCCGGATGAGTTCATCCTGGGTAGCAGGCAGGGCAAGCAGGCTGTCGCGCTCGGCGACAGAAAGAATCGAACGACGGGGCATGGGGTCTTCTTGGAAACGTAGGATTTTGAGAAGCTTTGCGGTGTGCCTCATGCCGCACGCAGAATCAAGGCTCTTTGATTCTCAGAAATAGTTCTTGAAACTATATTCTCAAAGCTCTACCATTTAACGAGTTTTGAGAAAGCACAGAAGATGGAACAAATCAATCGTGGTCTGGCATGCTGATCGGCTATGCACGCGTCTCTACGCTGGATCAAAACCTTGATCTTCAGATCGACGCCTTGACCAAGGCGGGCTGCCACAGGCTCTTTGATGAAAAGATGAGCGGGAGCCGGGCCGAGCGGCCCGGTCTGGCCAAGGCACTGGAAATGCTGCGTGAGGGCGACACCTTGGTCGTGTGGAAACTCGATCGGCTGGGCCGCAGCGTCAAGAACCTAGTGGACCTGGTCGGCCAGTTGCACCAGCAGGGCGTGCATTTCAAGAGCCTGACGGACGCCATCGACACAGCAACACCCTCGGGCCGATTCTTCTTTCATGTCATGGCCAGCCTGGCCGAGATGGAGAGGGAACTGACGGGAGAGCGTACCCGTGCAGGGCTGGAAGCCGCCCGCCAGCTGGGCCGCAAGGGCGGGCGCAAGCGGAAAATGACCGACAGCAAAATCGAATCAGCCAGGAAGCTGCTGGCCAGCGGCGTGCCGCCGCGCGACGTGGCCAAGAACCTGGGCGTGTCCGTGCCAACTCTGTACCGCTGGATTCCGGCATCCTCGCAGGCTTAACGTACGCTGTGATCCGTTTCCTGAAGTGACCCCCTCCACGATTTCTACCGGGTCTTGGGGAGGGGTATAGACCGTTCGGCCGGCACCATCCTTCAGCGCCGTGCCAGGCAGCTTACGAAATCCTGCATGGTTTCGCTCTAACTCCGCTTGAATTTCAATGATGTGGTTGGCTGTGAGCAATCCACTGGCGCGCACCTGCTCAAACCCCACCCGTAGGGCTTGGCGATAGCGCAACACCTCTTTGGCGGCGGGGTTAGTGAAAGCATCAGGGTCGGCATCGTCTTTGAACAGCTCGTCGTGGGTAGTGACGATGTTCTCGATTTCCGAGCTGTCTTTGGCTTCTTGCAGACCCAAGGTGTTGATGAGGATACCCTGATTGGGGATGGATGCAGCCACCCCTTTAAGTTCCGCCAGGCGACGACTGCTGCTGGCCAGCTTCTTGAGGATAGCCGGGGTATCAAACCGCGACGGGTTCAACATTTCAAGCGGTGGCAGCAGTGAGTTCATGGTACGGCGGGACAGCTTATTTGTATAGAAAATCTAAATTTCTATACATATTAGCCCGAACGTGCATAAAAACGATGGATTTTTAGACATGTAGGGGACTACAGCTATAGTGGGGCCATCTCTCAGCCCTCAAATCGCATTCCCAAATTCCGCTCCCTCCAGCATGGCATGCTGCCGTTGCCAGTGAGGCATGTTTCGGGCCACCAGTGCCCAGAACGCTTTGGTATGGCTTTTCTCAACGGTGTGACATAACTCATGGACGATAACGTAGTCCTGCACGCTGGCAGGTAGCACCATCACTCGGGGGTGAAACTCCAGTACGTTGTTTGAATTGCAACTGGCCCACCGACTTTGAAAGTGTCGAATGCGTGCACCATGCGCTTGCATGCCTGTCTGTCGCTCCCAGTGGCGCACGCGAGCCAGTAACTTTTCATGGGCGCGCTCGCGGTAGAAGTCCTCTAATAAGGGGGCAATCATGTCGGGCTGAATGTTTGAACCAGTAGGGTTCTCGATAATGAAACGCGATGCCGTAAAGGTCAGCCGAGGCTTGGCCAAGTTAGGGGCGTGTCTCACCTCAGTGAAGTAGCTCCGGCCACAGTAGCGCAAGCGGCTGCCTGTGACAATCGCATCCATAGTCTGTGGCTGATTGACCAACTGCAGTTGGTCGCGAATCCAGCGGGCACGCTGCCGAACCAAGGCCTCTTGTTCGACCTCCCCGACCAAGGGCCCACGCAGCAACACCAGCCGCCCACGCTCGACGGTCACGTAATGCCGCTTGAGCTTGGCATCGGACTGGAAGTGCCACTCAAAGGTAGTTTGGCCGTACTGGAACAGCGGCATTGTCAGTTCTTCAGCAGGATATCCATGATGCGCTTGGCATGCTCACGTGCGACCGAGCGCTCCCACCCTGCCAACGGAATTAACAACTTGTGCAGCAGGGCGCGCAATTCTGGGTGCAGGTCGTGCATCTGCTTCCAATTCGCCGCCATGGTGCGGCTTAGGTCCGCATCCTGGAACAGCCTGGTCGTGGCGATGCGGGCCGGTTCTTCAGTGAGCAGTGAAGCCAGATAGTGATAAACCGCTGAATGGGCTGGATGCTCGAAGCCGGTGTTGTCTTTATCCTTGATACGCTGGCCAAACAGGTCAAGTTGCTCCAAGAACTGGGCCTGACTGATACGACCAGCCGCCTCTTCAGCCAGCAACTTTTCAAGCTGCTCGGCCAGCTTATCGAAGAAGGCTGGGTCTTTGTCCCTACCGGTGACAATCGTGTGCTTGAGCTGGTTCTTCATCACCAGTGCCAGACTGACGGGGCTGGCCAGCTTCTTCAGTCTGGCCATGTCGCTGGCATCCAGAATCGACACCTCTTTGCCGAGCAGGCTCTTGGCAGGGCTGGCATCTACATAATCGTCCAGCAACTGCTGCAAGAGCGCCGATTCCAACCGGGTAATACGTTCCCGATACGTTGCACCAGGCAGCTTATCGCGCAGCATCAGCCGGATTTCTGCAAACAGGGTGAAGTAGGGCTTGAATGGCACGCCTCGTGCATCAGGCAAGATGATGTCCATGCTTCGATTGAAGCGTTTCACCCAATCCAAGAAGTCTTCCACCACGTCCAACCGACTGGCAGGGTCAAGGAACCGTTCTGCATCCTCTTTGTAGTTTTCGCGCTGGCTAACCGGGTCATGCGTTTTAGGCAGCAGGCTAAGGATGCGGCCGAGGGCCGCTTGCAGCTTGGGCAGCTCGCTTTCAACACCTGCCCACACTTGAGCCGCTTGAACTTCTCCGCCGTAGATTTTCAGGGCGTGGTCAAGGTGCTCCACAACACCGTGGTAATCAACGATATAGCCTGCGTTCTTACCCGTTAGGGTACGGTTCACCCGGGCAATGGCTTGCAAAAGCGTGTGTTCTTTCAGCGGTTTGTCCAGGTACATGGTTCCCACAATGGGCGCATCCCAGCCGGTGAGCAGCATATCGGACACGATGATGAGACCCACGTTATTGGCATGCGGCTGCCCGTCCTTGCCCTTGGCCTCATCGCCATAGGGCAGCGGGAACAACTTAGACACGAAGTTGGAAATCTGCTCGTTGGGTAGAGCTACTGGCTGTTTTCCAGCCTTGATTTCAGCCTTCACGCGCTCCTCAATCGTCTGAACTGCTTCTTTATCTGTACCGCGCTCTACTGCCTCCTCCCGCTCGCTCGCGCCTGAGCGTGATGCCGTAGCGCTGGCAAGCGAGATAACGACCCGGCTCTCAAAGGTAGGCAGCCCTTTGGCTTGCCGCTCTTGCATCAGACCATCCAGCAAATCTTTATACCGAACGGCCATATTGCGCCCGTCACAGACCAGCATGGCCTTCAACCCCTTGGCCTGTACATTGGCAAGGAAATGCTCAATGAGGTGCGCCGCCACCTGCTCCATGCGGTCACCGGCCTGCCGCCATCGAGCCAGCAGTTCTTTCTTTAAGGCTTGCTGCCGTGCCTCGTTCTCTGAAGAAAATTGGTCTTTGAATGCTTGGTCAAGCTTGGCATTGGGGGCGAGCTTGACCCAGGCATCTTGGTACTTAATGGGCAGCGTGGCACCATCGGCCACAGACTCGTGTAGGCGGTATTCGTCAATGTAGGCATCGCCGCCAAACTCGGCCAAGGTGTGTTTGTCATCGGTCAGCAGCGGCGTGCCTGTAAAGGCGACGAACTTGGCATGGGGCAGACTGCCCCGCATGAAAGCCGCCAAGAAGTCGTATTGGCTGCGGTGGGCTTCATCAACCAAGACATAGAAGTTCGGCTTGGCGCTCAACACCTCAAAGGTGATTTTTTCGCGGCTGATTTCTTCCCACTTGGCCGCTAACAGCACGCCATCTTCATCGTGCTGGCCATGGTGGAGATTGCGCTCCGCCACCATGAAAAACTCTTTATCAACGCGCAATCTTCTATGCCGAGTCGCTTGTAGCAGGTCGTCATCCTCATCGATTGCACTGGCGCTAGGGTCAGCAACCTGCTCTTTCTCTTGGAACTTCTGCACCGTGCTGGTGAAAACGCTACCGTAATCGTTGCCCAACAGCTTGACCAGCCCGCTCACCGAGGCTGCCTGGATGGCTTTAATGCCAACTGCGTGGAAAGTGTCGAAGATTTGCTTGTCGAGGTCCTTGCGGTCGGTGAGTACCAGCACCGTGGGGTTATTGAGCCCCGTGCTGTCTGCCCGCAACATCCGGGCCAACAGCGCCATAGTCAGCGATTTACCGCTGCCCTGCGTGTGCCAGACCACGCCCCCAAGAGGCTTAGCGGCTGTCAGCCGGGTGATTGCCTTGCGCACAGCCCGCCATTGTTGATAGCGAGGCAACTTCTTGACCGTCTTGCCCTCTCGGGTCTCGAACAGAATGAAGTGGGTGATAAGTTCCAAAAACCGGCTTGGTTCAAATAGCGCCCAAAGCAATCGGTCTTGCTCGCTAGGGTCTGCACCCAACACACTGGCCGCAGCTGCCAGCTCGGCCTCTTCCAAGCGGTAGCGAGCATAAAAGGCGGGTTTAGTGAGGATGGCTCCATACAGCCCCTCTCGGAGGTTGATGCCGACGCAGACTTGATTGAACACGAACTGGGCCGGAAAGCTGGCTTGGTAGCCATCCAGTTGCGCCAGTGCCTCATCCAGCCGGTGGTGGCTGGCCTTGCATTCGATGATGGCCAATGGCAAGCCGTTCACGAACAGCAACAAATCTGGGCGAAACAGGTCGCCATCGGCATTTTTGCCCACATACTGGTCCACCACATGAAAGTCGTTGTGGCTGGGCATGCTGGCATTGAAGAAGCGCACGCTGCGCGGCTTGCCCTCAGCGTCCTTGAGCTGGATATCCGAGCGGTGCACCACCTGCTCCCAAAAGGCTTTATTGGCTGGGAGCAGTTCATCATTGACGCGCTTACGCAGCTCAATCAGCGCCGCATCGACACCACCGGGAGCAGCCGCAAGCCAAGGGTTCAAGGCCAGCAATCGGGGCCGCAGTACGTCCTCCAGCAGCGGGGCTAGGTGGCGGTGCTCCACCTGTACCGCATGACCGGGCAAATGGGTGTAGCCCAGCTTGACCAAGGATTCGATGGCAGGGGTCTCAACCCCGGTTTTTTCCGGTGACTGGCTCATGTGGTTTTTGCTCCCTGCACAGTGCGTTACTCCTTACGGCTGCGATACCAAACCTCGCCAGCACCGGTTTCTGGGTGCATGGATTTTCGTATCTCGAACTGCTGCGATTCGTGAATCACCTGCCGCCAACTGCCACAGCCGTAGCGTTGGGGGTGCTGGGTGGGGTGTTCTTGGCGTATCCAAGCTATTGCCGTGTTCAGATGAACCCAGCCCTTAGTAGCAGCATGTAGGGTCTCTGCCGCGCGTAGGCAGCGCACAGCGCCGCTGGCTGGCCAATCTATCGAGCCATCGGGGGCAATGCCATCGAACAAGAGGTCTTTGAACTGCGGGGAGGACAAAAAGGAGGCGGCCATAGCCCGCGCACTGTCCATGCCTTGCGCCCATTGTTGCAGGGTCAGGTAATGCGTATCAATGGATTGATAACTGACATCCAAGTAAGCCTCGGCCGCTGTACACCCCGCAGGGTTCCAGATGTTGAAGCGCTGCAGAAAGTGATGAACCAGTTCATTGCGCAGGTCTACCAGTTCCTTGAGTGCCGTGGTGATTGCCTGATAACGCTCATCAGTGTCTAGTTCGATACGACAGCTGAACCGAAACCACATCTCATTAAGCTGTGGGTCTTCATCGGCTGCCTCGTTCCGCCCCGCAGGGGTTAAATAGCCCTCGGTCAACATGCCGACCAAGGTGCCCAAGGTTTTTTTATGGGCACAGGCTACCTGGGCCTCTTGAATCGCTGGTAACTGCTCTGGCAGCCCGGCAATCTGAGCATGGGCCACCACCTGCTTGAGCAAATTTTCGTATTGCTGCAGGCGAATCATGCAGCGCCCCAGCTTGCGCTGCACCGTGCGTTCTAGGTTCTCCAGAGCGTCTGCGGGGGGTTGAGCTACATCAGAGACCATAAAGCCATCAAACTACGGCAACAGGGGTCTCATCAACCTTGACCCGCCATTCGCCGGTGAGGAGCTTTTGCATCAGGCCGCGTTTTACCTGCTGCAATTCACCCTGTTTGGCCCTCAGGGCAATCAGCTTCTCGTCCGCTGTGGTGAGTACGTTCGCCATTCGGGCTTGCTCTGCGACAGGAGGAACTGGCACCAGTTTTTTAAGCCAATCCTTCGGCTTAAAGAGGAACTTCTCGATATCCACACCCTGGCTGCACAGAATGAAGTACTTTGCGTACTTCAGTTGTTGAACGAGGTAGTTGAAGTACCTTACATCAACTATATCTCGCGCCTTCAGCACCAAGTACTCATTGGACACCAATGCCCCGGCCAGCCAACTGGGAACAATGCCGCAGGCACCATGCACAATCTGCCGCTCCGAAATCAAGAAGTCATCGGGCTCAAGCGCAAATTGACTTTTAACCTTGATGTCGCGGCCTAACAGTTCATCTCGGAGTTCAATGCCACCGTGCCGGCGTTTGACCGTCACACGGCGATAGTTTTGCTCATCGGCCATTTTCACGGCACGCTCGACAACCTCAAAAAGCATGCCAATGGGTAAAGCCCCCCAATTTTCCGGAATCTCCCCTAGCTCACTGTCCTTGAAATTGGTATGGGGAACCCAATGGCCATCAGCATCTTGGGTGCCGACACCCCGGCTAAACAGGGTTTGCATCAGCCCGCGCTTAAGGGTCTGGGTGGCTTCTATCTGGCGTGCAATTATGTCCAGCTTGTCGTCCACTGTGGTCAGGATAGCGGCTATTTTTTGCTGTTCGGGGAGCTGCGGAACACCGAGAACAATGTTAGACAAGTCGGTCCAACTAACGCGAGGCATCTTTGTTCCGTATGACAGCGCCTCGACCGTCGCGAAGACTCCATCGCCCTGCATCAAGTGAAAGAGGAATCGGCTGTCAGACTGGCCATCCCTAGCGTGAATCGCCAATATCTCCGTGGTACAGATGCCATCGAATGGAGCGATAGCGTACTTACGAAGGTACGGACGCAACTTGCCGAACAGCACATCGCCCTGCTTAAAGGACGTCTTGATACTGGCCTGCGTGCCACTGCTATCCCACCCCAGCAGGCGACCGGTTTCAGGCTCAACGTGCTCAAGCTCAACACACGGGAGACCTTGCTTGGCAACACCCTTATCCTTCCTGACAAACGCGATTGCGCCAAGTGGCAATGCGGACCAATCAGCGGGTATCCAACCTGCAGCGGTTTCATGATGACCCGGCTTACCAACCGCACTCATGCCTCAGTCTCCAGCAACCCCAACTCCACCAGATAGCCATTTAACCGGGCATCAACCTGCGCTTCTTCCTCGGCCAACGCAACCAGTTGCGCCAAGGTGGCAGCCACATCCACGGTTTCTTCGGTCTCCCCGTTGTCGATGTAGCGGGCAATGTTCAGGTTGCCGTCGTTGCTGCGGATTTCGTCCAGTGTGACTACCCGGCAGTAGTTCTCTACCTCGGTTTGGTAGTCGAAAGCCGCTCTGTGGGTGCTGACAATGCGGGCAATGTCTTCAGGGTGTAGGCTATTCTGGGCCTTGCCTTCCACGTAGTCGCGGCTGGCATCAATGATGATGACCTTGCCCTTCAGGGCTGCGGGCTTGCGCTTGTTCAAAACCAGCACACAGGCGGGGATACCGGTGTTGTAGAACAACGCCGATGGCAAGCCAATGACCGCCTCGATGAGGTCGCCGGGCTGATTACCGCTGGCCGCATCGGTACCAAACAGCAAGCCCTCGCGAATCTTGCCTTCCTCGCCCCCACGGAACAGCACGCCATGCGGCAGGATGATGCCCATGCAGCCATCCGCTTTAAGGCTGGCCAGCATGTGCTGGGCAAAGGCAAGGTCGCCGTAGCCACGCGGCGGGATACCGTAAACAAAGCGCCCATAAGGGTCGCTGACCTGCTTGTAGTTGGGAGCCTTGGGCTTTTTGTCCCCTTCCTGCTCGGTTTCGTTGGCCAGCTCCAGCGGAGACCACCACGCCTTGGCCGAGAACGGTGGATTGGCAATCACCCGGTCAAAAGTTTTCAGGTAATCGCCATCCAGGTGTTTGGGGTCCACCAGGGTGTCACCGCGCTCCAGCTCGGCGCGCATGTTGTGCAGGTAGAGATTGAGCTTGGCAATCGCCCAAGTCCCCAAGTTCTTTTCTTGGCCATAGAGGAGCACATTGGGCTTATCACCCAAGAGCAGCCCCCCGGGCAATTTTGCAATGTGGTGAGCACTTTCCACCAACATGCCACCACTGCCACAGGTCGGGTCATAAACGCTGTGGCCAGGTTGCGGGTCGATGAGCTCTACCACCAGCTGCACTACGGCCTTGGGGGTATAGAACTCGCCCCCCTTCTTGCCGGCATCGTCAGCAAATTGCTTGATGAGGTATTCGTAGGCATCACCGAGCATGTCTGCCTTGTAGAGGTCAGCATTGCCGAGTTTGTACTGATTAAAGTGGCGCAGCAGGCGCTGTAAGGTCGCATCCGACAGCACGCGCTTGTCCCCGTACTGGGTGGCGGTGAGGACGTGCTGGAGCTCTGGATTGTTGGCTTCAATGGTGGCAAAAGCTTTGTCCAGTGCTTCGCCGATGTTTTGGGTATGGGCAATCAAGGCATTCCAACGAGCCGTGGCTGGAAAGTGCCCCCATTTGTCCTCGACCTCTTCTTCGGCTTCGGCCTGACTCAGACCCTCGGCTTGCATCAGCTGGGCGACGCGCTCTTCGAACACATCGTTGAAGCGTTTCAGGAACAGCAGGCCAAAAATGTAGTTCTTGAAGTCCGACGAGTCAATAGAGCCGCGTAGAATGTTCGCGGATTCCCATAGCCATGATTCGAGCGTGTCGAGGGTAAGTTGGTTTGCCATAAGTGCTCGATTCTAGAGAGGGGGTCTGAGGCATCAGGTTAGTTGCGTGTCAAACCGAGCTGCTTTTCTTCGGGGCTGAGGCCACGCAGTTCGTTCCAGCGCTCTAGGTAGACGGTCAACGAGTCATTGGTAAGCGTGTAGTCAACGACTTGGAATTCGAATGGAACAGACTCGGCACAAAGCGATTTCAATGCGTCTTTGAACTTGGGATCGTCTCAGAAAACGGAAAATAAAGCACGTTAAGCCGGTGGCAGTGGTCGCAACGGTCTGAACTTGCCTGCGCCGACCTTGGTGCTGCTGCGCCAGAGGTAATCGCCGGTCAGATTGATGTGTTCCC
>JBAQDW010000494.1:0-6574 GCA_049286445.1 Rhodoferax sp. | reverse complement strand
GCCGATTGCAGCAGGCTCATCACCACGGCGGCACGCTCGCCGGCCAACTGGCTGCCTATGAACAACCAATTTTTACGACCAAGGCCCCAGGGCCGCATCTGGTTCTCGATCCAATTGTTATCCACGGGCACAGCGCCGTCTTTCAAGAACTCCGAGAGCGCCTGCCAGTGGTTCAGGCTGTAGTCGATCGCCTTGGCAATCGCGCTGCCGTCGGGCACTCGAGTGCGTTCAAGTCGCAACCAAGCGTGCAGTTCTTCCCACAGTGGCTTGCTGCGTTCCTGGCGCATCTGCAGTCGCTGCTCGCAACTCAGCCCCCTGGCATCGGCCTCAACGCGGTACAACCACGCAATTCGCCCGATGGCCTGAGCCGCCACAGGGCTGGCGTTGGCTTTGAACAGTTCGTCAAACTTTCTCCTCGCGTGAGCCAGACAATTTGCAGTCTTGCGCCCCTCAAGGGACATGGTGGCATCGTAGCCAGCGTACGCATCAACAACCAGGGTCCCTGTCCAGCCTTTGAGGAACTCGTGCGGGTACTTACCTCCACGCCCCTCGCAGAAGTCGTACACCACACCGGGCATATCTTCGAATGCTCCCCTGGCGTAAGCCCACATGTAAGCCTTCTTGGTCTTGCCAGCACCCGGCTCAAGCAAGCCGATGGGCGTTTCGTCGGCGTGCAGCACGCGCGAGCCCAGTACGAACGCCCGGTGTGCATCGTACAGTGGCAACAACTGCGCTCCGGTCTGGCCGCCCCAAGCCGCCAGCGTCGAGCGCGGCGTGTGCACCCCAGAGCGGGCGTTGATCTGCTCCTGCCGGTAGTACGGCATGTGGTCACAGAAGCGGCTGACCACGGTGTGCGCTTGCAGGCCCGGTGTGGGCAGCGCGTTGTCGAAGACTTGGGCCACAGCAGGCTCCTGCACCATCAGCTGGCAGCACCGGCAGGCCCACTTGCCCCGAATCTGACGCTGCACGAAGAATTGCGCCGGCACGATATCCAGACGTTCGCTGATGTCCTCGCCCACACGCACCATGGGTTGGCCGCATTCTGGGGATGGACCGTTGGTATTCTCAGGCTCAACACGGGTATCCACACGCGGCAAGTGTGGCGCCAGTGCTTCGCGTTTGGGTTGGCGGCGTGGTTGCTTGTCTGGTGTGCCCCGGTCTTGGGTCGAACCACTGGACTGCAAGGCGCCCAGTTGCGCCTCCAAGCTAGCTTGGTCAGCGGCCAGTGTCTCTTCGAAGAGAGAGCGCTGCTCAGCACTCATGCGCTCGGTCTTGGCACCGAACTTCCAAGCCTTCAGGCGCGTCAATTGGAAGGTGATGCTCTCAATCTTGGCGTCGCGCCACTTGATGGCTTGGGCATCAGCGTTGATGCGTTTGGCTTGCTCGGCAATGTGCTTACTTTGCTCGTTGATCTGGGCCAATAGTTGCCCTGCAAAAGACGTCCATTCGCTCGGGTTCAGAGCTGAAATATCCTGGACTTTTATTGCATGCGGGTCGAGCATGCACAAACTATAAAGCGCCTCAAAGGCTCCCGATATTGGGAGATATTCCAATTGATTTTTGACTCTTTTTTAGACGTAATTACATACGCGTAATCACCCTCATTTGTTCCAGTCTCTGCCAGGGAAGTCCCAGTACCAAAGCATCGAATTGTTGCTTTGTCAAAGTCACGGGAGCCGTGCTATGCCCATCAGCTTGCGGCCACACGAAGCGCCCCACATTGAGCCTGCGCGATGCACACCACACGCCAAACCCATCATGCACCAGCAACTTGATGCGTGTGGCACGCGCGTTGGCGAACAGGTAACCGTGGTGGGCCTGGGCCGAGCCAAAAACCTGCACAACACGGGCAAGCAAACGATCGCTTCCTGCACGCATGTCCATGGGCCCTACGGCCAGCCACAAGGCGTCGATGCGGATCATCGCAACCACTCGCGCAACCAAACGCCACATTCGCCTGCCAATTGGCTTGGCCAGGTCACCGTCACCGTGGCTGATCCACGGCGCAATTCCATCCGGATTTCCCCAGTGGCTTGCGCAGCCGATACGGGCGCAGCGACTTCAGTGCTGGATTGCAACGTGACCGGAACAAACGCCAGCGGCTGTGCAACCAAGGTTCCTTGACTGTGTTCGCGTAGCCAACGGTGAACAATGTTGGCATTAACGCCATGCTGCATGGCCACACCAGCTATGGAGGAATTTGCTCGGGCGCAAGCCGCAACCACTTGAAGTTTGAGTTCGGGGCTGTAATAACGCCTCTTGGCGGTGCGAGCTTCGCTCGCCATGGTGTGCACGATGTTCATCGCGCACACTAACTCAACCTTTCAGACGCTATTCAAGATGTGAGCGGCCAGACGCTTACCTTCTTTCTTTAAGGTCAGCCACCGTTTTGAAATGCGGCAGATTACGAGTGGAAACTCCCATGGCAATGGCAGGCGGTCGACCCAGAAAAACAAAGGACTGCAAGAAATGACCTCGAGCGGACGTACCCAAAATTTGCTCGTAGCCACCAGCTCCAACCTGAACAGAACCCTTTAGAAGGGCCTAGAGCGCGCTGCTGGCACTAGAAAAATCAACCAGTTCGACATCCAACCCTTCGTCGCGAAAATATCCAAGTCTGTTGGCAATGGTCAACGGCAAAAACGGAATGTCTGATCGCTCGTTAATGGCATCAGAACTCTGGATTTTTCGAGCCGTGGCTGGGCACGAGGAATGCTGGGGACGGTGAATGCAGATGCTAAAGCAGCCAAGGCAATAAAATTACGCCGGTAAATTGACCTCGTTCACTGCCTTCCTCACCTCCTTGTTATCAGGCTGTTGAGAACAGCTAGTTCACATCCCAAACCCATCGGGAACTTCCTGAACGGGCCTACACCGAAACTCAACGGTAGGCAGTGAACAAAATGGCAATGTGAATGGCGAAAGCCAAAGCCCAAAGCACTGACCGTGCAGTCGATACGCCCGCCACATAGGTCATGATAAACATCAGACGCAGCACAATGAACAAAAAGGCAAGCACATCCAACCGGAGTTGATTGGCACCCAATTGATGGGCAATGATGACAGCCCCAATAAAAAAGGGAAGCGACTCGAAACTGTTGGCTTGGGCGGCGTTGGCTCGGGCGCGCCAATCCGTTTGTCCGGCTAACCATGCGCGAGGATTTTCGTTATCGAAACCCCCTTCGCGGCGCGGGTGCCCAAACGTCCCCCATTTGGCAATACCTGCGCACAAAATTGGCAGAATTGCAGCAATCAAGACGCACCAATAAGCAACTGTAAAACGAGCGACGATCATGATTAAAGATCAAAGACAAATGCCTAACGGCGATCCACCAAGGCGTGCGCAATGGTGCCCAAATCAACATATTCCAACTCACTACCTACAGGAACGCCACGCGCTAGCCGAGTCAGTCGTAAACCCTTGGCTTTCAAACCTTCGGTGATCGCATGAGCAGTAACTTCACCTTCAGCTGTGAAGTTGGTCGCCAGAATCACCTCCTGAACCGTGCCATCGCAGGCTCGGTTAAACAGTTTTTCAAGACCAATATCCTTGGGTCCCACACCATCCAAGGGGCTCAGTTTGCCCATTAACACGAAATACAACCCTGCGTAAGCGCCCGTTCGCTCCACGGCTGACTGGTCAGCAGGCGTTTCGACAACGCAGAGCTTGCTGGCATCGCGACGAGCATCCAAGCACGTGCTGCAAACTCTGGCCTGTGTAAAGGTATGGCACAACTCGCAGTGTTGTACCGATTCAACTGCGTCGTGCAACGCCCGAGACAGTTCTTGAGCACCGCTGCGGTCGTGCTGCAAAAGGTGAAACGCCATCCGAGAAGCCGATTTCACGCCCACTCCTGGCAAACAACGCAGGGCATGCACCAGTGCATCAAGTGAAGTTAAGTCCGCCATCAGCAACTCACGGATCTTTTGAAGACCGTGCTGGGTTCGTTTAGAAAGGGAATTTCATACCTCCAGGCAGTCCAGGCATACCGGCAGTCAGCTTTCCCATCCTTTCACCTGAAGTCGCCTCGGCTTTGCGAACAGCGTCATTGAATGCTGCTGCCACGAGATCTTCCAACATGTCTTTGTCCTCAGCCAGAAGGCTGGGGTCAATGGTGACGCGGCGGACGTCGTGTTTACAGGTCATCACAACTTTCACTAGCCCTGCGCCTGATTCACCAGAGACCTCGACGTTACCCAACTCATCTTGGGCCTTCTTCATGTTGTCTTGCATTGCCTGTGCCTGCTTCATGAGGCCAGCGAGTTGTCCTTTATTGAACATAGATATTCCTTGCGTTAAGTGATGATTAAAAGCGATTAAATGGACGCATCGATTGACACGTCAGCCAGCAGATGAGATCAGCCTGGCTTGATACTTCCAGGCACGATTTTCGCTGCAAACTCGCGCATCATGGCCTGAACAAACGAGTCATCAAAAATGATTTGCTCTGCGACCAACTGGGTCTCCGCCAAGGCTGCTGCGTTTCGTCGCGCAGGGGTGTCGGTAACTCGTCCAACTTCGATAGCCAGACGAACTGAATAACCGGAGGCTTGCAAAGCGGCAGTCAGTCGCTCTCGTGCACTGGCCTGATTCAATGACTCCCTCTCCACGCGAAGAAGCCATTGGTCAGTGTCACGGGCAATCAATTGCGATTGGAGCGCCAACTCTCGCACTAGCGCCGTTATTTGTTCTCGACTTGCCATGTCGGATACCGTTTGAAACCAGAAATCGCCCTCTTCGCCAGGAATAAGTACCTGTGTGGCCGACTGCCCTGCCAACGCTTCTGCCCGAGAATCCGCTTGAACTCGTACAGGCACCGCACCCATTTTCACCAGCGCCTGCTCTGCGGGTTCAACATCTCGCAGTGGCAGGTGATGGTTATGACGCGTTCTGTCAGATGCGGATGAACTGCTGACGACTGGCACCTGATGCACGGGTCTACTGGAGTCAAAAGCTCCTATTTTGATAGCGTCTTGCGCAGCACTCTCAAGGGGTGGAACCTCTTTTTCCTCAAGAAAAACAACAGCATTAACTCTTTCATCGGCAACTTCAGACGAGGGAAATTCTGGTGGTGCAAGACCAGGTAACGACTTTCCCTGCGATTTTGGGTTCAACAAATTACCGCAATTCAGAGTTTTTTTTTCCTGTGGAACCCTCTGCTCATGGACGGACTTGAACGCCAACATGCGAAGTAACACCATCGTCAGCGCCGCGTATTCGTCTGGTGCTAGGCCCAACTCACCTCTACCGTGTAAACAAATGCTGTACAGCAACTGTGTTTCGTCAGCAGGCATGAGTTGTGCCAGACGAGCGACATCTCCAGCATCAGGATCGGTGTCATCCGCATCCCAATGAGAGGGAACCGCCTGGAAAACCGCCATGCGCTGTAACACTGCAGTCATCTCCTCCAGCGTGGATGCAGCACTCAAACCATTTATACGCAGCGTTTCGGAGACTTCAACCACCGTTTTGCCAT
This sequence comes from Rhodoferax sp., assembly GCA_049286445.1. GTDB lineage: Bacteria > Pseudomonadota > Gammaproteobacteria > Burkholderiales > Burkholderiaceae_C > Rhodoferax. The sequence continues at coordinate 1,097 of JBAQDW010000494.1, read as the reverse complement.
CCCCAGCAGCGAGCGCTTCAATCAGTCGGAAAACGTAAGAGCGATCTACGCTGCCCAGCATTTGTCGAACCGTCGCTTCGTCTAATCGTCCTGAACCAAAAGCAATCGCTTGATCGGTCAAACTTAAGGCATCGCGCATAGATCCATGGGCTGCTTGTGCCAACAAGCGCAGTGCCTGACCGTCAAACGCCACTCCCTCAGGCAAAAGCACCTTCTCCAGGTGTTCGCAAATGGTTTTGGGGGCCATGGGTCGAAGATTGAATTGCAGACAGCGCGACAGCACAGTGACAGGAACTTTTTGAGGGTCCGTCGTGGCCAAAACAAATTTCAGATACTCGGGTGGCTCTTCCAAAGTCTTCAACATGGCATTAAAAGCCGTATTGGTGAGCATGTGAACCTCATCAATCATGAACACCTTAAAGCGCCCTTGCACCGGCTTATAAACGGCCTGCTCAAGTAAAGATTGGACCTCGTCAACACCCCGGTTAGACGCTGCGTCCAGTTCTGTGTAGTCAACAAAACGACCAGAATCGATGTCGCGGCACGCTTGACAAACCCCGCATGGACTGGCGGTAATGCCACCCTTTCCATCGGTGCCTTGGCAATTTAGCGACTTGGCCAAAATGCGAGACACAGTGGTCTTGCCAACGCCCCGCGTTCCCGTGAATAAATAGGCGTGATGAAGGCGCTGCGTGGTCAGCGCATTGCTAAGCGCCTGAACGACATGGCCCTGCCCCACCATCTCACTAAAGTTTCGGGGACGGTACTTGCGGGCGAGCACTAAATAAGACATTCCCGGATTCTAAAGGGCTGCCTTCAACAGATCCCCATCACCTGCCAATGCCAACATTTCTCTTTGAAGCGATCGTTTTCTCAATTCACCTTATGCTTAAGAGTGTTCCCTTGGAAACAATATACCGGTCGCTGAGCCAATAGTTGAAAGTTTTTAATGGGCGTGGGCGAAAGAAGCCTAAAGTGGACCCCAGAGTCAAGACAATTTTGAACTCAGTTTAAGCTGCACTCGATTTGACACACAGCTGGACGGCGCTGCCCCGTTTTTTTGTATTCGGTTCTACTGATTTTTCCAATCCGGCTTC
>JBAQDW010000493.1:0-15145 GCA_049286445.1 Rhodoferax sp. | reverse complement strand
GAAGGCACACGCATGGCGCGGGGCCAACGCGGTACCTACCAAACCGCTGGCACCCGCTTGGCCGTCGAAGTGGGCGCGCCGGTGATCCCGGTTGCCGTGTCCACGGGCAAGTGTTGGCCGCGCGAGGGTTTTGTGAAACATCCGGGTGTGGTGCAAGTGTCCATTGGCCCGGCCATTCCCAGCGTGGGGCGCGAGCCCAAAGAGTTGATGCGCGAAGTCGAGGGCTGGATCGAAGCCGAGATGCGCCGCATCGACCCTGAGGCTTATCCCCCTGCCGTCTAGCGCGTGGCCATGCATCCACTGCTTCAGTTCACGTTTGATTTTTTTGAGCCAAATCAGCCGCTAGCCCATACTCCATCTGCGCAAGCAGCTATCAATAAAGTAGCGTTCAAACCGATTGATTCTGCTGAGCAGATCGCGCTGGAGGTCGACGCTGAGCTTGGCGCCCCGCCGTTGAGCCACCCCCGCGCCAACCGCGCCACCCACTTGGGCGGTTGGCGTGTGGCCTTTGAATTCAAGCGTGGCCAGCGGCGCACCATTGGTTTCTCGGTGAGCGCCGAAGGATTGGTGGTGCGCGCCCCCCAGTGGGTCACGCTGGCGCAGGTTGAGGCAGCGCTGCAAGAAAAAGCAAGTTGGATCACGCGCAAGCTCCAGGAAACCCGTGCCCGCCACGCCCAAGCCCAGTCGCAGCGCATGACGTGGTGCCACGGTGCGCCGCTGCCTTTGCTGGGCGCGCCGGTGACGCTGGTGCTCGACCCGCAGCGGCGCTTGCGGGCCGGCGTGGAACTTCGCACCCTGCCACCCATGGATGCGGGTGCCAAAGCTTTACAGCAGCTGGTGATCCCTTTGCCGCTGGCGGCCACGCCGGAGCAGGTGCAGGCGGCCGCGCAGCTTTGGCTCATGCGCCACGCCCGCGCCTTGTTTGTTGAGCGCTTGAACCACTTTGCGCCCCAGTTGCAAGTGCAGTGGCGAAAATTGGCCCTGAGCAATGCCGCCACCCGCTGGGGCAGTGCCAAGAGCGACGGCACTATTCGGCTGAACTGGCGCCTCATTCACTTTGATGTCAGCGTGATCGACTACGTGGTGGTGCATGAACTCAGCCACCTGCGCGTCATGGACCACAGCCCCCGCTTCTGGGCCACCGTGGCCTCCGTGATGCCTGATTACCAGCAGCGCCGCCGCTTACTCAAGGCCGAACCTGCGCCACGCCCACCCACCCGCTAACCTCAAACGCGAACGGTGAGGTGAGTGGTGCTCAGCGCCTCAATCGACAGTGCACCAAACCGGTAAATACCGTCCTCACCCAATTGGCGCTGCAACTGTCCGTCAAACCATAACGCATGCAGGTGGGCAATGGATTCGCCCATGGCAAAGGTGGTTTGGTGCAGGTCCAGCGTGCGTTTGAAGAGCACCGGCAACATGTCGGCAGCGCTGCTGGGTTGGATCGAACACGCGTGAAGCACCTCAGCCAAGCGGTCCCCGTGGTGATCGTGCAATTGTTGAATACGCGCGTGCAAGCCGGTGAAGGGTTTGCCATGGGAGGGCAACGTTAGTGTGTTCGCATCCAGTGCCTTGAACTTGTCAATGGAATTGAGAAACAGCTTGAGCGAGTTGGCCTCGGGCTCTTGGTCATAGACGCTCACGTTGGTGGAAATACGCGGCAGCATCATGTCGCCGCCAATCAGCACTTTCCATTCGTCGCAGTACAGCGCAATGTGCTCAGGCGCATGACCATAGCCACTGATGCAGCGCCATGCGCGCCCGCCAATCGTCAGCGTGTCGCCGTCTTGCATGCGCCTAAACTGTGCGGGCACAGCAGGCACTAGGGTGGGGTAGTAGCTGCCGCGCGCTTTGATTTTGGCCACCGACGTAGGGTCGGTCAGTCCATGAGCGGCAAAAAACGCTGCTGCCGCCTCGCCACCAAAACCGGTCGGGCCTTGGCAGCCGATACGGGCCATGGTGTAGTCGGTGGCGCTAATCCACAGGCGCACATGCCAAAGCTCGCACAGCCAGTGCGCCAAACCGATGTGGTCGGGGTGCATGTGGGTCACGATGACCCGTAAAACGGGCAAACCTTCCAGCTCGTTGGCAAACACCTGTTCCCACTGGGCTTTGGAATCGTCAGCGCTGATGCAACAATCCACAATGCTCCAGCCGTGGACACCGTCGATCTCGTCGCGCAGCAGCCACAGGTTGATGTGGTTCAAGGCAAAGGGCAGCGTCATGCGCACCCACTTCACACCGGGCACGACGGTGACGGTGCTACCTGGGGTAGGCAGCGTGTCGCCCAGCGGGTAGTGCAGGGCTTGTTCAAGTGTGTCGGCGTGATGGTTCAAGCGGATCCTTCGTTTTGACTGATAATTGACGTTGACGTAAACGTCAATCAAAATAGGCATTCTAGGCCGAGACGCTTCCGTCAAAGCCACTCAAAACAACCCATCCTATGGCCACCACTTTCAGCATCAGCGACCTAGCGAGGGAGTTTGACCTCACTACCCGTGCCATGCGTTTTTATGAAGACATGGGCCTGCTGCAGCCCGAGCGCAGCGGGCCTGGCGGGCGCAATCGCATTTACAGCGGGCGCGATCGCACACGCCTCAAGTTGACCCTGCGCGCCAAGCGTTTGGGTCTCAGTTTGACCGAGGCCAAGGACATCATCGACATGTACGACAGCCCGCGTGATACCGGGGCGCAGTTGGAGAAGTTTCTGTTGGTACTGGCCGATCACCAAAAGCAGTTAGAAGATCAAATGAAAGATTTACAAGCCAATATGGACGAGCTCAAGGTGCACCAGCGGGAAGCCCGCGCCCTCTTGACCAAAGCCCAGAAAAAAGCGGAGCGCTCTAAAACCGCAGCGGTGACTGTGTGAGCGCCGACAGTGAAGTCTGGCAGCGGGTGGCCGCCAGCTTTGAGCGTCAGGGGCTAATGACCCATCTGGGTGCCCGGTTGGTGCGTGTGGAGCGGGGGCTGTGTGAGATCGCATTGCCGTACTCTGAGCGCGTCACCCAACAACAGGCGGGTTTTCATGGCGGTGCCATTGGCGCTTTGGCGGACATTGCCGGCGGCTACGCGGGTTTAACCCAAGCGCCTGAGGGCATGGAAGTGACCAGTGTTGAATACAAGATTAACTTTCTCGCTGCATTTCAAGGCGGCGAGTTGCGCGCCACGGGCCACGTCATCAAAGCAGGGCGCCGGCTCATCGTGACCACAGCCGATGTGGTACATCTGAGCGATGACGGCAAAGAGAGTGTGTGCGCCGTGATGCAACAAACGCTGATGCCTGTGCCCCAAACCTATTGATTCCTTAAATACAAAGAGACCCACCATGAACAATATGCCCGGACTGAACTTCCAACTCGGTGAAGACATCGACGCCCTGCGCGACGCCGTGCGCGACTTTGCCCAAGCCGAGATCGCCCCACGTGCGGCTGAAATTGATAGAAATGACCAGTTCCCCATGGACCTGTGGCGCAAAATGGGCGACTTGGGCGTGCTCGGCATCACCGTGGGCGAAGAGTGGGGGGGGGCCAACATGGGCTATTTGGCGCACATGATTGCCATGGAAGAGATCTCGCGTGCCAGCGCCTCCGTCGGCTTGTCGTACGGTGCCCACAGCAATCTGTGTGTGAACCAAATCAAGCGCAACGGCAGCGTTGAGCAGCGCGCCAAGTACCTGCCCAAGCTCATCAGTGGCGAGCATGTGGGTGCGTTGGCCATGAGCGAGCCGGGCGCTGGTTCTGACGTGATCAGCATGAAGCTCAAGGCCGAAGACAAGGGCGGCTATTACCTGCTCAACGGCAGCAAGATGTGGATCACCAACGGCCCCGACGCTGACACCTTGGTGGTTTATGCCAAAACTGAACCCGAGTTGGGCGCGCGGGGAGTCACCGCGTTTTTGATTGAGAAGGACATGAAGGGTTTTTCGGTGGCGCAAAAGCTCGACAAGCTGGGCATGCGCGGCTCACACACCGGCGAGCTGGTGTTCAACAACGTCGAAGTTCCCGCCTCGCAGATTTTGGGGGGCTTGAACACGGGTGCCAAGGTGCTGATGAGCGGGCTGGACTATGAGCGCGCCGTACTCAGCGGCGGCCCGCTGGGCATCATGCAGTCCGTCATGGACAACGTGCTGCCTTATATCCATGACCGCAAGCAGTTTGGTCAGAGCATTGGCGAGTTTCAGTTGATTCAGGGCAAAGTGGCCGACATGTACACCGTGCTGCAAGCAGGGCGCTCTTTTGCCTACACCGTGGCCAAAAATCTGGACTTGCTGGGCACCGAGCATGTGCGCCAAGTTCGCAAAGACTGCGCCAGTGTCATTCTGTGGACGGCTGAGAAAGCCACCTGGATGGCAGGCGAGGGCGTGCAGATTTTTGGCGGCAATGGCTACATCAACGAGTACCCGCTGGGTCGTTTGTGGCGTGATGCCAAGTTGTACGAAATTGGGGCTGGCACCAGCGAAATTCGCCGCATGTTGATTGGGCGCGAATTGTTCGCTGAGACTTGCTGAGCCGTTTCAAAAGAGAGACTGACGTCGCAGCGACGTCTTTCATTGGTTTAACGGATCTGTAGCACGCGGTAAACCGCCATCACTTTCCTTACATACTGCTGTGTCTCTTTGTAATTTGGGATACGGTTGCCCGCCCTCATGACCGCCCCTTCCCCGGCGTTGTAAGCGGCCACTGCCAGCTCGGTCTCGCCCCCGAACATACGCAACAAGTCGGCGAGATAGCGGGTTCCAGTGCGAATATTGAGGTCCGGATCGGTGAGCTTGCTCTCTACCGTTGAACCCTGCTCAGGTTGTACGCCGTAACGGCGAGCGGTGGCTGGCATGATCTGCATCAATCCGACCGCCCCTTTGGGGGAAACCGCCTTGGGATTAAACGCAGACTCAGCGACGACAACCGCTTTTAGCAATTCGTAGTCCACTCCGTGTGACAGCGAAGCGGCAGTCAGACTGCCTTGTAACTCTTGGAAAACAGGTGAAGCGTTCATCACCGCCACCGCGCGATGGGCGGCTGCGTCGGGAGCATCCTGACGCTCGGTCAAAGCCTGAATAGGTGCTTCTAAGCCGGACTGAATGACCAGTTTCGCGTTCTTTCCAGGGGGCTGGTTAGTAAACTGAGTCACACCGTTTTCATCGACGTAGCGCCACACATCAGCATGTGCAGGGGCGTGCAACGCCCCGATCATTGCCACCCCTAGTAAACCAAGACCTCCTCGATGAATGAGGTTATCCCTCAAAGTTATGAAAAACAGCAAAACAAAATCCCTCATTTTTTGAACATCTACAATCGAAATTTAGTCAAGCCACGCAACATTTAGAGCCCCGACATGACACCACGATTAACGACGTTGCTATTCGCTGTCGCACTTAGCACGGGTATAGCCATCTTGTATGCGTTTGGAATCAACAATCAACTGGTGTTTGACGATGGCCGCCTGACTGACGGGTCCATCTTTGGCGTGTATGGCAGCGTGATCGAGCTTAAAGTTCGGATGCTGTCATACGGCAGTTTTGTGTGGTTATCACAGATTTTAGGCGACGGATGGTGGAAACAGCGTGTTTTCAATATCGGCCTGCACATTGCTACCGCCCTTGCACTTTATGCATTTGTGATGCAACTTTTGAAACGCGTTCAATGGGATAACGAACACGGCGCCGATACCGCTCAATTCTCGTCTTCACTACAAGTGGCCGCAAGTTTCGGCGTTGCGCTGTGGGCCTTCAATCCGGTAGCTGTTTACGCGGTTGCCTACCTAATTCAACGCTCCATCTTGATGGCCACTTTGCTGGTCGTTGTGGCCTGTTGGAGCTACGTACGTGGTCTTATTAATGGCCAATTGCGTTGGTTCTTGCTCGCACTTTTTGTCTATGTGCTTGCCGTGGCTGCAAAAGAGCACGCGGTCACCGCTATTTTGCTGGTGGTGCCTTTGTACATCTTTATTCAGCGACCGAATCTGCAGCGCGTATTGAAAGTCGCAGCAATCGCTGCTTTAGTACTGTTGGCTGTGGGGTCGCTGTTGTACAGCCGCTACGGTTCCATCGTTGGGACCTTGTTTGACGAAACCTCACGCGCTTTCGCAGCCCAGTTGGAGCTGCAACAACCGGGCATCAGTGCGCATCTCTATCCTTTGAGCATCGTTAATCAGGCGGGTCTATTTTTTCATTACGCGCTGTTGTGGTTATTGCCCTATGTTGGCTGGATGGCCATCGACCTTCGCCCGACTTTTCCTTTGACGCTTTGGAGTTTGCACCTTCTTGGCGCGGTCGGTTGGCTCACGACCCTGATAGTTGGCATTTGGTTGGTCATTCGCCGCAGCGACGTTTTCGGCTTACTCGGTCTTTGTCTGCTTATGCCTGGGCTGTTGTTTTTGACCGAATTTACAACAGTTTGGCTGCAGGACCCGTTCGTGCTTTATCGCAGCTACCTCTGGTCAATAGCCATCCCTATCTTGCTGGCGCTGCCTCTTGTAGGGCGCTCAAGCAAGGCGCTTTACGCTGTCTGTTTGTTGGTGGTGGCGATGTTGGCAGCCTTCAGCTTTGAACGCATCGCTAGTCTGCATTCCGCCAGCACCGCTTGGTTCGACGCTAGCGAAAAGGTCGACAAAACGGCGCCAGCCAATGCCGTCGGCCGTTGGCGTCCTCTGCTCAATCTAGGCGCGGAATACCAGGATCAGGGCAACTACAACGAAGCACTGCGCCTGTTCAGCCAAGCCGAGGCCCTGGGTGAGCCATTAGGATCAGCACGCTTCAATATGGGCGTGAGTCTGCAGCAACTTAAACAACATTCGCAGGCACTGGACAACTTTTTGCAAGCGGAAGCCAAAGGCTTCACTGAATCAGCGCTTTATTACCAACGCGGTGAATCTCACTATGCGCTGGGCCGCTTCAAGGAAGCGTTTGACAGTTTTACCTTGGCCTTGCAAAAACCCCAAGCGGCAGAGGCTGAGCAATTCACTCGACTGCGCTTGGCAGAGTCTGCCGTCGCTACGCAGAATTACGAGAGCGCTATCACGAGCTACCAAGCGCTTGTCCGCGAGGACCCGCTTCGGCAGCGCTATCAGGTTGGTTTAAGCATGGCGCTTGTCGGTAAAAAAGACTATGCCGGTGCCATGGCCATTCTCAACCCCGCTATTGCTGAGCGCCCTACCGGTCCAGCGTACTATGCACGGGCCCTAACTTACTTCTATCAAGGTAACCGTGCCGCCAGTGCAAAAGACTTGGAGCTGGCCCTGCGAGCCGAACCCAACAATCCGATTTACAACAACTTGCAACAGCAATTGAGTCTGCCGACAGCTAAAACGGCTGAAAAAACCTCGCCAAATAATTCCATGACATTGACGAAACCATAATGCTGAATTTGCAGATTACTACCAGCTTACTGGGATTGGGTTTGGCTGTCTTCATCGTGCATCTACTGCGCCGTGATCACATTTACATCTTGCACGCCTTGTTCTGGATATTTATTGCTGCGTTGGCGGCAATGCTGGGTCTATGGCCTGGCTCCATTGACCGCGTTGCTGGTTGGATCGGTATCACGTACCCGCCGGCTGCACTACTGCTCGGTGCCGTCGTGGTTCTTTTTGTGAAGTCACTTTACGCTGACATCACCCACACCCAATTAGAGAGGCAAGTTCGCCGTCTCAATCAACGCATCGCTTTGATAGATGTACAGGAACCGCCGAATACAGTGAGTAAGACCAAACCTGAAGGTTCCCAGGATACCCCGTCATGCTGAATATTCCCAACACGTCCATGATTCATGCTTTGTGGGCCTTCCGTGGCTTTGTACTGGGCAGCGTACGCCGAGAGTTCAACGGAAAATACCGCGAGTCAATGCTGGGGGCTTTTTGGTCCGTTGCCAATCCCTTGGCCATGATCATCATCTATACCGTTGTCTTTGGTCAGCTCATGCGGGCGACCTTGGCGGGCCATGAAAGCAAGCCTTTTGCGTTCAGCATTTACTTGTGTGCTGGCGTTATCACCTGGGGCTTGTTTGCTGAGATGCTGGGCCGACTGAACGGTGTGTTTTTGGAGCATGCCAACCTTATCAAAAAAGCCAATTTCCCGCGCATTTGTTTGCTTGCCATAGTCGCTTTGTCAGCACTGCTGAACTTCGCGATCGTATTTAGCCTTTACCTCGCGTTTTTGCTACTTATTGGACAGTGGCCTGGCTGGCCAATCTTTGCTGTAATTCCGCTCCTGGCTTTGCAGGTGCTGTTTGCCCTTGGGCTCGGTACCCTACTCGGTACGCTCAATGTTTTTTTTCGGGACGTTGGTCAGCTAACGGGAATCGTTCTCCAGTTTTGGTTCTGGCTCACACCCATCATTTATACCTTTGCAACTTTGCCCGTGATAGCACAAAAGATGCTGCGTTTTAACCCCATGCATCCCCTCATCGCAGGTTATCAAACGATTTTTTTAGATCAAAAGTGGCCTGATTGGATCACTCTGTGGCCGCTTTGCCTGCTTACCTTAGGCCTGCTGATCTTGGGGGGGTGGTTTTTTCTGTCCCGCGCAGGCGAATTGGTGGACGAGCTTTAATACAAAGTGCAGGGAATGAATGTAATTTTAGCGACCGATGCTATCGCGGCACCGCTCACAGGGATCGGTCGCTATGCTTACGAGTTGGCGCTGCGACTGCCTGAACATCCGTCTATTCAGCAGACGCGTTTTTTTAGTTTTGGTCGCTGGCTGACCAAAGAAGATTTGGCAGGTTTTAGTGAGGCCAGTACACAGATTGCGGGTGCTGCCGCGGCCCCAAAACTTAGCTTGCGCAGTCGTCTGGCAAGCAATCGATTAGCCGTTCGACTTTATCAAACGCTAACGCCCCCTTTGTTTGGGTGGCGTTTGCGTCATGAAGCGAATGCGTTGTTTCACTCTCCCAACTATTTTTTACCCCCTTTCCCTGGGCGTTCAGTAGCGACTATTCACGATCTGTCGCACGTGAGTTTTCCACAATTTCACCCTGCGGCGCGCGTGGATTATTTGGAGCGGGCGCTCCCCGACACTTTGCGGCTGGCCAGTTTCCTGATCACGGATGCCGAGTCTGTACGCCAAGAGGTGATTCTCCATTTCGGTTGGCCTGCTGACCGCATTGCTGCGGTACCTCTCGGTGTAGATCCAGTTTTTCACCCCCGATCTGCTACCGATTTGTCGCCAGTTCTGCGTCGCTATGGCTTGTCGGCGGGAGGTTACACCTTGTGTGTTGGAACTATCGAGCCGCGTAAGAACCTTGCTCGTTTGTTGTCAGCTTATGAAGCGTTGCCAGTGGCGATACGCAAGCGCTGGCCGCTGGTTTTGGTTGGGGCGCGAGGTTGGCGATCTGAATCTATTCATGACCGTATTGAAAAAGCGGCATCGACGGGATGGGTGCGGTACCTTGATTTTGTCGCACAAAATGATTTGCCATTTTTGTATTCGGGTGCCCATTTGTTTGCTTACCCGTCGCTGTATGAGGGGTTTGGCCTGCCTCCATTGGAGGCCATGGCGAGCGGGGTGCCGGTGGTCACGTCAAATGTCTCCTCCATGCCCGAAGTCGTTGGTGCCGCAGCCATGATGGTTGATCCAAACGATGTATCAGCCCTCTCTGCAGCGCTGGCGCTGGGTTTGGAGGACGAGCGTTGGCGCCTGTCTGCAACCGCGCTGGGTCTTGACCGGGCGTCTGCTTTGAGTTGGGGCGAGTGTGTTGACAAAACGGTGTCAATCTACGAAAAAGTGTTGTATGGTATTGCCGCATGATGGTCGTCAGTCTGCTTGCGTTTCATCAGCTCCTATCGTTGGGTCGGTAGAGTTATTAAATCCAGATCAGACCAAGATTGCGATTGACTAAATGGAAAGATCGCTTGCGCCCGATCACCATCGAAAGACTTCATGACCGCTTCAAACTGGACAGATGCCCAAGTTTCTAGGCAACTCAATTCGAACTATGCTTGGAGCAATGCGACTATTACCTATGCATTTCCGCTCACGACAGCCGGACTGACCATTACCCAAGGAGAGGGTGCCGCCTTTCGACCTGCCACGGGCTCCCAGAAAGCGATGTTCAGCCTGGCTATCATGACTTGGGATGACCTGATCGCCCGCACCATGTCGCAGACAACCGCCACGTCATCGAACATCGAGTTTGTCTACACTAGCACAGGCATTAGCTACGCCCACGCCTATTACCCAAGCGGTGGCACTGTCTGGTTTAACTCTTCTGAGCCTTCGCTGGTGACGATTGCCATCGGCAACTATGGCTTCCAGACCATGATTCATGAGATTGGCCATGCCCTGGGTCTCAATCACATGGGCGATTACAACGGAGCAGGGTCGTTCACGCCTTCGTCGTACCAAGATTCGGTAGTGCTGTCGATCATGTCCTACTTTGGCCCGAGTGCGCCTCTGCGCTCCGCCGATGTGGCCAGTGCCGACTGGCGCGGGAGCGATGGGCGAGATTACGGCCCGCAGACGCCCATGCTCAACGATGTCATGGTGATTCAGCAGATTTATGGCGCCTCCACCACCACGCGCACGGGCAACACAACCTATGGCTTTGGTTGCACTTTGACCGGCAATGACGCCGCACTTTACGATTTTTCGCGCAATCCAAACCCCATTCTGACCATTTTCGACTCCGGCGGCATTGACACCCTCAATTTCAGCGGTTGGTCCACCCGATCCGATATCCACCTTGAAGCAGGTGTTTTTTCTTCGACCAACGACATGACAAACAACATCGTCATTGCCTATGGTTGCATCATCGAAAACGCTGTGGGGGGGTGGGGTAGCGACGTGCTCACGGGAAACGCAGCAGGGAACGTCTTGAACGGCGGTGCTGGCAACGACACGCTGTTCGGTCTCGATGGTGACGACATCCTGATCGGTGGCGCAGGCGACGACACGATTGACGGTGGCCGTGGCACCGACACGGCAGTGTTGTCTGGCACACTGGTAAGCTACACTTTCAGCTACAACTCGCTGGCCAACCTGTTTACTGTGTCTAGTGCGTTTTCAGGTACCGACACCTACATACGGGTTGAGTACTTCCAGTTCGCAGATGTGCTGCGCGCCTATGATCAGTTAGTGGCAAGTGACCTCAGTGCGCCAACTTTGGTCAGTACCAATCCTGCCGACAATGCCACCAGCGTGACCACCAGCGCCAATCTGGTGCTGACCTTCAGCGAAGCGGTGCAGGCTGGCAGCGGAAACATTGTCATCTACCACGCAAACGGCAGCGTGGCCCGCACTATCGCCGTCACCGACACCAATCAAGTCACCATCAGCGGCACCACCGTCATCATCAACCCCAGCGTCGATCTTGCAGGCGGCAGCAGTTACTACGTCAACCTTGCCAGCGGCGTCATTAAAGATCTCGCTGGCAATGCCTTCGCCGGCATTACCGGCAGCGCCGCTTACAACTTCATCACCGCCACCCAGACCTCTGTTGACACTACCGCACCGACGCTTGTCAGCAGCTCTCCAGTTGACAACGCCACCAGCGTGGTCACCAGCGCCAACCTGATGCTGATTTTCAACGAAGCGGTGCAGGCTGGCAGCGGCAGTATTTTCATCTACAACGCAAACGGCAGCGTGGCCCGCACCATCGCCGTCACCGACACCAGTCAAGTCTCGGTCAATGGCACCACCGTCACCATCAACCCCATCGCCGATCTTGCGAGCGGTGGCAGTTATTACGTCAATCTCGCCAGCGGCGTCATTAAAGACGTCGCTGGCAACGCCTTCTCCGGCATTAGCGGTAGCACCGCGTTGAACTTCAGCACGGCCAGTATCACCATCGTCGATGATTTCCCCATGTCAGTTGATACCACAGGCGTAGTGGTGGTCGATGGCGGTGCCACGCGTGGTGCGATCCAGTTCGTCGACGACGGTGACCTTTTTAAGTTAACGCTATTGGCCGGTGAACGCTATGTATTTCGTGCTATCAGTAACGGCCTGCCCGACCCCTATCTGGCGCTGTACGGCGCTGACGTGGGGTTGATCACCTTTGATGACGATAGTGCCGGCAACCTCAACGCCGAGATCTTCTACACCGCCTCCGCCTCGGGCACCTATTACCTGGCAGCCTACGACGCCGGTTCTGGCTTGGGGTCTTACGAACTGACGGCGAGTCGTTTGACCGATGACTATCCTTGGAGCACCGATACCAATGGGGTAGTCAGCGTAAACGGAGTGGTGTCAACCGGCATCATCGATACCCCCGGCGATGCCGACCTGTTCAAGGTTTCGCTTGTTGCAGGATTGAGCTACACGTTCGAACTAACTCGTACCAGCGGAGGTCTGACTGACCCCTACCTCTATTTATACGGCCCTGACGTACTCCAATTGGTCTTCGACGACGACGGTGCCGGTAGCGGCAATGCACGCATTAACTTCACCGCCAGCAGCAGCGGCACCTACTACTTGGGCGCGCTCGATTACAGCACCGGCATTGGCGCGTACACGCTGACGGCACGCAGCGTTTCGAGCGGTTTCGGCATTGTTGGTACCGATGGGCCAGACTCCCTGACGGGTACAGACGCCTCGGACCAACTGTTTGGATTGGGCGGCAACGACGTTTTGAAGGGTGGCCGCGGCAACGACATGATCGATGGAGGCACAGGCACCGATACCGCCGTTTTCAGTGGAAACCTGTCGAGCTACACCCTGAGCAAGACGGGCAGTAGCTACACGGTGCGCGACAACACCGGCACCGCCTACAGCGACGGCACCGACACCCTCACAAATATCGAGCGTCTCCAGTACGCTGACAAAACCATCAATCTCACCATTCAAGCCCAAGCTGCAGCAGCGCCGCAGGCTGGTGTCAACCGCTTGGCTGAACTCTATGTCGCTTTCTTCAACCGGGTCCCAGACGCGGATGGCTTGTCTTACTGGATTGCCCAGCTGAGCGCTGGGCAAAGTGTGACGCAAATAGCAGAAGCCTTCTACAACGCTGGGGTCCAGTACGCCAGCCTGACCGGCTTCTCAGCACGTATGACAAACGCTGCCTTCGTGAATGTCATCTACAAAAACGTGCTTGGGCGCAACGAAGGCGCAGACGCGGGTGGTCTGGCCTATTGGAGTGGTGAACTCGCCAGTGGACGTGCCTCGCACGGCTCACTGGTGACCGACATCCTCAACTCAGCGCACTCCTTCAAGGGTGACGCCACCTACGGCTGGGTGGCTGACCTGCTGGACAACAAACTCACCGTGGCCAAGACCTTTGCCGTGGACTGGGGCCTGAACTACAACACCCCAGCCGAGTCGATATCGCAGGGCATGGCCATTGCAGCGGCGGTGACTCCTACTGGCATCGCAGCCGCCATTGCGCTGATCGGGGTCACGGGGAGTGAGCTTCACTTGGCGTAACTGTTGATTATCTAAACCAACGATCGATTAAGTTCATATATGAGGGTGCTAAAATTCCTATATGAATTTAATGTTGCGTATTCCGCTCAACACCACGCCCGAGCAGCAGGCGAGCCTGCAAGCCTTGCAGGTCGCGTTTGCGCAGGTGTGCAATGCGCTGGCACCCACCGTGCAACAGACCAAGGTATGGAACCGTGTTGCACTGCATCATTTGATGTACCGCACCCTGCGTGACCAGTTTCCCAGCATGGGGTCGCAAATGGTGTGCAACGCCATTTACTCTGTCTCGCGCACCAGTCGCGTTGTTTTTCAGCACCCCCAAAGCCCCTTTAATCTGGCGCGCATGGGGGACAAGCCTTTGCCGCTGCTGCGCTTCTCTGACAGTTGCCCGGTTTATTTTGACCGGCACACGCTGAGCGTAAAAGCAGGGCAGTTGTCCATGTACACGCTGGATGGGCGGATTCGCTTTGCCTTGGCTTTAAAGCCAGAGGATGAAGTGAACTTCAACGAAAAAAAGCTGCGTGAAATTGTTTTATCGCGCCGTCCAGACGGCGTGTTCGAGTTGTCTTTTTTGTTCAGCGATGGACAAGATGAAAACCCACCCGAGTCCACCCTGGCCAGCGGTGCAGAAGTTCCAGAATATGTCATGGTCGAGGAGGCCTCATGAGTCGCAACAAACCCCCGTCAGAGCTGAGTGAGGCCATTGCGGCCCTGAAGCCCTACTTCAAGCAGGCGGCGCTGTTCAGCCTGTTTGCCAGCCTGCTGGTGCTGGCGCCCTCTGGCTACATGCTGGAGGTGTACGACCGCGTCGTCAACAGCCGCAGCCACATGACACTGGCCATGCTCACCGTGCTGGTGCTGTTTGCCTACGTGGTGATGGAGGTGTTGGAGTGGGTGCGCTCCGAGGTGATGCATGAGGCGAGCATGGCGTTTGACAAGCGCCTGAGTGGGCGCATTTTTGCCGCCATTTTTGAGGCCAACCTCAAGCGTCTGCCTGGCGGCACGGCCCAACCCATGAACGATTTCCGTACGGTTCGCGACTTTTTGCACGCGCCCGTTTTGTTGGCTTTGATGGAGGCCCCCGTGTCGCTGGTGTTTTTGGTGCTGATTTTTATGATCAGCCCGGTGCTGGGTTGGTCCGCTGTGGTCGCGGCCATTGTGCAAACGTTCGTCGGTTGGCTCAACGAACGCAGCACCCAAGCCCCGTTGCTGGCCGCCAACCGCAGCGCCATTGCGGCGCAGCAGTACGCTGACGGCACCCTGCGAAACGCCCAAGTGATTGAGTCGATGGGCATGTTGCGCGATATTCACAGCCGGTGGGTGGACAAGCAGCGTGAGTTTTTAGGCCTGCAGGCGAAAGCCTCAGACCATGCTGGTTTCTACCAAGCCATTTCCAAATTTTTGCAAAACCTCGTCAGCTCCATGCTGCTCGGTCTGGGTGCGTGGCTGCTTCTGCGCAATGAGCTCAATGGCGGCGCCGCCTATATGATCGTGGGCTCCATCCTCGGTGGGCGGGTGTTGGCACCGTTGATCCAAATCGTGGCGCAGTGGCAAGCAGTGATTAATGTGCGCGACGCCTACAGTCGCTTGGAGAATCTCTTGGTTCAAGTGCCACAGCGCCCGCAAGGCATGCCCTTGCCTGCCCCACAAGGGCATGTGTTGGTGGAGGGGTTGGTGGCGGGCGCGCCGGGTGCCCCGGCTCCAATTCTGAAAGGCGTGAGCTTTGCGCTGCAACCCGGTGAAGTGCTGGCCGTGGTTGGCCCGTCGGCCTCTGGCAAGACCACTCTGGCC
>JBAQDW010000492.1:0-4740 GCA_049286445.1 Rhodoferax sp. | reverse complement strand
TCAATGGCGTCAGGCCCAATTTGACCGTCATCACCAAAGACAGTTTGAAGCAAGTCGTCTTTGGTGACCGCTTTGCCCGGGTGCATCATCAACGCTTTCAACAGACTCAGCTCGCGCCCAGACACCTCCAGTGGCAAGACACCGCGATAGACCTGGCCATTGTCCAGATCCAACCGCAGCTCCCCACATCGAAAATCCTCAACACCCTGGCTGCGGCGCACCAGCGCCTTTAACCGGGCGGACAGCTCTTCAATGTCAAAGGGTTTGGTCAAGTAGTCGTCTGCCCCCGAGTTCAAACCCAGCACCCGGTCTTCCACGGCAGAGCGTGCGGTCATGACCAGCACGGGCAGGCGCGAACGCTCGTCGCGCAGGTGCTGCAACCAATCCAGTCCATCCATGCCCGGCAGGGTTAGATCCAACAGGGCCACATCAAACGAGCGACGCCGCGCCATCACCAGGGCCTCTGCCCCGTCCGCGCAGCACACCACCTGAAACCCTCGCGAGGCCAGCATACGGCTCAAGGCATCCACCAAATTGAGATCGTCTTCGATCAGCAAAACATTCATGGGGGTGATCATGCCGCTGAAAACGCCTCCTCACCACCGAGGAAACGCCCCCTTTGCGTGAAAGGTGGATGAAAGGTGAGAACCGGGTGGCTGAGTAGGGGGGCGGCAAGGCCCCTCGTTGATCGGCGCCCACCCAGCCCCCTCAAGTGACAGCCATACTCTGTTCATGACCTCTTTCAACACCCTGCTTCACGACATTCGCGCCTGTACGTTATGTGAGGTGCACTTGCCTTTGGGCGCGCGGCCCGTGGTGCAAGCTCAAACCTCGGCTCGCATTTTGATTGCCGGCCAAGCACCCGGTAGAAAAGTGCACGAAACCGGCATTCCTTTCAACGATGCCAGCGGCGACCGGCTGCGGCGCTGGCTGGGCATTTCGCGCGAGGTGTTTTACAACCCCCAACACATTGCCATCGCACCCATGGGATTTTGCTACCCCGGTACCGGTGTGTCAGGCGATTTGCCGCCACGACCGGAATGCGCAGCAGCTTGGCGTCAGCCGCTGCTGGCGCACTTGAAACACATTGAGTTGACGCTGGTCATTGGGCAGTATGCGCAGGCCTACCATTTGGCGGGTCAGTACCCGTCGCTGACCTTGGCCGTTAGCGCTTGGCGGGACCATTGGCCCCACCTCATGCCCTTGCCCCACCCAAGCCCTCGCAACCAAGGCTGGTTAAAGCGCAATCCGTGGTTTGAGGCGGAACTCCTGCCCGTGCTTCGGTCCCGTTTGTCAGGCATTTTGGAAGAGGCGAAGTAGAGAAGCGATGCCTCTGTCATTTTTGATGACAACCAGGCGCGTTCACGCGCCCAGAGGCACCTATCCCTGTCGGATTTTTTGCACCAATGCGGTGGTTGAATACCCATCCAAAAATGGCAAAGCCAACGCTCGCCCGCCATAAGACTCAACCAAGCGGGTTTCGGCGAGTTTGCCCATGTCGTAATCCCCGCCTTTAACGAGAACATCAGGCTTGAGAGCGTCCACCAACGCCAACGGCGTGTCTTCGTCAAACCAAGTCACCAGGCTGGTCGATGCCAAGGCGGCCATGACCCACGCACGATCAGCGTCATTGTTCAAAGGTCGGTCAGGCCCTTTGCCCAAGCGCCGCGCCGACGCGTCAGTGTTCAATGCCACGACCAAGCTGGCGCCTAACGCCCGGGCCTGCGCCAAGTACATCACGTGACCTCGGTGCAGCACATCGAACACACCGTTGGTGAACACAAGAGGCCGGGGCAATTGCGCCACGCGAGCGAGCACATTTGAGCGACTGCAAATTTTGTTGGACAAGCTGTTGACACCTGTCAACGCAGAAATAGGGGGTAAGTCAGTCATGCGAAAGATGCTAGCAGGTGGGCGCTATCATTATCCTTAAGCGCTGTAACGCCTGACTCCCTGTGCGCATCACTCTTAACCTCCTATGAAACTCACTCCCATCAGTGTTGACGCCCTGTCCATTGGCCAACCTCTGCCTTACTCACTGTGGGACCGCGAAGGTGTGTTGCTGGCCCAAAAGGGGTTTGTGGTGCTGAATCGTGACGAGTTGGAAAGCCTGGTGGGGCAGCGACAAACCCTCTACATCGACACCGTGGACTCCGAGATTCACCGCCGTGCTTACATGAGCAAATTGCATGAATTGGTACTAGAAGATATTCCGCTGGGGCAAATTGCGGACAGCCAGTTCTCAAGTTTCGAGATGGCAGCCGCCCGGGACACGACCACCAACGACAATGCCAATTGGTTCGACCTTCAAGCTCAGGCCCACGGCATGCTGCGTGACAAAAATCCAGCTACTTTTCTGCCTCGGCTGGAAAAACTGCAAGCACAGCTCAGCCATCAGACCCGCGTTAACCCCGACGGCGCATTGTTGGCGCTGATCCACCTCTCCAGCAGTGAAATGAAAATGTACAGTGCGACCCACGCGCTGCTGGTTGCCGTCATGTGCTGCATCGCCGCCCGTGAGGTCTTGAAATGGCCGGCGTCCCTTGAGCCCACCTTGTGCAAAGCGGCCCTCACCATGAACTTGAGCATGACAGAACTGCAGGACCGCTTGGCTCAACAAAAAGAACAATTAGGCGCTGAGCAAAAACGCCAGGTCGGTCAGCACGCCATCCGCTCGGTCGTTTTGTTGGAGCAATTTGGCGTCACCGATGAGGTGTGGCTGGAGGCCGTGCTAGACCACCACAGCAAAGTCACCGGGCCATTGGCACCCCGCACACAAGGGCAACGCATTGCTCGGCTGATTCAGCGTGCCGATGTCTTCTCCGCCTGCCTCGCCCCCCGTGCCGGACGGGTGCCGGCCACCTCAACTGCGGCCATGAAAGCGTGCTATTTTGATGAAACACGCCAGATGGACGAGGCGGGCGCGGCACTGATCAAAACAGTGGGGATTTACTCACCCGGCTCTTTTGTTCGACTCAACAACAACGAATTGGCGGTGGTGATTAAACGCGGGGCCAACACCACCACGCCCCGAGTGGCGGTGCTGATCAACCGCGAGGGCATGCCCACGGGGGAAATGATGGTGCGAGACACCCAACAGCCCGACTACCGAATTGTCGCCAGCGTGGCGCACCGGGAGGTGAAGGTAGGACTCAATTTGGAGCGCCTGCTGGTGCTCACCAAGCCAACGGCGTCAGACCGACCTTGGTGAGGTCACGCCAGCCGACGCCTGCACGGGGTGGGTTGAGCGCTTGCGGTCAGGAGACTCCAGGCGCCCTGCGAAAAGCGGGCGTTTGACACCTTTGATGCGTCCGCATGAACGACGCATCAACCCGATTAGAGCGCTGATTTGGTCGGTTGAAGCAGACGGCTGACGTCGGCGTCGTTCGGCAAAGCATAGTCATAGCCCCGCACGATCTGGCCGGTGTCCGTGCGAACCAATTTCAGACTCACATACGTCAACTGGGCCGCAGCGGAATACGTTCCAACCAAAACCAAGCCGGCATTGTGCTGATGCGCGATGTCTTTAATTTCTCGGGAGAGCAAGAGCTCGCCAGTTTCCTCACGAACAAACACGTCGCCACGCAGCTTCAATTCTTTGACGTTGAAGCCGTTGGCCACCATGTGCGAAGCGTACTGCTCAGACAGCGTGCGTCCCAACGGCGCTGCACGGCGCAGATCATTGACATTCACCACCGTCGCTACCAAAACTGGGGACGCAGCCAGTTTGGGCATATCAAGCCCCGTTACCAAGCGTTGAATGGCATCGCGATTGGCATTCACAAATTTGCTGCTGGCCGCATCTTCGTAGCTGGGCTCAACCCGTGTTGCACTGGGCGTTAAAGCACACCCGCCCAAAACGAGCGCACCCGAAGCCAGCACGAGCGATCGCAAGATGTCGGAATATGTCATTGGGCGACCACTTTCATGGTTTGGGGTGCAATCATGCGGGGATCATTTTGAAGACTCGAGAACAAGGTGCTGTCACTTTCTTCAACGTAATAAACATCAGTTTTCCGACTCAGATAGCGGTCCCCACCCGTCACGGTGGTGGTGAGAATCAACTCGGTTGCCGTGGGCCCGCCTGTTGACACGCTGGCGGCGTAGTCGGCCACACCTGCGACACCCAATATGCCGCCAGCCAACGCATCAGTTGACAGCTGGTTAAGACCATGTAACACATACAAACCAGCGGTCAAGGTCGTGAACCGCCCGGGGATGAAGTCAGGGCGTTTGCTATTGTGTTTGACGATCTGCGTCTGGTAGTTGATGGTCAAAACGGCGTTGTTATAGGGCGAGACACGTCGCCCCTTTTGAACCAGTTCAGTGACCAAAAACGCATGGAAAGCACGGTCAAAATGGCTGGCATTGTCGGGCATGGCGACATACAAGGTCGTCTGTGGTGTGGCACCCGCGTTTTCAAGACTGGCCAATGTTTGCGCCACCACATCATGAGAGAGCTGATTCCAATGCCCCGCAGAGCGAACTTTCTTCTGCGTTGTCAGTGGAAAGTTCTCCGCAAGCGGCAGCGGAGACACTGCGCAGCCGGTCAATGCCGCGAGAACGCAGCAAAGGGCAACAGGTTTAAGTGAAGTGACGAACAAAATAGTCCTCCATGGAGATTGAATAGGTTGAGTACACACGCCTCGTGGCACTTGACGGGTTATACCCGCTTTTTTCGGGACTTCAGTCAAGAAAACCCTGAGTCATGCCCGGTGTCCAGCCCTGCAGAGCAGTTGC
>JBAQDW010000491.1:0-40476 GCA_049286445.1 Rhodoferax sp. | reverse complement strand
GCAATTGACTGGGCCAACAGTTGCAAGGGGTGCGCCCAGTCGATCTGGCCTTCAGGGGTTAGGGTGGGATACAGCCCATCGCCCAAAATGGGCAGGCCCAGTGCGGCCATGTGCACGCGCAACTGATGGCGTTGACCGGTGTGGGGCGACAAGCGGTAGCGCGCCAACGACCGGTCCGCCGAGACCTCTGCCACGTCCACCTGCGTGACCGCATTGGGCGGGCCACTCACCTCGTGTTGCAGCATGAAATGACCGGCTTCCACGATGCGGCTTTGCCGGGTCAGTGGCAGCTGAAGTGAAGGGTTCCACGGGGCGATGGCCTGGTAAGTTTTCTGAACTTCACGCGCCCGAAACAGGGCTGCGTAAGCCCCTCGACTGCGCGGTTGAACCGAGAACATCACCACACCCGCCGTGTCGCGGTCAATGCGGTGAATGGGTACCAAAGCGTCCAGGCCGAGTTGGCGCTTGAGTCGAACCAACACCGTTTCTTGCAGGTAGCCCCCCGACGGCATCACAGGCAAGAAATGCGGCTTGTCGATCACGATCAAATGCTCGTCTTGAAACAGAATGACCGCCTCAAACGGAATGCGCGGCTCATCGGGCACGCTGCGGTAGTAGTAAATACGCAGCAGGGGCTGGTAGGCGCGCTCCGCCCCCACACGTTGCCCGAAGGCATCGATGACTTTGCCTTGCTCCATGCGTTCCAGCCATTGCGACGCCGACACCCCCGCGAACTGGTGCGTTAGAAATGCCAGCACGGTCGGCCAAGGGCCGGGGGGCAACACCGTGGCGCTGGGTCCCACGCCGTCCAGCGTGGGCGGCACGAAGGGCGTGGCCGACGCACTCATCGTGAAAGAACCGCGTTAAATGCGTTCAAACACCACGTCCCACACCCCATGGCCCAATTTGATGCCTCGGTTTTCAAACTTGGTGAGCGGGCGGTAATGCGGCTTGGGTGCGTAGCCTTGCAGTTCAGGGTGGCTGGCGCTGGCGGTGTTTTTCAGCGCAGGCTCCGCGCTGAGCACTTCCAGAATTTGCTCTGCATAGGGCTGCCAATCGGTGGCGCAGTGCAAGTAGCCGCCCACCTTCAGGCGCGCTGCCAGCTTGGCGATCAGGCCGGACTGAATCAGGCGGCGTTTGTTGTGCTTCTTTTTGTGCCACGGGTCGGGGAAAAAAATATGAACACCATCTAAGCTTTTCATCGGCAGCATGTGGTCAATGACTTCTACTGCGTCGTGGGAGACGATGCGAATGTTGGTTAGGCTCTGCTCACCAATGCGTTTGAGCAGGGCACCCACGCCGGGTTCGTGCACTTCGCAGCACAGGAAGTTTTTCTCTGGCATGACGCCTGCAATGTGGGCGGTGGCCTCGCCCATGCCGAAACCGATTTCCAGAATCACGGGCGATTCTTTTACATCATTTTGGCCTCTAGCCCTTGCTGCATAAGCGTAAGATGCTTCAAAATCAATAGCGTTTTCTTGGTAAGGCAACAGAAAAGTGTCGCCCAACGCTTCAAACGCTTTGGTCTGGCCGGTGGTGATGCGGCCCGCTCGGCGCACAAAACTCTTGATCTCTTTGGGGTAAGCCACGCCCTCGGGCGCGCTGCCCCGAATGCGAAGTTTGCGGGTGCCCGGTGGCGGGTCGGGCAGGGTGGGGTCGGTTGGGTTTGTATCGTTCACGGTGCAGGATTGTAGAGAGGCGGCCCGCGCAAGCGCCAGTGCCTTGTCCATGCGCCCAATGCGTCAGTCACTGGGCCGGGTTGGGCGGGCAAGCCCAGCACTTGCGCGGCGTGGTTGAGTGTTGCCAAAGGGTTGCAGGTGTCCAGGGCCTTGGCCCCATTTTGTTTGGAGAGTTTTTCGCCGTTGTCACCGCATACCAAGGGCGTGTGCAGGTACCGGGGTGTGGGCAGGCCCAGCGCCTTTTGCAAAGTGATTTGTCGGGCGGTGTTGTCAGTCAAGTCTTCACCGCGCACCACGTCGGTGATGCCTTGGGCGGCGTCGTCCACCACCACGGCCAGTTGGTAAGCAAAGCAGCCATCCGCCCGCTGGAGCACGAAGTCACCCACCGCGCTGGCCACGTCTTGCTGCTGGGGTCCAAGACGGCGGTCAACCCAGTGGATGACGGCGCTTGCTATTGAATCAGTAGCTCCTTGCGCAGGTGGTGATTGGGCTAGAGGTCGATTTGATATACAAATATCGGTTCGCAGCCGCCAGGCTTGGGGCAACTTTTCGGCCCGATGGGTGCGGCAAGTGCCAGGGTAAATGAGCTCGCCATGGCGCACCCGATCTCTCCCACCGGCGTTCAGCACCTTTGTAATGTCTTTGCGGGAGCACCCACAGGGATACGCCATGCCTTGCTGCACCAAGGTATTCAATGCCGATTGGTACAGCGTGTGGCGTTGGGATTGCCAGACCGGGGGCTGGTCAGGCACCAAACCACAGGCGCTGAGTTGTTGCAAGATGATGTCGTCCAGGCCGGGCAGGCAGCGCGGGGCGTCCACATCTTCCAGGCGCACCAGCCACTGCCCGCCCTGCGCACGGGCGTCCAGCCAACTGGCCAGCGCGGCCACCAACGAGCCGGCGTGCAGCGGGCCGGTCGGGGAGGGGGCGAAGCGGCCTCTGTAGCGGCCTGTGAAATTCATGCGAGTAGGGCGTGAAAAACGCGGCACCGGGCCGCGTTCGTTGTCAGAAGGAAAGGGTGGGGCCGATCAGATCACCGCCAACGCCAGTTCGAGGCCGGAGACGAAAGCATCTTCAACCCGGTTGCCCAAGCACCAGTCACCACACAGACCCACCCCGGTTTTGGCGTCCCACAAATGGCTTTTGCCTAACGGTTGAAGCGTTTTGGCATAGGCCCAGCGTTGCGTGTCTTGGTAGCTGGGCTCTGCCCGAATGCCGGTCACTTCACCAAAGGCTTTGAGCAGTTTTGCTTGCACGCGAGGCGCGTCGTCATTCAGGTGTTCTTGTGACCACGCGGCGCTGGCCTGCACGGTCCAGCGCTCCACGCCCCCCCGGCCAGGTTTGGATGATTCACGCGCCAGCCATGCAATGCGGTGGTGGGTGCTGCGAGCGGCATTCCACTGGGGCCCAAGGGTCGAAAAACCGGGCTGCATCGCTTGCGGAAAGGCCAACATCAGTGTCCAGCAAGGGGCCACCTGAACTTTGTCTATTGGTTTGCTCAGGTTGGGCGCGAGCTGGGAGTCGTTCAATAAAACTTGCGACTGTGCCGCTGGCATGGCCAGCAGCACGCCGTCAAAGCCCGAGAAAACATGCTGCTCGTCGTCGGGGCCTTGGGTGTGGAGTTGCCACTGTTTGGCGTTGAGTGCGTCGCGGGCGATCAGGTTGACCCGCGTCTTCAGTTTGACCTGCTGCGTCGCCACCAAATCGTGTGCCCAAGCACCAGGCAAGGCCTTCATGCCGGGGGTGGCGACCCAATGGGCTTCGCTGGTGGGACGATCTGCTTGCGCGATGCGCCCCATTTCATCCAGGACGCGAATGGTGGTGGCGCTCCAGCGCTTGCACACGCCGGGCACGGTGTCCAGGGCCTGTTGAAAGCGGGCGTCTCGCACGGTGAAATACTGCGCCCCGTGGTCAAAGGTGCCAAAGGCGCTGTCGCGCGTTGCCATGCGGCCGCCAACCCCCCGGCTCTTTTCAAATAGCGTGACTTGGTGACCGGCCTGCACCAAGGTTCGCGCGCACACCACGCCTGCCATGCCGGCGCCAATAACGGCAAAATGTTTGATGCGGGTTTGCGGTTTTGATTTGGAAGTGCTCATGGAAGGTGTCTCCAATTGTTGTTGTGCCAAGTGGACTTTACACCCCTCGGTGGTGGGCGAGCAAAGCCACGCGAGTCGCTGGGCTTTCGAGTTGCGTGAGCCACCATTGCATGGCGCGACCCAGCGGTGTTCTTCCGGCATCGCGCCAGGCGTAATGAATCGACACCAGGCGTTTGGGGCGCTCCACGGCTTTCACCACCAAACGCCCGGTTTGCATAAACGGACGTGCCATACAGTCCGGAACAAAGCCCGCGCCCAGTCCGCGCAACTGCACGTCAAGCTTGTCGTGCATGGTGGCCACGGTGAACACATCTTGCCCGCCCAACAGGCCAAAACTCAGTCCACCGCCCCGCGTCACCGTGTCCGCCACCGCGACGGCGCGGTGTTGTCGAATCAACGCATCGCTAAGCGGTTCTGGTGCGTTCGCCAAAGGGTGGTGTGGCGCGACGGCGTAAACAAAGCTCACCTCGCCCAGCGCTTGGGTCAGGATGCTGGCATGGGTACCCGCATCGGTCACCCCGAGGGCCAAGTCAGCCTGTCCCGAGGTGAGCGCCTCCAAGGTACCCGACAGGGTTTCATCGCGCAGCTTGATGCGGGTCGGGGGGTTCAGGGAAAAAAAGCTGTCACACAGCTCCAGTACGGTGGATTTGGCGATGATGGTGTCGATGGAAATCGTCAGTTGAGGCTCCCAACCCGTGGCCACCCGTTTGACGCGGTTCGCCACCGCGTTAATTTCTTCCAGCAGACGCGTGCCTTCGCTCAGCATTTCAGCCCCGGCCTGCGTGAGGC
This sequence comes from Rhodoferax sp., assembly GCA_049286445.1. Taxonomy (GTDB): domain Bacteria; phylum Pseudomonadota; class Gammaproteobacteria; order Burkholderiales; family Burkholderiaceae_C; genus Rhodoferax. The sequence goes on along the minus strand of JBAQDW010000491.1, from coordinate 35,912 downwards.
GGGCTTGGCGCGAGCTTCGGTCGTACAAGAGCACGTCCAGCGCGTCTTCAATTTGGCGCACACGGTAGGTGAGGGCGCTCGGCACCACACCCAACTCGCGCGCTGCACCGGCAAAACTGCCTGTTTTAGCGATGATTTGAAGCATAAACAACGCATCTGGCGTCAACACATCGCGAGGTGTTTGCATGGTGGGTCTTCTTGAGTTCGATTATTTTGAATGATGCCATCAAACCCCATGGATGACGAGGACGCGATGCCGACTTAAAGTTCACTCATCGGTTCACACCGCCTCACATTGAAAGGAAACTCATGCTGACCATTCGCAAATCCAAAGACCGCGGTTATGCAGACCATGGCTGGCTGCAATCCCTGCACAGCTTTTCGTTTGCCGAGTACTACGACTCAAAATTCATGGGCTGGGGCAACCTGCGCGTGATCAACGAGGACTGGATCGCTGCCGGCAAGGGTTTTGGCACCCACGGCCACCGCGACATGGAGATCGTCACCTATGTGCTGGCCGGCTCTCTGGCGCACAAAGACAGCATGGGCAACATCAAGGCCATTCCGCCGGGCGATGTGCAGCGCATGAGCGCAGGCACAGGGGTGCGCCACAGCGAGTTCAACCACGCACCGGACGCGACCACCCATTTGCTGCAGATCTGGATTGAGCCCAACGTCACTGGCGTGGCACCCAGCTATGAACAAAAAACCTTTGCTGATGTTGAGAAGCAGGGCGTGCTCCGGCTTGTGGCCTCGCCTGACGGGAGCCGGGGGTCCGTGACGCTGAATGCGGACGCCCGCTTGTATGCCGGTTTGTTCGATGGCACACAGTCTGCCACGTTGGCTTTAGCGCCGGCACGCAAGAGCTATGTGCATCTGGTGCGAGGTGAGTTGAGCGTGAACGGCACGGTTTTGACAACCGGCGACGCCGCCCTGATTGAAGGGGAGTCTGAACTCACGCTGAACCAGGGCAAGGAGGCCGAGGTGCTGGTGTTTGATCTCACTGCCTGAGCCCACGCACCACCCCCTTGTTTTCAAGGTTCTACGAGCTTGCTTGGCAGGCTCACTTTTTTAGTTTCACGTCAGAAAACGAGTATTCACATGGCAAAGACAGCAGTTGTATTTCATTCCGGCTACGGCCACACCCAGCGCGTGGCCCAGTTTGTAGCGGACGGCGCCAATGCCGAACTGATCACCATTGACGCCGATGGCAACCTCACCGATGCGGACTGGGCCACCCTGGACGCGGCCGACGCGATCATTTTTGGCTCGCCCACTTACATGGGCATGGCGTCTTGGCAGTTCAAGAAATTTGCGGATGCATCCTCCAAGCGCTGGTACATTGGCGCGTGGAAAGACAAAGTGGCAGGCGGCTTCACGATTTCGGCCAACCCGAGCGGCGACAAGTTGTCTACCCTTCAATACTTCATGACTCTGGCCATGCAACACGGCATGGTCTGGGTGGGTCAGTCGGAGTCAAACGACGGCACCCTCAACCGCATTGGCTCCAATTGTGGCGTGATGGCGCAAGTGGGCCAAACCAGCCCTGCCGCCGATATTCCCCAAGGCGATTTGGACACGGCCAAGGCCTACGGCCAGCGCGTGGCAGACCTTGCCACCCCGTTGTCGAAGGCCAAATAAAACGGCAAGCAGAGGGCTTGTTCCCGCTCGCCTGACGGCGGTCAGCTTGAGATGCTGGGCGAGACGGTCAACAAATGGCTGTCCAGCGCCCGTCGCTCGTCAAATACAAAGCAGCCACCCCGATAGTGGGACCCGTCGGTTTCTTCAAAGTACTTGAGAATGCCGCCTTCGAGCTGGTACACATGGTCCAGCCCGGCTGCCTGCATCAAAATGGCCGCTTTCTCACAGCGAATGCCCCCGGTGCAAAAGCTCACCACGGTTTTGCCCACCAAGTCGGCTCGGTGGTCCAGGAACGCTTGTGGGAATTCGGTGAACTTGTCGATACGCCAGTCAATGGCACCTTCAAACGTGCCCTGATCGACTTCAAACGCATTGCGGGTGTCCAGGGTCACGACCGGTCGCCCCTCATCGTCCACCCCCGCGTCCAGCCAGCGTTTAACGGTCTCAGGCGGCACCGCAGGTGCGCGGCCATTGGCCGGGCGGATGGTGGGGTGGTTCATGCGGATGATTTCGCCCTTGACCTTGACCAGCATCTTTTTGAAGGGCTGCTCTGCTGACCAGCTTTCTTTGGGCTTGATGTCGGCAAACCGTTCATCGGTTTGCAAAGCGGTCACAAACTCTCGAATGGCGTCGCTCGGCCCTGCCAGAAACAGGTTGATGCCTTCTTCGGCCAGCAGAATCGTCCCTTTGAGTGCGTGGGCAAGGGCGCGTTCCAGCAGCGTCTCCCGCAGTGCATGCGCATCGGGCAGGGGGATGAATTTGTAGGCTGAAATGTTAAGAATGTGGTTCACCGCCCGATTTTAGGGAATTGATTAGGTGCCAGCGCCTGTTTTTAGAGGGGGCAAGCCGTTTAGCAAGGCAAAATCAGCCGGTCTGACTCCCTCAAAATACCAAGATTGCGTTTATGAACCGTTCTTTGCTTGTGTTGATTGTCCTGGGATGGATCCAAGTGGCCGCGGCGCAGTTGCCTGAACCGCTCTCGGAAAAAGACTTTTTCACCGAAATGCCCCTCGTGCTGTCGGTGTCGCGCTTGCCTCAGCGGTTGGACGACACCCCGGGTGCGGTCACCCTTTTGGACCGCGACATGATTCGGCTCTCAGGCGCGCGCGATGTGGCAGACCTGTTGCGCCTCGTGCCGGGGTTTCAAACCAGTACTTCTTTTGAAACGGGAGCGCCGCTGGTCAGCTACCACGGCGGTTTTGACAGTTATTCGGCGCGGATTCAGGTCTTGGTCGATGGCCGATCGACTTACTCACCCTATCTTTTTGGCGGCGTGGGCCCGGGTTTGCAGGCCGTGGCCTTGGAAGACATTGAGCGCATTGAGGTGTTGCGAGGGTCGAATTCGGCCGCCTATGGCGCGCGCGCCATGTTGGGGGTCATCAACATCGTGACCCGTCACACCTTGGACACGCTGGGCGCGCAGGCCTCTTTAGGCGCAGGCGAAAACGGCATTCGTGATGCACAGGCCCGTATCGGTTGGGGTTCCTCTGATGCCAGTTACCGCCTCACGGTGGATCGCCGGGCGGAACGGGGCTTGGCGGGGTCGAACGGGCATAACGCCACCAGCCGGGTGAACTTGAGAGCCGATGTGAGACGCTCCGCTCAAGATGAGTTCCAACTGAGAGCAGGCGCCTTGTCAATCGATTCTGGCAAGGGATTTTCGGCACGACCTGACGACCCCTTGCGCGACCGCTATTTTGGATCAGGGTTTGCGCAGCTCGACTGGCGGCGCACGCTCAGCGAAGATGCGGATGTGGCACTGACGGTAGCGCATACCGAAGAGACCCATCGCGACGGCTTTTCCTTGTCATTGCAGTCCTTTGGTATCGATGACAGTGTGATGGTGGATTTTGGTGGTCGGGCGGTCAACGACTCGTTAATGCTGCAGCACACATGGCGCGCCAGCCCCGCTTTGCGAGTAGTTTGGGGTGGCGAGATGCGGCGCGAGGAGGTGAAGTCAAAGCCGCTTTACGCCAAAGACACCCCGGTGGTGACCCGTTTTACGCGCTTGTTCGGAAACGCCGAGTGGCAATTTTTGAATGACTTTGTTTTAAACACCGGAGCGATGGTGGAGCAGAGCTCGCATAGCGATACCTCGTTGGCACCCCGATTCATGCTGAACTGGCATTTTGCGCCCGGCCACACCCTGCGTGCGGGCATCTCCAAAGCCTACCGCCCCCCCAGCGCGTTAGAAAAATTTGGCGATATTCGTTATGACCTGCAGGGCCAAACCTTGAAGGTGATCACTGCGGCACGGGGAAACATTGAGCCTGAAAGCCTGTTAACGCGGGAGTTGGGGTACTTGGCTCGCTTGCCCCGTTTGGGAATGGACCTTGATGTTCGTCTGTTTGAAGAGCGGGTCGGTGGCTTTGTTCGTCAAACCACCTACCCCCTCGCGACCGGCTCACTTCTGCCGTCCCGCCCAGTGGATTATGTGAATGACGAAGACTTCACGATTCAGGGCGTGGAGTACCAACTCAGCTGGCAACCTTGGCGTGACGCGAAATTGTGGGTTGGGCAGGCTTTCACAGACGTGCGATCCAGGGACTTGGGCTCGGCCAAAGCCGCCCCCCGAATCGCGACCTCTTTGATGCTGACACAGCGCCTGCCAGGCGGCATGGATTTAAGCCTGGTTCATCAAGACAGCAGCGCAGTGACGCCCCAAGGCGCGGGCATTGGAAACGCCCGGTTGATATCACGAACAGACCTTCGCCTGGGGGTGCCCTTGCGTTGGGGGCGTCAAACCGGAGAAGTGGCCTTGGTTGTGCAAAATTTGGGGTTGCCTTTTAAAGACTTCGGCGAATTTTTCCGCTTTGAGCGTCGCGCTTTCATCACGCTGCGGCTGGAACACTGAGTCTGGCCTCACGCGAATGCGTCACCACCTTCGTACTTTGGTTCTCCTGCTGGGCTGGCTGCTCAGTGCGACGATGTCCGTGGCAGCCAGTGTGCTTGTCGTGAGCAGTGAGCGCAGCGCCGCCTATGAAGAGGCCGCCGAGGCAGTGATGACAGAGTTGGAGCGCGGCGGGGTTGGCCGCACTGAAGTGGAATTTGTGACAACGAGCGAGTGGTCGCAGGGAAACGATCGATCTTCCAAACTGATTGTGACCTTAGGTTTTGAAGCGGCTCAAGCCCTTGTGACCTCGGACGTTCGCACCCCCGTGCTCAGCGCGTTGCTGCCCAGAAGCAGCTATGAGCGGATCCTTCGGTTCAGCGGTCGCAAGGTCTCGGGCCAACTGTCAGCGATTTATCTGGACCAGCCTTTAAATCGCCAAGTGGCCTTGATTCGGCTGGCGTTGCCCTCCGTGCGACGCATAGGGGTGTTGTGGGGGACGGAGTCGCTCATTCACGCGCCGTCTCTTCGTTCATTGGCACCTTCGAGCGGCTTTCAATTCGTGGAGGCCAACATTGTCGCAAGCGAGCCCTTGTTTCCCGGTTTGAAGCGTGTTTTGGATGATTCAGAGGTATTGCTGGCCTTGGCCGACCCCACGGTTTACAACAGCAACACGATTCAGAACGTGTTGCTTGCATCGTTCAGGGCTCGGGTGCCCGTGTTGGCTTTTTCACCAGCTTATGTGCGTGCGGGTGCCTTGTTGGCTTTGTACGTCACACCCACACAGGTGGGGCAGCAAGTGGCGTCTGTGGTGCGCGGTGTGTTGCAAGGCAAGCCTTTGCCATCGTCGCCTGCTTACGCGCAGAATTTCAGTGTTGCAGTGAATGAGCATGTGGCTCGGTCGCTGGGTTTGGCCTTGGATGCTGAGGGGCTCGCGAGCCAACTGCGTCAACGCGAGGGAGCGCCATGAAACCCTTCGATATACGGGCCCGGATGCGACTGTCAGCGGTGCTTCCAGTGATGTTGATTGCCGTTCTTTTGGCCACTCTTTTCCTGGGCGCGCGGGTTGACGATCTGGGGCAGGCGCACAGCGAGCGTGCCCGCTCCGTCGCGCGGCAAATGGCAACCGCGAGTGAATACGGTTTGTTTTCGGCCAACGCGGTGCATTTGCAGGGCATTGCCGCGGGTGCTCTGCGTCAAACTGATGTTCGATCGGCCGTCATCCTCAATACCCAAGGCGCGGTGTTGGCCACTGCGGGGCAGCCAAGCTACCCGTTGCCTGCATTGGCAGGCATTGAGGGCGAGCAGCACGACGACCTTCGGCGGACCGATGTGCTGTGGCAACCCGTGATGGAAAGCGCATTGAACGTGGATGGCTTGTTTGACGTCCAAGACGCAAGCCAGCGTGCAAACCCGCGTTTGTTGGGGCACGTTGTGCTTGAATTTTCGAGGGTGGCGGTGGATCGGCGCGAGCGTGAAATGCTGTGGTTGGGCTTGGCTGTGACTTTGGCAGGGGTCGCACTGGGTGTTCTGCTGGCCAGCTACCTTAGTCGAGGCGTCGTGAAACCCATTTTGGGTGTATTTGATCTGGTCGGGCGCATTGGGCGGGGTGAATTGTCGGCGCGTGCGACTTTGCGAGCGAATGCCCCCCTTCTTGAGTTACAGCAAGGCATCAATCAAATGGCAGAGCGTTTAGAGCGGGGGCGCGACGAGTTGGAGCTGCGGGTGGTTGAAGCCACGGCGGCTTTGCGAGAAAAAAAAGAGGAGGCCGAGTCAGCCACCCTGGCCAAGTCACGCTTCCTGGCGGCCGCCAGCCATGATTTGCGCCAACCCACCCATGCGTTGGGCATGTTCGTCGCGCGTTTGGCGCAACTGCGCCATGACGCCGACACCCAAGAGCTGATTGGCAATATGGAGGCCTCATTGCGGGCCATGCAAGATTTGTTGGAGGGTCTGCTTGAGGTCTCCAAGCTTGACGCAGGGGCGGTCCCGGTCCATTTTCGCGCAGTGGCGCTGGGCGACTTGTTTGCCCAGGTGCAAAGCAGCGCCATGCTGAGCGCAGCAGCGAAGGGCTTGCGGCTCAGGGTTCGTCCCACCGAAGTCAAGGTGGTGAGCGATGCAACGCTTTTGTTCCGAATTTTGATGAATTTATTGACCAACGCGGTGTGTTACACCCCAGCCGGCACTGTGATGCTCGCGTGCAGATGCAGTGCAGACGGTCAGCTGGCTTACATTGAGGTGCGAGACAGTGGCATTGGCATTGCGCCTGAGCACCAACCGTTGGTCTTCAAGGAGTTTTACCAAGTCGGTAATTCCGAACGCGACCGGAGCAAGGGAATGGGTTTGGGCCTGAATATTGTTCAGCGCACAGCCCAATTGTTGGGGCATGAACTGAGCATGCTGTCTGCCCCCGGATGCGGTACCCGGTTCAGGCTTACCCTGCCGATGGCACCCGCCAATGCTCTAACGACCGTCGCCGAGGCGCTGCCCCCCTCCTTTGCTGATGACCTGGGCCATGTGACCGTTTTGGTAGTCGAGGACGATGTGCTGGCGCGGGCAGGGATTGTGGCTTTGATGGCCTCTTGGGGCGTGCAGGTGCGCCAAGCCGAGTCCATCACGGACGCCTTGGCAGACCTTTCTTTGAACGGCCCGCCCGACCTCATCGTCAGCGACTACCGTTTGCGCGAAGGTGACAATGGCATCGATGGCATCCGTCAACTCCGCGAGGCGGCGGGTTTCAGCGTGCCCGCTTGTCTGGTAAGTGGCAACACCGATGTGGCCTTGATTCAAGAGGCCAAACAGCTGGGGTTAACGATGCTGCACAAACCCGTGCGTCCGGCCAAGCTGCGCAGTCTGATTCGGCGCCTGACCCAGCCGGCTCAGGTTGGCGGCAGTGGTTTGACGTAACCGTGGCTGCTCGCCGCAATCACGGCCTGGATTCGGGTTTGAACCGAAAAGCCCCGCAAAATGGCACTGACATGATTTTTAACCGTCTCTTCTGACAATGCCAAGCTGCGACTGATGTCTTTGTTGGAATAACCGTCCATCAAAAGGTACAGCACTTCCTCCTGACGTGTGGTGAGTACAAACATGGCCGCAGGCGCCGGGAACTCATCAGCCGCCTGCGCTGCTTCAATTGCACTGAGAAGTTCAGGCGGCGTGAATATCTCACCCTCTAGCACGCGTCGAATCACGCCCAGCAAATCGCCGCTCATGCCTGACTTGGTCAAGAACCCTGACGCGCCTTGCTCCAGCACCTGTCGCATGACCTTGGGGTTGACCGATCCGGACAGCATCACGATGGGCAGTTCGGGGTGATCTCGACCAAAAATGGCCAAGGCGGCCAGACCGTTCATGTCGGGAAGGTGGTAGTCCAGCAAAACCAGATCAAGATCAGGGTGCAGCGCGGCGAGCTCAAATGCGCGACCACACTCAGGCGCCTCAAGCACCTCAACGTGGTCGTCGAGTCCTTTCAAAACTTGCCGCAAGCCTTCACGAACCAAGGCATGGTCATCCACCACCAGTATCTTCACGCTTGTGTCCCCTTGTGCTTTCTACAATGGGGGCTATGTTTGTACACCTTCGCCTCCACACCGAATTTTCTGTCGTTGACGGCACCAACCGCATCGATGATATCGTTAAATCTGCGGTAAAAGACGGCCAACCCGCGTTGGCCATCACCGACCTGAGCAACCTGTTTGCCACGATTAAATTTTACAAAGAAGGCCGTAAACGCGGCGTTAAACCGATTATTGGCGCTGAAATTTGGTTAGAAGGGCTGGGCAAAGATGCAGCCGCACTGTCCCGCATTGTGGTGTTGGTACAAAACAAACAGGGTTACCTGAATTTGTCTGAAATGTTGGCTCGGGCTTGGATTCAAAATGCGGGCAAACTGCAAGCCACCGTCAAATTGGAGTGGCTTAAAGAACTGAATGAAGGGTTGTTGGCCTTGTCCGGTGCGCAAGCGGGGCCGGTGGGGCAGGCTTTGGTGCAAGGCGACGAGCGGCGAGCCACAGAGGCCGCCCTGCTGTTGAGTGGCATTTTTACCCAGCGGTTTTACTTGGAACTGCAGCGCGCAGGCCGAACCGATGACGAAGCCCACGTGATTGCCGCCGTGCAACTGGCGGCGCGAATGGGCTTGCCAGTGGTGGCCACGCACCCGATTCAGTTCAGCCAGGCCGACGACTACGAGGCGCACGAGGCGCGGGTGTGCATCTCGGACGGTGAAATTTTGAGCAACCAGCGCCGCGTGCGCCGGTTTACCCGCGAGCAGTACTTCAAATCCACCGCAGAGATGCAGGCCCTGTTTGCGGACGTGCCATCGGCTTTAACCAATACCGTTGAAATTGCCAAGCGCTGCAATTTAACGCTGGTGTTGGGCAAGCCCCAGTTGCCCGAATTTCCCACGCCGCTGGTGAACGGCCAGCCTATGTCGCCTGAAGACTATTTCCGCTATGTGTCCCATGAGGGCCTGAATGAGCGCTTGATTCACCTCTACCCAAAGGAAGCAGAGCGGGAAAGCGTGCGCCAAAAGTACGTGGACCGGCTGGAATTTGAGATTGGCACGATTCTCAAAATGGGGTTTCCGGGTTATTTCTTGATCGTTGGAGACTTTATCAACTGGGCTAAAAACAATGGCTGCCCGGTCGGGCCGGGTCGTGGCTCCGGTGCGGGCTCTTTGGTGGCGTATGTGATGAAGATCACCGACCTCGATCCTTTGAAATACAACCTGCTTTTCGAGCGATTTTTGAACCCTGAGCGGGTCTCCATGCCCGACTTTGATATTGACTTTTGCCAGACCAATCGGAACTTGGTGATTGACTATGTGAAGGCCAAATATGGCAAGAACGCAGTGAGTCAGATTGTGACCTTTGGCACCATGGCGGCGCGCGCCGCGGTACGAGATGTGGGCCGCGTGCTGGACATGAGTTACAACTTTTGCGACGGCATCAGCAAGCTGATTCCCAACAAACCAGGCGTCAGCGTGAGCTTGCAATTGCCGCCACCGGACCGTAAAAAAGACGACAAAACGGTGTACGCCTCCGACGAGCCGATTTTGGCTGAGCGCGAGGCCAAAGAAGAAGACGTTAAAACCTTGCTGGAGCTGGCGCGCAAGTTAGAGGGCATGACCCGCAACGTGGGCATGCACGCCGGGGGCGTGTTGATTGCCCCGGGCAAGTTGACCGATTTTTGCCCGCTGTACCAACAACCTGGCAGTGAGTCGGCAGTGAGTCAGTACGACAAGAATGATGTGGAGTCGATTGGCTTGGTCAAGTTCGACTTTTTGGGTTTGGCCACGCTGACGATTCTGGAAATTTCGCGCGAGTTCATCATGAAGCGTCACGCCGGCCAAGAGCACTTTGCGTTCGAGAACCTGCCGCTGGACGACGCCCGGGTCTACCGCCTGTTTTCTGAAGGCAAAACGGAAGCGGTGTTCCAGTTCGAGAGCCGCGGCATGCAAGGCATGTTGAAAGACGCCAAACCCACGCGCTTGGAAGACTTGATTGCGCTCAACGCGCTGTACCGTCCCGGCCCGATGGACCTGATTCCCAGTTTTGTGGCGCGTAAACACGGGCGCGAAGTTGTGGAGTACCCGCACCCTTTGGTAGCGAATATGCTGTCCGAGACCTACGGCATCATGGTGTACCAAGAGCAGGTGATGCAGACCGCGCAGATTTTGGGCGGCTACTCATTGGGCGGCGCGGACATGTTGCGCCGCGCCATGGGCAAGAAAGACGCGGACGAGATGGCCAAGCACCGCCAGATCTTTCGCGATGGAGCCGCCAAGAACGACATCGTTGAGGCCAAAGCCGACGAAATTTTTGACTTGATGGAGAAGTTTGCGGGCTACGGCTTCAACAAATCGCACGCCGCAGCCTACTCCTTGCTGGCCTATCACACGGCGTGGCTGAAGGTGCATTACACCGCCGAGTTCTTTTGCGCCAACATGACGGTGGAGATGGACGACACCGACAAGCTCAAGGTGTTGTACGAAGACGCGCTGAAGATGGGGCTCACCTTTGAGCCGCCCAACGTCAACCAAGGGGTGAGCCGGTTTGAGCCGGTATCCAACACCTTGATTCGCTATGGCCTGAGCGCCATCAAAGGTACCGGTCAATCGGCGGTGGAGGCGATTGTGGCGGCCCGAGAGGGCCGGGGCGCGGGTCCTCGGGCTGATATCGTGGGTCCGTTCACGAGTTTGTTTGATTTCTGTGTGCGCGTGGACCGCAGCCGCATCAACAAGCGCACGGTAGAGGCTTTGATCAAAGCGGGAGCGTTTGACACCCTTGAGATCAACCGTGCCAGATTGCTGGCGTCAGTAGACCGCGCCTTTGAGTTTGGTGCGTCAGCCGTGGCCAACGCCAACCAGGGGGGCTTGTTCGACATGGGCGGTGAAGACGACCACGGCTCCAGTACGCAAGAACCCGAGTTGGTGGACGCCGCCCCGTGGGGGATCAAGGAGCGCTTGGTGTTTGAAAAAACAGCCCTGGGCTTCTACCTCTCAGGGCACTTGTTTGACGAGGTCGCCTTGGAGGTTCGGCGCTTTGCACGCCGCCCGATTGACGATTTGATTGACACCCGGGAGCCGCAGCTGATGGCGGGTATCGTCACCGACTTTCGGGTGATCAACGGCCAACGGGGCAAGTTGGGCCTGTTCAAGTTGGATGACAAGTCCGCCATGATTGAGGCGCGCGCCGATGAGGCCATGATCACCACTTACCGCCATTTGCTCAAAGACGATGAGCTGGTCATCGTCATGGGCAAACAGCAACCCGACCGTTTTTCTGGCGGCATGCAGCTGACGATCACTCAGATCTGGGATTTAGAGCAGGCACGGTGCCGGTTCGGCAAGTTCCTGCGCGTGGCCGTCACCGCAGGAGAAGGGGGCACAGCCCCCGACGTGGCCGGCCTGCTCAAGGCATTTCCCGCTCAAAAGGAAGTCACCGAGGAGGGCGAAAAAGTGCATGGCTTGCCAGTTCGGCTCGCGGTGAGTTGTCAATCGCCCAGAGGTGCCGCCTCAACCGAGTTGCTGCTGGGTGAGCAAGCCCGCTTTTACCCCAGCGACGCCGCATTGGCTGCCTGGCGCTTGCAGGCAGTCAATGGCAAGTCCGAGATAGTTTATGAGTGAAATAGGGCTGTAGCCCAAGTGCAGCCTGCGCAAGCAGCTATCAATAACAGAGTGAAAAAGGGTTGATTCCATTTTCAGATTGGTAGGAGCTTAGGCGCGAAGCCGCAGACAGTGCAGACGCACGGCAAGGCGAAGCAACAACAGATCCTATTAATAGGGAGTTGGAATGACTCACTGAAAACTGCGCCGGTGGCTGCATCAGCACCCGGCGGGTGAATCAGTCTTTGGGTCTGAAGACGAGTCGCAGGGGTGTGGGCACCAGTCCGTTGGTGTCTTTGGGCAAGGTCTCCGTCTTGTCGATGGCCCTCAGCACCGCCTCGTCCCAGGACGCGACCCCGCTTGATTTAACGAGTTTTCGGGTGATGATGGTGCCATCGGGCGAGGTAACCACATCCACCTCGGTGACCGGGTTGGTGCTGATGTCGTCGGTGAACACAATATTGGGCTTGATATGCGCGCGAATGCGACCTGCGTACCCTGAGGATGGCCCGGAGGACTGCAAATTTTTGCCCGTCGCGGAGGCGCTCCCCGTCGCACCTGCCAGCCCGGCCATGCGTTTCAAATTGGCTTGGCGCTGGGCGTCCATGCGCTGGGCTTCTTCTTTGGCTTCCAGCGCGGTTTTGCGTTCAAGTTCTTGTGCCTTCAGCCTCTTTTCCAGCTTTTCCTCTGCCCGTTTCTTTTCTTCAGCGATTTTCTTTTCCTGCTCGCGTTTGTCCTGCAGTTTTTTCTCGGCCAGCTTCTTGTCAAGCGCTTTTTTTTCAAGCAATTCTTTTTCCTCCGCCAGCTTCTCGCGCTTCAGTTCTTCCCGTCGCTGTTTTTCTTGCAGCAGCTTTTTTTCTTCCGCTTTTTTTAGCAGCAGCTTTTCCTTTTCAAGCGCGATATCAGCCTCGGAGACTTTGGGAGGTTCCGGTTGAGGGGGCGGTGGCGCTGGAGGAGGAGCAGGTGGGACGGCTTTTTCGGGTTCAAGTTGGGGTGGCGGTTCAGGTGCTGCGCCTACGCTTGGAGGGGCGGCCTCCTTGGGCACGGCTGACCACAGCTCTGCCTCGGCTGAAAGCGTCACCGGCTGGCTCTTCCAGTGGACACCCCATGTCAACGCGGCCACCAGCAGCAGGTGCGCCAGCAGGGCCAAAATGAGGGCGCGTCCAAACCCAGGCGGCGTGGGCGGCGCAAACTCCAACCGGTCTGACGCGGCAATCAGGTCTGGCATCAATTGACCAGTTGCACGGAGAGACCCACACGCTGCACCCCGGCGCGTTGCAGCGTGTCCATGACCTTAACCACCGATTCGTACTTGATATTGCGGTCTGCACTGATCACAACGGCCGAGTTCTCTGCGCTGCCTTGGGCCAACTTCACCGCAGCGGCCACCTCTTTGAGCGCAATCGAACTGGTTTTGTCTTTGATCTTCATTTGGATCGAATCGTTTTTGGCCAAAATAAGCTGTATCACCTGATCGGGCTGCATGGCGGCTTTGCCGACACTGGGCAAATCAATCACGCTGGGTGCGATCAGGGGCGCGGTCACCATAAAAATGATCAGCAGCACCAGCATCACATCAATGAAGGGCACCATATTGATCTCGTTAATGGTGCGGCGACCCCGTCCCCGGCTGACCATAGAAGGCATGTCTTGGCTCCTGTTAGTGACCTGAGGCCGACTGCGCGCCCACATTGCGTTGCAAGATGTTGGAGAACTCCTCCATGAACGTCTCCAAGCGAATGGCAATGCGGTCAATATCGCGGGCAAATCGGTTGTAAGCCACCACCGCGGGTATCGCTGCAAACAGCCCAATGGCCGTGGCGACGAGCGCTTCGGCGATACCGGGTGCCACACTCGCTAGTGTCACGGTCTGTAAAGCCGCCAAACCCGTAAAAGCATGCATGATGCCCCAGACCGTGCCAAACAAACCTACATAGGGCGACACTGAGCCGACAGACGCTAAAAAGGACAAGTTGGTTTCAATGACATCCATCTCGCGTTGAAAACTGGCGCGCATCGCGCGGCGTGCACCGTCCATCAACGATGACGTGTCGGTGATGCGCTTTTCACGCAGTTTTTGGTACTCGCGCATGCCACTGGCAAAAATACGTTCGAGCGGGCCGGCATCGCGGGCGTTTTGGGAGGCTGCGGCAAAGAGATCATTCAAATTCGTGCCAGACCAAAATTCACGCTCAAACACGTCGTTGATGGCTTTGACTCGTTTTAACGCAATCAGTTTACGAAAAATAGCGGCCCAGCTGGTGATTGAGACCACGATCAACAGCAGCATGACCAGTTGGACCACCAAGCTGGCGTTCAGCACCAAGTGAAGGATCGACATGTCTTGGTTCATCGAAGGGCATCCAATAAAGTGAGGGGAATTCTGGCGGCCTGGTGGCGGTCGGCGTTGATCCAGCCGACCCGCACGGTGGCCTCGCACAGCAAAAGGGGTTCAGCGCCTTTTTTCAGAAAGGCCTGCTGAGAAAGCGTCATTGAGGCGCGGCCCACGGCGGTGGGCACGGCCGTCACGATCAACTCATCGTCAAGCCGCGCGGAGTGGTGGTAGCGCACATGGGCTTCGCTCACCACAAACATGCCGCCCGTTTGCGCCCGAAGCTGGGCTTGCCCGATACCGCGCTCACGCAGCCACTCGGTGCGGGCGCGCTCAAAAAACTTGAGGTAATTGGCGTAGAAAACGATACCACCGGCATCCGTATCTTCCCAATAGACGCGAACTGGCCAAGAAAAAGGACTCAGCAGGGGTGCCAGCACGCTCATGACAGCAGTGTTTTTAATCGTTCAATGGCCTGCTGCAGGTGAGCCATGGAACTGGCGGTTGAAAACCGAATAAACCGGTCGGTACCCACCGTGCCAAAGTCACGGCCCGGTGTGACAGCCACGTGCGCTTTGTTCATGATTTCAAAAGACAAGTCCCAGCTGTCTTTAACGCCTAAGCGTTCACAAGCGGCACTGCAATCTGCCCAGGCGTAGAACGCGCCATCAGGCATCACGGGAACCGTTAAACCGAGGGCGTTAAGGGCAGGAATGAAATAGTCGCGGCGTGCTTTAAATTCTGCGCGTCGCCGTTCGTATTCGGCAATGCTCTCTGCCTCAAAACAGGCCAGAGCCGCATGCTGGGCAATGGTGCTGGGGCAAATGAACAGATTTTGGGCCAGTCGCTCAATCACGGTAACAAGACGCGGCGGCACCACCATCCAGCCCAGTCGCCAGCCTGTCATGTTGAAATATTTGCTGAAACTGTTGATGCTGATGATGTCCTCGTCCAGCGCCAAGGCCGTTTGCCCGTACTGCGCCTCATGGCTCAGGCCAAGGTAGATCTCGTCAATCATCGTGACGCCCCCTTTGCCGCTCACCACCGAGTGAATGCGGCGCAACTCATCGGGGTGAATCGAGGTGCCGGTGGGGTTGGAGGGCGAGGCGAGCAGCACACCGCGCGTCGCGCCGCGCCAAGCCAATTCCACTTTGTCAGCGCTCAGTTGAAAGCGCTCGGCTGCGGTCGTGGGAACCATGACCGCACGGCCATCGGCGGCACTCACAAAGTGACGGTTGCAGGGGTAGCTGGGGTCTGGCATCAGAATCTCGTCGCCGGATTCAATCAAGGCCAGACAGGCCATTTGAAGGGCGGCTGAGGCACCGGCGGTGACCACAATTCGGTCCGCCGACACAGCCACACCAAAACGCTGCTGGTACCAATCACTGATGCGTTCGCGCAATGCCAGCAGTCCGGTGGCCTGGGTGTATTGCGTCCTGCCGTCATGCACCGCTTTTACCGCCGCCGCCTGAACCAAGGGCGGCGCTGTGAAATCAGGCTCGCCAATGTTCAAAAAAATCATGGGTGATTCAGTGTGCGCCACTTCTGCGGCCATTTTGGCGGCCGCCTTGGCCACTTCCATCACATAGAAGGGCTCAATGCGCTGCGCACGGTCAGAAATTCTCATGGCCGGGCCTTGCCCCGATCGGCATTCACCTCGGCCGCTCGCAAGCTGGGGGCCATGCCGTTCAAGACGGCGTTCACATACTTATGGCCGTCGGTGCCACCAAACTCTTTGGCCAACTCAATGCACTCATTCAATACGACCCGCCAGGGCACGTCCAGACAATGTTTGAATTCATAAGCCCCAATCCACATCACGGCACGTTCCACCGGAGATATCTCCTCCATCTTGCGGTCCAGCAGGGGCGAGATGAGGGCGTCGAGTTCATTGGCTTCATCGGTGCAGCCATGCAGCAGCGCGTCAAAATGAACCGAATCACATTTGGAGAAACCCGCCAAATCGCGCGTGAAAACGTCAATGTCAGTGATCCCGTTTTTGCCCACCAACCGTTGGTACAAGGCCTGCAGAGCAAATTCCCGTGCGCGTGACCGATCAGACTTGCTGCCCGCCTTGCGAGCGCCTGTGCTGGTCACGCCAGTGCGGGCTTGCCGGGGAGGGCGGGTGCCCGTTGCCTTGGGAGTGAAGTCGCTCATTAGATTTCTTCCAGTAAATTGGCCATTTCAACGGCAACGCGGGCGGCATCGCGCCCTTTTTCAGTCTGCCGGGCAATGGCCTGATCCATGTTCTCAACCGTGAGAATGGCGTTGGCAATGGGCAACTGGTAGTCCAACCCGACCCGCGTGATGGCAGCACCCGATTCGTTGGCGACCAGCTCAAAGTGGTAGGTTTCGCCACGAATGATGCAACCCAGCGCTATCAAAGCATCGTATTTCAGTTTTTCGGCCATTGCCATTAGCACAACAGGCACTTCAAGTGCGCCGGGTACCAGCACCAAGTCAATGTGTTTTTCTGGCACGCCCAACGCCAGTAACTCCGCTTTGCAAGCTGCCGCTAACGCATCGGTCACTGGCGCGTTGAAGCGGGCCTGAACGATGCCAATGGTCAATTTTTTGCCGTTCAAGCGTTGGTCTGTGGAATCCAAGTTGCCTTTGTCTGCGCCAAACATAATGCGGTCTCTTTCTTTTTAGTGGGTGATGTAACCGGTGATTTCCAGCCCGTAACCGGCCATGCTGGGCATGCGGCGAGGGGTTCCCATCAGGTGCATTTTTTGTACGCCACACTCACGAAGAATTTGGGCACCAATGCCATAAGTGCGCAAGTCCATGCGCCCGCGTTCGGGTCCATGGCTGGCGCGGGCCGTGCCGTCAAACTGGGCCAGCAACTGCTCGGCGGTTTCACCACAGTTGAGAAACACCACGATTCCCTTGCCTTCAGTGGCGACCCGTTTCAAGGCGGCATCCAAGCTCCAAGAGTGCATGGTTCGCCCCACTTCCAGCGCATCCAACACGGACAGGGGTTCATGCACACGCGCGAGAATGGTGTCATCAGGCTCCCAGCTGCCCTTCACCAACGCCAAATGGACGCCATGTGCCGTCTTGTCCCTGAACGCATGGACGATGAATTCGCCAAATGCCGTAATTAGCGGGCGTGACCCCAATTTCTCCACCAGAGACTCGACACGTGCCCGGTATTCAATCAAATCAACGATCGTGCCAATCTTCAAGCCGTGCTCGGCTGCGAACAACTGAAGGTCGGGTAGGCGGGCCATGGTGCCATCGTCCTTCATGATCTCGCAAATGACCGACGCAGGCGAACAGCCCGCCATAACCGCCAAATCGCCCCCCGCCTCGGTGTGCCCGGCGCGCATCAAGACGCCGCCTTCGACCGCTTGCAAAGGAAAGATATGACCCGGCTGCACCAAGTCATCGGCGATGGCGTCTTTGGCCACCGCAGCTTGCACCGTGCGCGCCCGGTCGGCAGCGGAGATGCCGGTGGTAACCCCTTCTGCGGCTTCAATGGAAACCGTAAAGGCCGTGCCTTTTTTGTCGCCATTGCGGACCGTCATTGGGGGCAATTTCAGTCGCTCGCAACGTTCTTTGCTCAAGGTCAGACAGATCAGGCCCCGGCCATAGCGGGCCATGAAGTTAATCGCCTCTGCCGTCACATGGTCAGCCGCCAAAACGAGGTCACCTTCGTTTTCCCGGTCTTCCTCATCGACCAAAATGACCATGCGGCCCGCGCGCATGTCCGCCACGATGTCTTCGATAGGCGATATCGCCACGGGAATGAGGGAACTCATACGGAAATCTTTCTAGGAAGGAAAAGTGTTTGTCGGCTTAGCGTGCCGAGGGGTTGAGGAGTGGCGCATCGGCACCGAGCATGCGCTCAACATACCGAGCGATCAAGTCAATTTCCAGGTTAACCAGGGAGCCTGCATGCAAGGCTGACAAGGCCGTGTTTTGCACGGTGTGCGCAATGAGATTGATACTGAACTCGCATCCTGCCTCGATGTCTTTGATGCGATTCACCGTCAGGCTGACCCCGTTGAGGGTAATTGAGCCTTTGTACGCCAGGTACTTGGCCAGCGCCTTGGGTGCCAGCACCCGAAGTTCCCAGCTCTCACCCAACTCGGCAAAATGCGTCACCTGCCCAATGCCATCCACGTGCCCCGAAACAATGTGGCCACCCAAACGGTCATGGGCTCGCAACGCTTTTTCGAGGTTAATAACGCCAATGTGAGTGAGACCCGCTGTTTTGTCCAAAGACTCGGCAGAAATTTCCACCGTAAACTGCCGCTGGTCCAAGTCAAGTGAGGTGGCGGTCATGCACGCGCCATTGAGCGCAATGCTGTCACCCAGGCCCACATCGTCAAGGTACGCGGGTGGGCATTCGATGGTGAGTCGCTTGCCATAGGTTGAAGAGCTTCCGAGGGCGTGAACAGCGACGATGCGCCCTACGCCAGTGATGATTCCAGTAAACATGCCGTCATTTTCGCAGGGAAAGCGAGCTTGAGCGGGGCAGGTCGTAAAACTTGTCTTTTAGAAAGCGTCTCTTCCCTCGATTCGCGCCAGTATTCGCAAGTCTGGTCCCTCCCGCTCAGTGGATAAAAACGTGAGTGGTAGCGCTTGGGCGAGGTCGGTGAGCGGGCCGAAACCGGCCATTTCTCGACCCCTGCCAATCATCTTGGGGGCGAGATAAACCAAAAACTCGTCCACCAAATGCTCCCGAACCAGTGAAGCATTGAGCTTTTCACCCGCCTCCACATGCAACTCGTTCACCTCGCGGCGAGCCAAATCGCGCAGCATGGCTGCCAAATCCACCTTGGTTTGTGTTCCTGGCGCTGCGCCTGGCAGGTAAATGACGGTGGCGCCCAAGGCCTCCAACGCTCTTTTTTTATCATCATTTTGCACTGCAGCGTAGATGAATACTGCGCGACCAGCTATAAAAAGATGAGCATCAAGCGGTGTCTGAAGGCGACTGTCAACCACCACCAAATGGGGTTGTCTGGGGGTGTCCACCAAGCGCACGTCCAAACGTGGGTTGTCTTGGAGCACCGTGCCAATGCCGGTGAGCACGGCGCAGGCCCGCGCCCGCCAAGCGTGGCCATCCGCACGCGCCGGTGCGGACGTGATCCATTGGCTCACCCCATTCTCGAGTGCTATTTTCCCGTCCAACGATGCTGCCATCTTCATGCGAACCCACGGTGTTTTTCGGACCATACGGCTAAAAAAACCGATGTTGAGCTCGCGGGCCTCCAAAGCCAATGGGTCATCGGCGGGGAGTAGCTCGACCTCAACGCCTGCAGCGCGCAACCGCGCAAAGCCCTGCCCAGCGACTTGCGGGTTGGGGTCGGTGTTGGTTGCTATGACCCTCTTGATGCCAGCGGCGATCAGGGCGTCACAACAAGGACCGGTGCGCCCTCGGTGGGAGCAGGGCTCTAGGGTGACGTAAGCGGTGGCACCAATAACCGAGTGCCCAAGTTCAGCTGCATTGCGCAAGGCCATGACTTCTGCGTGAGCACCACCGGCCAACTGGGTGTGGCCCTTGCCCAAAAGTTGGCCGTCACCTGTGGTGATTACACAGCCAACCCGTGGATTTGGGTTAGATAAACCAATGCCCTCGTGCGCCAGCGCAATGCTGAGGTCTAAATTGCCAAAACGCATATCGATGGAAATGTCATTGAAAAAAACTGAAATCCAGTATTTCAAAAGGCAGTGCTTGAAGCAAGGCAATCGGTATCCGTGCTTGATTTTGGTGTGCAAATACGCGCACGTCCCGTTGACGCAATTTTGAGTCGCCGAACTTGTGACCATTGGGCAGTCCCGGTGGCATCATTTCGTTTGATTTCCAGGGTGCTGGCATCAAATCCGCCAGTTTTGGTTTTCGAGTAGCCAGAGGCGTCATATTTCACGTAGGGCGGTGTTTCCGCTGTAGTTCCATTTCCCGTGATCGTCAGGTAAGCGGGTACTGCTTCAGAAGTGAATATTGTTATATCTGTAGATGCGTCGTAAGTGTCATTGCGATTCACATCCACGAAAACCACCCATCCTCCATCCCACGTCGTGCCCACTGCCGGTACCATCATCGCATTCATTCCCCTCTTCATCGCCTCACCCTTCGCCGCATTAACGCTTGCAAGCAAGTTGTTGGCAAATGAAGTTAGCTCCGAATTGCGTTGGTAAGCGGTAAAACTTGGCACTGCCACAGTCATCAAAATGGCAGCCAGTGCTAACGTGACCATCAACTCAATGAGTGTGAAACCCTTCTCGAATGGGAGTGACGTCCTCATTTCCAACACACCGACGGCTTGCTGCCCGTGCAGGTTTTTTGACCCGTGCTGAGCATCTGCAGAGTGCCTCCCTCCGTATCAGGCCTGACCGGGGTCGCTTCGACTGTCACACATTCGGCGATTGTTGTGGAAGTGCAGGCCTTCGCAGACAGTATGTAGGCTGCATTGGCCGCACTCTCACCAGAGAATGCTTTGAATGGCACTGACGTGGGTGTCACGCCACCGCATGCCGCGCCCGGTGAAATTGCCGTGGCAACCCCTGCGGCGGTGGTCGTAAAACCCATATAGCAATTGCGCTGAGTCATATAACGTTCTTGCTCTTGCAACAACTCAGCAAGCGCTGTGCGACCCTCTGCGCGTTTCCCTTTGAGGATCGAGCTGGTGTAAGCCGGGTAAGCCACGCTTGCCAAGATGCCGATGATGGCCACCACGATCATCAGCTCGATTAAAGTGAATCCTAGTTGCGAGGTTTTTTGTAGAGCCACTTTCATTTCAAGTCCCGGTAATTGTTAATTTGGCGCCAGCTTAGCCGTCCGACTACAAAAGAGTTGGTGGTTGAGCGTCCGACACCCAAGCCAGTTGAACCCTGTTGAAGCACTTGGCTCGTCACAGTTCTAATCGCCTGTCCTGTGCTGTCAGTTTTTGTTTGGGTGGTTGCTCCAGTGCCCGTGCCTACGATCTTGACCACCAGTGGCTCACCCAAGATACCGACGCTCGAAGAAACTGAAGAACCACCGCCGGTCAAAATGTTCACCGTGTATTGGTTACCGCCACCGGTAGCAACTGAACAGCTTCCAGTTGAGGCACCTCCGGGAATCAGGCTTCCAAAGATTACTGTGTCGCCCGTCAAAGTGGCACTGCTGATTTGACGCTCACCTGCGGTCGCGTAGTCAAAATACCAACCTGATCGAATGACTTCTGTGTTTAGGTCGGTTATGGCTCGACCTAAGGTGAATGCTGGAACCGTAATTACACCAGCAGTGCTTGCGGTGGCGGCCGTACTCGTTCCTTGCTTCAGCCTGGCCCTGCCGCTAACGGCACTGGCACGAACAGCTGATCCCACAAGTGGGTCCATCGTACTGCTGTCATTGTCGTAAACCATGTAAAACGATGCTTGATTGGTCGACGTCCGGTCCGAGCTTTCCAAGTACTTTCCTGTACCAAACAAAATATTTTTGGTGCCAGGAATCGGTCCGTTGGCAATGCTTGGCGCCATGGTGATGGGTTGAACGTTGCCAGAGCCATCTTTCGCAATGAACATGGGGTATGCGACTGTACTGGCGCCGCTGCCCGTTTTAAATGGCGACAGCTTGGCCATAGTCCAATCGGTAGTTCCTACAAGTGAAAAATCAAGTTTCCAGAGGTTTCCATGCAAGTCACCCATAAAGATTTGAGTGACCTCTCTGGCTGTACCTAAAGCAGCTTTGAAGTTAAACAGGCCGGTCGCACGTGTGCTCGCCAGAGTTGAATTAACAGGCACGGAAATTTTGAAGTAGTTGGTGCCCAAGGACCATGCCTGGCCGGTGGGCTTGCTTAAGTCCAGCAGAAATAAAGTAGGTTGACCACTGCCGAAGTTGCCACCCACAGACGCCACATAGTTGTTGGCCCCGCTGCCCACGACAGCGAACCATTTGTAAGTGGCCGCTGCACCATAAGCGCTGGTGCGCATTTTCAAGATTTGGGGGCGGCCAACGACGTACCCCATGTCCTGGTCGTCAATGTTCGTAAACTCCCACTTCACTTTCGAAGCAGAGAAAGCAGTGGGGTCAGTAACGTCCAATGCAAAAACGCCTTGCCCACCACTGCCCGTACCAGAGACGAGCACGGTCTGCCATTCAAGAACCGACGAAGCATTGAGTACTTCCGCCTCGGCAACGACGGGTGTGCTGTCCACATAACTTTGATGCGCTCCTACATAGGAAGGACTGGTCAACGCAGATAGCTTGGGACCCATCCAGCTAGGTATGTAGGCGAATAACTCATTGCCTCCAGCAGCACTGGCGTTGAAAGCGTGCAACATGCCGTCATTGGCGCCCACGAAAACGGCAGGGGTTCGACTGGCATTGGCGTTGTAAAACGTGGAGTAGGAACTGGAGGTAATACTGGCCGTGGGAACGCCTGAGTAGGCGACACCACTGTTAATGATGTCACCTAGCAAAGTAGTGCGTTTGCGAAACGGATTGCTTTCTCTGGTTTTATCACCTCGAAGATAGCTAAGGCGGTCAGAGCCCAAACTGTCACTGCTGCTGCTGGGGCTGGCTTTATTCAAGTCCGCTTGAAGGGCCGTTTCAATGTCAGCCCAAAGGAAGTTGACTGCCACCGGGCTACTCGTTGCTCCCCGGTTTCCCACCACGATCTTTCTGGTGCTAACGGTCATCGCATCTAACTTTGTAGACGCTTTCCAAGTCGGCGTTGTTGCGACACTGACCACATTGGGCGGTGTGGCCGTACTGGGCGTGACAGAAACAGCGTATGACATCAGGTCTCCGCTCCAGTCAGTGGTGTCAAACGCGCCTTGGAAGATGCTATTACCCGCCTGAGTGAGATTTTGAGACTGAATAGCACCGCCTGCAATACTACTGGCTGCAGTTGATGCACGGCTGAAAATGTCATCAAACGCACTCAACACGCCCCGAGCGTTACTCTGCAAAAAGTAGGTGTTGGCTTCACCTGAGCGACCCACCGCGGTGCTTGAGTCTTCCCAAACAAATTTGTCCACAGTGCCGTCGTTGCGCTTGAATGGATTGCCCCAGCTGTTGTAAGGCGCACCGGTTGGGTTCGATCCATCTGCCTCAAAACCACCATATTTCGCTGCTAGAAAGAGCTGGTTGGAAGAGCGGCGGGTTGACGCAACATTGGAGCCTCCATTTTCATTAACGTCAAACATAAATGTTTTCACTCTAAGTCCAGGCCGTTGCCGTGGCTCGGGCGGAAGCGGCGTTACCCCCGGAGCCCCCGGAACCGTCCAGTCCGTGCCGCGAATGTCATGGGTGTGGGCCCAATAGGCTGACCCCATGATTTGGCTCGTTTGGGTGTTGGTAGGAACACTGTTGTTGGCGCCGTTTGGATTGCCCGTCGAACGAGACACGCCTTGACCATCAAAATAAGTGGAGTTGGTATTTGATTCGAAATTTTTAACTGTGGTGCGCCACGCGCTGATATTCGGAATGTTGTTGGCGATATCTGGAGTTGGCAGCCGGTTGCCATCGTGGGTGTTTTTATCGCCAATCACCACGATATTGCTCTTCAGACAGGAGTAGTCAGCAGTATTGGTACGACCGTCCCCGTAAGGATCAGTCCAGGATGACTCAGCAGGAAAACCGTCATAAAGATCTGGCGTCGCGGCCAGCCCACTGATCGCATCGGCGCTGGGTGACAAGCCTTGCAGGTAACGCAGAGTTTCATAGTGCAGCTCGCCGACAGGGTCAAATCTTTTGTAACGGCCTTTTACCGAGCCAGTGCGGCCAAATTGATTGACATAACTGACAACACCACTCAAGTAGGGCGCTGTACAGTCTGCCCCGGCCGTGCAGGCTATCGTGGTGTTGTTGTCGGGGTTGGGATTAAAAACACCAGTAATCGGACTCCATTCTTGCCCCGGGTTTCCGCCAGTCGGCGTATTGTCAACTCCGTTAATGTCAAACGTCTTTGAGCCAACATATTTCATGGGCGCGCGCAACACACCGCCATATCGGCCAGAGCTGTAACTGGCGGTTTGATCCAATAGATAGCCAAAGGCGGCCAAGCGAAGTTGGTCACTGTATTTTTGAATAGCACCGGCGGGCTTGTAGCTGGGCTGAGGTGGGCTGGCGCCATCCGTGTATTTTTTGCACAGTCCATAGTCTCTGCTGTCTTTTAACGCAAACGTGACAGGATCTCGGTCACAAACTTGGACACGGGAGAAAAAATAGCCATCCGTGTTCAATCCCGGTGTTCCCCCAACGGGCGCAGGCACCCAAGAGTTGTTGCCATCCGGGTTTCTGTAGTAGCACTTTTTAGGAGTACCACTTTTAGGATCGCCAAACACATTGTTGTTGCAGCCAATGCTTCCAGTGGCATGCGTAAAAAACCAATCGTTGCCATCACCGTAGTAAATGCGCTTGACTGTTCCTGCTGGTAAAACACATGTCCCTTCTTCGTTAGCACAGGAGGTCGTCCCATTTGGAAGTGAGTTGTTGAGTTTGGTAATACCTGCGGTGTCAATTTGATCGCCCGTTGTGCCTGGCGTGCCTTGGCCCAAGGTATAACTTCCAAACGAACCTGAGTTATTTCCTGATTTGCTTGTGCCAAAGTAGATTCGATTCAATGTGTTAGCGACAAAGATATCAGAACCACCCGCTGAAGACACCATTGAACTGGGTACAGCGCCGAAGAAACTTACCCCCGAGACAAGTGCAGGGGAGGGTGACGTGACGGAAGTAATCGCGCGTGAACTACCATTTGCA
Organism: Rhodoferax sp.; assembly: GCA_049286445.1. GTDB lineage: Bacteria > Pseudomonadota > Gammaproteobacteria > Burkholderiales > Burkholderiaceae_C > Rhodoferax. The sequence goes on along the minus strand of JBAQDW010000491.1, from coordinate 11,302 downwards.
TAAAGTCGCTTTGCAGGAAAATTACTGCTATTTCCCATATTGATAGGGTTTCCATCAGGAATGAGTGCTCTCTGCAGCACGGTGAGCGTTGGGGTGTCGATCACCCGGTCTCCGCCGGTGAGGGAAAGGCGCAACATGTCGATGGCCGAACTGGATGCCCAATTCAAGAAGTTGCCACTAAACGCATCGTTAACCGTTGAGCTAGTGGCCGGCGTGGTGCCGTCATCTTTGGTGTAACTCGTGGTGTTGTTCCAGCACATTCGAGTGGTCAAAGTAGGTTGTGTAACGCTGGGCGTCGCTAGTGCAATGGCCGGGCCACGTCGCACGAAACGTTTGTAATCTGCTTGCTTTCCTATAGGTGCACCCGTGCCTGCGTCGTCGTAGGTGTAGCAACTTTCGGCGTCGTAGTATCCCAAGTACTCTCGGTCGCTGGAGTAAGTTGGATCGTCACTGGTATTGATATTGTCTGGATCCACATACTGCGCGCCCACTGTGGGAAATTCCACTGACAACGCCAACGCCAAAACGGGTTTGTCGCCCGCAGACGCGGCATACAGTGGGTCAGAAGAAAGCGCAATGGCTGGAATGGCGGGCGCTGTGGTGCCGCTAACTGCTACCAAAGAAAAAACGGCAACCACTGGCACAAATAACCAAACCAGATGGGGGCGAGGTAAGGCTCCCCGCCACACGCGATGTGAGAACTTGAGCAGGCCGGATTTCAGTCCAGAGCGCGATGGGTTGGAGTGTTTTGGGGATTGCATTGAATCGCTCCTGATATTACGGGCGGTAAACCATTTGCACCATGGCTTGAATGTCGTCACGTGGGCCAAAGCCCATCGCTGTTACGCGGTACAGAAAAGTAGGATTGGCGGCGTCGCCCATAGGGTCTGGAACCAGTTCCATGATGTAACGGGGTACTTTGGCAGGCTGAATACCCACACCTCCCGCTGCAAAAGTTTTGCCAGTGAACGTGCCCAGTGCAGTTGTGGGGGCACTACTGCCAATGGTTTCAAAATTTACAGTGAGCCAAGCTGGCTTGCCGGTGGCTGGCAGACTGCACAAACCCACAAAATTGCCCGAAGTCCCACACCCCGTGACAAACGGCACCGCTTGCTTGCCATCTAACAAGGCGACACGCGTGGTGGACGCTGGGCCTGGGCCAATGATGTCAAATTCTGCGTCAATCAAAGCTGCTTCTGCCGCTTGCCAAGCCACCAGTTGATCACGGTCATTTCTGGCACCACGCTCACTCATGAGTGCAATTTGGGCACCACCAACGCCCAGCAAAGAAACCACCACAAGAATTAGCATCACCATAATGAGTGATGCTCCTGCCTGGGCTTGCTGCGAACGACGCGCAATAGCAGTTGTCGGTAGGGATGCCATTGGATATTTCACTTCAAAGCCCTTGTTCATTGCGCAAATGCACGGTGAATGTGACAGTTTGGCGCAAACGACCATCCAAAGCGGGCGTAAACACCGTACCCGGGTCCAAAGTAGATTGAGACATAGCCGAACCAGCGGTGCCTGAGGCTGAGCTTCTGGCCAACCCAAACGGGTAGTAGGTCGTGGTGGTCTTGTCGATAGCTGAGTTGGCGGGCCCACGCAGCACCATACCGATGCGAAGACTGCGCACGCGACGCCAATTGGCATTGGTTGCCACTGGGTTGGAGGCAACGGTCAACTGATCAGCACGCAAATAACGGTCTGGAACCGAGTCAGGCGTGGCGGTGGGTGCTGCGCCAGCGGTCACACCATCGGTGCCATAGAGAACCTGGAAATTCTCTACACCCTGAATGATCGGTTGAGGAGGAGCAATAGTGCCAGTTGCAAGGTTGATCGTGGTGCACATCAACGCTGGCTCTCCCAAACTCAATGCGACGTGAAGGATGCTGACTTCCCGGCTGTAGCGGTTAATTGGGACGGTTGTGGAACCATTTCCTGCGCAATTGATCATGGATCCATCGGCCACGCCGGATCCTGGAAATGTTTCAACCGTCTGATAGCGCAATACCAGCACGTCGCTGCCAAAGCCCACCACCGATCCAGTTCGCGCGGTCGCCGCATGAGTCGGGTCAGATGCGGACACCAATGCATTGTTGAACCCGAAAACGTTGGGGTCCGGATTGGTTTCCAACCCCTCTACCGCCGCAGCAGGGAGGGACCTGGCTGCATATTGCAGATCCTTGTAACCACTTTGAACGCCTAAGCGTTGTAGCAAATCTGCAGCAAAGCGACCGTTGTCGCGAAGTTGGGAAGATGCGTCCACGGCATTGAACCCTTGACGAGTGACAGTCAGCGCTGCAATGGCTGCTAAGGCAATGAGCAGACTGATCACCAAGGCGACCAGAAGCTCAACCATTGTTAAACCTGTTTGCAGCTGTCTGGCTGTAAACCGCTGCTGAGAATGTAATCGCTCAAATCTATGCGACGGTTGCGCTACTTGATGAATCATGTCGTGCTCCCAGGCGTGACTGGCAGTACCACCAATGGGGTTGTCGCTCTCTCGATCGCTGCATCGCCGCTTAGCGTCCGATCGGTTGATCGACGAGTCCATCCAATTTTGACCACAAGAACCCCTCCTGTATTACTGCAAGCCCACTGCGGCAACCCGCCGGCAGTGAACGGTGTGGAGTCAAAACAAACGTCAACGCGGGCGCCGGGCAGCTCAGCACCAATCCGGGCCAACCATTCGGTCATTTGAGCATTGGCTATATCCGTGGTGCTCGTGCAGGCGGCGGCCGGGGCTGCATTCAGGCAATAAGACGGCGTACCAAAAACCAATGGAGAAGTGGCGAACGATCCAACGTAAGGGTTGTTTGTCGAAAGAATTCCGACATTTTTGTTGCCGCGAATTGTTTCTGCCAATTCACGCCCTAAAAACACCGCTGACGATTGAAGTCGCGCTTCTTTGTTGGCTTGGAGGGATGCTGCTTGCATTCCTACCATTCCCAGCAAACCAAAAGACAGTACAACTACAGAGACGAGAACCTCAATGAGGGAAAAACCAGCATGTCGCCAACGAGCCCCTCCGAATTTGGATTTACCAATAACGAGGTTGCTAGGCCGAAGATGATGGCGGTGATGTCCCATGGTTCAATGGTAAGGATTTAGGTAGCTGTTTAGCAGCCGCTCGTCGATCAGTACCTACCGCTGGGCAGACGAACCTGCCACTTGGCACTGATTAATTACCGCCCGACCTCATCCACCAAGGTTTTAAAGTCATCGATATCCTCGAAGCTGCGATAAACGCTTGCAAATCTGACGTAGGCGATTTTGTCGAGTTTTTTGAGTTCCAGCATGACCAATTCGCCAATGCGGTTCGAGGCGATTTCGCGCAAGCCAAGATTCAACAGGGTTTCTTCAATACGTTCGACGGCGGCATCGACTTGAGTGGTGCTGACGGGTCGTTTTCTCAAAGCCAGCTTCATGGACGCTAAAAGTTTGGCCCGTTCGTACTCAATGCGGCGACTGTCCTTTTTCACAATCGCCGGAAAACTGACATCCGGGCGCTCGTACGTGGTGAAGCGTTTCTCGCATGCGCTGCATTGACGTCGGCGCCGAACCGAGCCCCCGTCTTCAGCGATTCGTGTCTCTACCACCTGGGTTTCGGAATGACTGCAAAAGGGGCATCTCATTGGGCGTCAGCCTTTGGTTTATAGGTGGTTTAGGCCTGCAGCCCAAGTACCACCTGCGCAACCAGCTATCGAATTAGTAGCAGTTGCGCAGCACATTCCACTTAGCCGTAAACCGGGAAGCGCGAGGTCAAGGCATGGACCTTGGCGCGCACCGCCTCGATGTTGGCGCTGTCACGCGGGTTGTCCAACACATCGGCAATCAAGTGGGCTGTCATGCGCGCTTCTTCTTCCTTGAACCCACGAGTCGTCATGGCCGGGGTGCCAATTCGAACCCCACTGGTGACCATGGGTTTCTCGGGGTCGTTGGGGATGGCATTCTTATTGATGGTCATGTGGGCCGCGCCCAACACCGCCTCAGCTTCCTTGCCAGTAATGCCCTTCGAGCGCAAATCGACCAACATGAGGTGACTTTCTGTGCGCCCACTGATGATGCGCAATCCGCGCGACACCAGCGTCTCAGCCACGATGCGGGCGTTGGTCAACACCTGTTGCTGATAAACCTTGAATTCGGGAGCCAGTGCTTCTTTGAAAGCAATGGCTTTGGCTGCGATCACATGCATGAGCGGCCCACCTTGAAGGCCTGGGAAAATGGCGCTGTTAATGGCTTTTTCGTGCTGCGACTTCATCAAGATGATGCCGCCACGGGGGCCACGCAAGCTTTTGTGGGTGGTGGAGGTCACCACGTCGGCGTGCGGAACGGGGTTGGGGTAGAGGCCGGCGGCAATGAGGCCCGCGTAGTGCGCCATGTCCACCATAAAAATGGCGCCCACGTCTTTGGCAACCTTGGCGAACCGTTCAAAATCAATAGCAAGAGAATAAGCGCTGGCGCCGGCAATAATCAGTTTTGGCTTGTGTTCATGGGCTTTGCGCTCCATCGCGTCGTAGTCAATGACTTCATTCGCATCAAGGCCATAACTCACCACGTTAAACCACTTGCCACTCATGTTCAACGCCATGCCATGCGTCAAGTGACCGCCTTCGGCCAAGCTCATGCCCATGATGGTGTCGCCCGGTTTTAAAAACGCCAAAAACACAGCTTCATTGGCCGATGCGCCGCAATGGGGTTGCACGTTGGCGGCTTCTGCACCAAAAAGCTGCTTGACACGGTCAAGCGCGAGTTGCTCGGCAATATCGACGAACTCGCAGCCGCCGTAGTAACGCTTGCCAGGATACCCTTCTGCGTATTTGTTGGTGAGTTGCGTGCCTTGTGCCGCCATGACGGCGGGTGAGGCGTAGTTCTCGCTGGCAATCAGCTCGATGTGCTGCTCTTGGCGGGCGTTTTCAGATTGAATGGCAGCAAAAAGCTCAGGGTCGGTTTGCTCGATGAGAATGTTTCGGTGGAACATGGCAGTCCTTGAAGACGGTCGGCCTGTGAATCATCGGGGATGAAACCAGGGCTGCCCAGGCGAACGGCTGATCACACCGGCCGAATGACCTGGCGCGGCACGCTCCCCCGTGGTGTTCCCACTTCAGTGCTTGATGCCAAGTTGGCAAAGCACCTATCGCCAGTCGCGTGCTCTGAGAGTTTAACTGAGCAAGACGGAGCGATGAGGTGGGTCTTTTCAGATCACGAATTCAACAGCGCATTCATCTCAGCCGGGGTGTCATTGACCAAAACCGGTGCGGGAGGCGGAGGGGCTGCCTGCTGAATGATTCGTCCGGTGGCAATCAACTCCAAGCGTGCGTACTCGGCCATGACTTTGGCAGCATAGCCCCCATCGTTATCCAAGTTGGCAGCGCCCACGTAGTAGCGAAGTCCGCCCTGAATGGAGCCTGCGCGCTTGATGCAGTCTTCGAGCACCTTCACGCCCACACGCACATTCGACACGGGATCAAAGGCGGCGAATTTTCCGCCAAAGTTTTCGTACTTCTCACTGTGAATGGTGGTCATGACTTGCATCAGACCTTGCGCACCCACATGGCTTTGGGCAAACGGGTTAAACCCGGACTCGATGGCCATGACAGCCAGAATAAGCGTTGGGTCCAATTTGGTGCGTTGACCGATTTGATACGCCTCTGATACGAGCGCACTGATGGGCTCTGGGGCGACCGAGTATTTCTTGCTTAACCAAAAGGCCACGGCGGCTTGTCGTTTTGGCAAATCACGCGGGTTACTGGCCGTGGCACGTTCACTGGCTTCCACTTCAGTGGGGAGGCCGGTGACTTCAATCTGGCGGGTTTGCAGCCAACTGAAAAGTTTGGTTTCTCCTTCTTGGCGCAGCGTAGGGCGTGCCGTCAGGGCGATGGCCGCAAAAATAACAGTCAAGCCAATGAGGGCGAAACTGTTGTGTGTAATTTCAAAGAAGCCGCGGGTGATGACGGATGCGAGTGATCGCAGGCCAACGGTGACTTTTTCTGACGCGTTCATAGATCTTCCTTGTTTCGCGCGGGGCACCAGATCAAATTGCTTGCAATTTGGCACTGGCCACACCTCGGTTGAGTGAGTACCGATCAATATCCTGCTGTAGGGGTATGCGTTGTGCAGAGAATTGAAACTGCCGAAATCGGCAACGGGTACGGGTTATCCCTCGATATTTTCGCTGGGGTGGCGGATTCTAGGAGGTCTTAATATAACAAGTCAACCATATCAAAGCTATTCGATATGCTAAATTTTGCGAATTCAATGTCACGAGAGGACGGCTGCGGACCAGTTTTTAGGCGAAGGTGCGGGCAACAAATCGGGAGAAATATTGCCCGCTTTTCAGTCGCAAACCTACGGTGGGTTGTCCGGATTAGGTGGCACCATGGCAGCAATGATGTCGGTCATGCTGATTGTGCCCAAGAACTTACCTTTGGCGTTGATGACATTCGCGGCTTCTTTGCCTTCACCACTGAGCAAACGTGCCGCCTCTTCAATAACCAGGCTGACGTCAATGGTGGGGCCGTCAACTGCTGCGGTGCCCTGCGTCATCAAAGTACGACAGCGAATAACGCGTCCCCGGTTGACATCTTTCACGAAGCTGGCAATGTAGTCATTGGCAGGTTTGAGGACGATCTGTTGTCCGGTTCCCTGTTGTACTGCTTCGCCGTCGCGCAGAATCGCAATGCGGTCGCCCAGCCGAAGCGCTTCGTCCAGGTCGTGCGTGATGAACACAATAGTTTTGCCGAGTTCTTGTTGCAAATCCAGCAGCACGGACTGCATGTCGCTCCGAATCAACGGGTCCAGTGCGGAAAACGCTTCGTCCATGAGCAAAATGGGCGCGTCATTGGTCAGCGCGCGTGCCAACCCCACCCGTTGCTGCATGCCACCGGAGAGCTGGTTGGGGTAGTTGTCTTCGTACCCCTTCAAACCTACTCGCTCAATCCAGCGCAAAGCTGCTTCGCGTCGTTTTTTGCGGGCAATGTGCTGAACCTGCAATCCATACTCAGTGTTCTCCAGCACCGTGAGGTGTGGGAAAAGGGCAAACTTTTGGAACACCATGGCGGTCTGCTCGCGGCGGAAACGCTGCAACTGCTCATGGTTCATCTTCAGCACATCTTGCTCACCGGCCAACAGTTCACCCGCCGTGGGGTCGATGAGGCGGTTAATGTGCCTAATAAGGGTGCTCTTTCCCGAGCCGGACAAGCCCATGACCACCTGAATTTCTCCGGCAGGCATGTTGATGTTGATATCCCGAAGGCCCAAGACGTGACCGTGGTCATCACGCAACGCTTGCTTGCTCATGCCATTGCGGACCGCATCAATGAACTTGTCAGGCGTGGGGCCAAAAATCTTGTACAAATTTTTGATCGAAATTCCAACGGAGGGCTTGGCCGCTTCAGCTTTCGTGGGGGTTCTATTTGCGTCAGCCATGAACCACCTCCAAATGCTTTTGCAGACGCTTTCCGTAGGTTTGAGACACGCGGTCAAAAATAATGGCGATGCCCACAATGGCCAATCCATTGAACATGCCCATGGTGAAGTACTGATTGGCAATGGCTTTCAACACCGGTTGTCCCAGTCCTTGCACGCCAATCATGGAGGTGATCACCACCATCGCCAACGACAGCATGATGGTCTGGTTAATGCCCGCCATGATGGTGGGGAGCGCCAGCGGAAGTTGCACTTGCACCATTTTTTGCCAAGTGGAAGAGCCAAAGGCGTCGGCAGCTTCGAGCAAATCGGTATCAACCAGTCGAATCCCCAAATTAGTGAACCGGATCACGGGCGGAATGGCGTACACCACCACCGCAATCATGCCGGCCACCCGCCCGATGCCCAGCAGCATCACGACGGGAATCAGGTACACAAAGCTGGGCATGGTTTGCATCACGTCAAGTGCGGGGTTGATGGCTTTTTGCAGCCGATCCCAGCGGCTCATGGCAATGCCAATCGGCAAACCTACCGCCAAGGCCACCACGGTGCAGACAAAAATCATCGAAATGGTTTTCATCGTGTCATTCCACATGCCAAAGTAGCCGATCACCAAAAGCGTGAGGACGGTGCCAATGGTGATTTTTGTGGAACGGGAGGCCAGCCAGGCGATCAACGCAATGACACCGATGACCACCGGCCAAGGCGACTGGGTCAGCAATCGCTCGGAATACATGAGGAAGTCGCGCAGCGGATCGAATATTCGCTCCAAGGTTTCGCCGTATTCGCGCGAAAAGGTGCGAAAGCTGCCATCGATCGCCCGTCGCATGGCGCTGAGCTGCTCAGACCCCATGCTGGGAAATTCTTTAAGCAAACTCATAGATTAAAGCGTCGCCTTCACTTTGACGGCCACCTCGGGTGTCACCCAGTCTGCCCACACTTCGGGCTGCTCTTTCAAGAAATGCTTTGCCCCATCTGCGCCAGTGGCCTGGTTGTCACTCATCCACGCCAGCAACTGATTAACCGTGGCGTTGCTCCAGCTGCGCTTTGCCAAATACTCATAAGCGGGACCGCCGGCTTTCTGAAAACGATCAGTCACCACGGTAACCACTTCGGATTTTGCCCAATCGGTCTTCACCGGCTTGTCGCAATCTGCTTTGGTGTTGCAGTTTTCAAAGCCCTCTTTGTCGAACGGCACACCCGCATCCAACTTGACCATCTCGTACTTGCCCAAAATGGAGGTAGGTGCCCAGTAATAACCCATCCACCCTTCTTTGCGCTCGTAGGCCTTGGCAATAGAGCCGTCCAATCCGGCGGCCGATCCCGTGTCAATGAGAACAAATCCTTTTTTGGCAGCGTCCCAGGCTTTGAACGCATTGGTTGTGGTGAGTTGGCAATTCCAACCCGACGGACAGTTATGCAAGCCGCCTTTGCCTTTGTTTTCTGACGCGGGGAACAACTCTGGGTGCTTCAAGGCATCGTCAATCGTTTTAATGGTGGGGTTGGCGTCTGCCACGTATTTTGGAATCCAAATGCCTTCAACGCCGCCATCCTTGAGTGATGTGGCGGCGTAGTGCAATGTGCCTGCTTTGACCGCGGCATCGAGGGGCTGACGCACCGCGTTAATCCAGGCTTCGGGGGCGACATCGGGCTTGCCTTTTTCCATCATCGCGGTCAGGGTGGGCATGGTGTCGCCAGGAACCAGTTCCACGTCGCAGCCAAAGCCACTGGTCAGGATGATGTTGTCAATATGAGCCAACACCTCAGCTGATTGCCAATTCATGTTGGCCACTGATACTTTGCCGCAGGCTTGAGCGACGGCTGCCGTCACGGCGGGCGCCGGCGTAACGGCCATTGACGCTTCTTCTTTTTTGCTGCACGCGGCCAAGACGACCACGGTTCCCAAGACAGCCATGGATAGATTTCGAGTTGATGTGTTCATTTTTTCTCCGTTACTTAATTAGTTTTTCAAGACGCAAACCCCAATGAGTGGAGGGTTGTTGCAAGTCTTTGTGAAGGCATTTGCGGCACCCTGCGCAATGGGCTTTCAAAATACATTTGAGCAAATAATTATAGTTTTATGCATATCGAATGTCAAATACATAACTATTGGTAATTGAACTCGGCAGGCGAATACCTGCTTCTGGCTGCCATCGTCGGTTTAAAGAATCACCGCCCACTACCCACTGTGCTGGTGTGTGGGCGAGGGGCGAAGGAAGGGTTTTCCTGCCAAACAAATGACTGCTTTTCGCTTTTAATAAGCGCCCTTATCTTTCGCATTCAAGAATTCGGGGTTGGGCGGGTGGACTGCGGTCTGCCGACTCGGGTGATTTCTGGGAGGAATGACTCGCCTAATCGTGAAAAAACAGCTGGCTGAGCGGCAGCAAGTGGGCCCAACATGATGAGGGGCAGGGTGCTTTGAAATGATGAGGTGAAACCCATACTTATTTTGATGGATGACCGCAAGTTGAGAATGCAGGGTTGGTTTTCGAGAGGATGCTATGACATTTTTTGTGCCTTCGTCGCTGCGTGGAAAAATCATTGCCATCACCGGCATGACAGTACTTGTGGGGCTTATCAGCCTGTCCGTCGTCAATATTTTGACCGCGCGCAGTCATGCGCTCAGCGCTCTTGGGAGTCAGGTTAAAGCGTTGGCGAATTCTCATGCTGTCGGGGTCGGTGACTGGATTGCGACGCGTCACTTGGTCGTCAAATCGGTGGCATCGGCTGTCAATGAAGCGGATACTCTTCCCTAATTGAAGCAGGCCAAAATTGCGGGGGATGTCGATACCGTGTACATCGGTTATGCAGACAAGAGAACCGCGTTTTCAAGCCCTCAAAATCTGCCCGCTGATTACGACCCCACCTCGCGTCCGTGGTACCAGCAGGCCTCCGCGTCAGCGCAGGCGGTTGTCACTGAGCCCTATGTTGACGCGGGATCTCAAAAATTGGTGATTACCTTTGCCTCTGCGGTCAAAGAAGGTGCGCAGGTTAAAGCGGTCACTGCCGCCGATGTGTTCATGGACAGCGTGGTGCGCAACGTTGCATCCATACGTCCGACACCAGGAACTTATGGCTTTATCGTTTCTCATGCGGGCAAAATTTTGGTTCATGAGAACACCGCGTTGTTGCTCAAGCCGCTGAGCGATATTGCGCCGGCGCTGGCCAAGACGAGTTTGTCTGCCCCAAGTGGCGATGGTTCGTTGATGCAAGTGATGATTGGCGATGATGAACGCTTGGTTCATGTGCAGCCCATTCCTGGAACCGATTGGTCCTTGGTGATCGCGATGAACAAAGACGAGGCGCTTGGCGGGATCACGGCCATGATGTGGTCGTCTTTGTTGGGAAGTCTGGGCATTGCTTTGGTTGCCGTGGTGGTTATCGGTGCGCTTTTGACCAGAGTCATGGGCCGACTGAGGGTGTTGCGTGACGCCATGCAAGACATCGGGTCGGGTGAGGGTGATTTGACGCTGCGGGTTGAAGCTCATGGACGTGATGAATTGGCCACCATTGGCGCTGGTTTTAACCAGTTTGTTGAAAAAATCCACGCCGTTTTGAGGCAGGTTCGCGAAAGCGCCGACGCGGTGGCCATTGCCAGCACAGAAATTGCCCAAGGCAACCAGGACCTTTCCTCGCGAACCGAAAGCCAGGCGAGTGCGTTGCAAGAAACAGCGGCGTCGATGGAAGAACTGAGTGCGACCGTGAAACAGAATGCCGACAGCGCCAAACAGGCCAATCAATTGGCCATGAGTGCCAGCACCGTCACGGTTCACGGGGGTGAGGTGGTCGCACAGGTGGTTGAGACCATGAAAGGAATCAACGACAGCTCCAAAAAGATCTCAGACATCATCAGCGTCATTGACGGCATTGC
>JBAQDW010000490.1:0-1683 GCA_049286445.1 Rhodoferax sp. | reverse complement strand
CTTCCAGGCCATTCACCACCAACCGGCCCGAAGGGGGAACAGTGCGCACCAAGTGATGAAATTGCCGCTCGATGGCCGGAAGATCATCAAATATGTCGGCGTGGTCGAATTCCAGGTTGTTCAGGATGGCCGTTCGCGGCCGGTAATGCAAAAATTTGCTGCGCTTGTCGAAGAACGCCGTGTCGTATTCATCGGCCTCGATGACAAACAGCGGAGCGCTGACCGTGGGGCCGTCGCCCGGCACCGGGCGCTGGGCGGCGCCCAGGCGCGCCGAAACGCCAACATTGAGTGGCACACCGCCCACCAGAAAGCCCGGCTGCAGCCCGGCGCATTCCAGAATCCAGGCCAGCATCGACGTGGTGGTGGTCTTGCCATGTGTTCCTGCCACGGCCAGCACATGGCGGCCCTGCAGCACATGCTCGGCCAGCCACTGTGGCCCGCTGGTGTAGGGCAGGCCGGCATCCAGAATGGCGTCCATCAGGGGAAATTTGGGGCTGCCGTCGGGCAGGCGCGCGCGGCTGACGACGTTGCCCACCACAAACATGTCGGGTGTCAGCGCCAACTGGTCGGCGCCAAAACCCTCAACCAGGCCAATGCCCAGGGCGTTCAACTGGTCGCTCATGGGGGGGTAGACGCCGGCGTCGCAGCCTGTCACCTTGTGCCCAGCCTCGCGGGCCAAGGCCGCCAAACCACCCATGAAAGTGCCGCAAATGCCCAGAATGTGTATATGCATGGGCCAGATTCTAATGTTTCAATGAAATGAGCCTGTAGCGCTTGGCTGGCGAGCGGTGGCAGCTATTAAAAAGAGAGTAAATGCAGATCTCGCACGGTTGGCATGGTTTTGTACTGCGCAGCCACTTGCTGAGGCGGGTGACAATGCCAAGCAGGGAGTACCGCCATGACCATGACCACACCCCTTGAATCCGAAATTGCTCAGGCAGCTGCCAGTCTTGTAGTGGATGAGGGCCTCGAATTCGGTCCCGCAAAACGCCGGGCGATCAAGCAATTAGGCCTGTCTGCGCGCACACCTCTGCCGAGCAATGACTTGGTAGAGCAGGCGGTGCGTGAGCACATTGCACTGTTTTGCGAAGCGACACAGCCGGACGAATTGCGCGTTTTGCGGCAACTCGCTGTGGTGTGGATGGAGCGCATGCATGCGTTTCGCCCCTATCTGTGCGGTGCCGTATGGCATGGCACGGCCACCCGTTTATCCGATATTTATGTGCAATTGTTTTGTGATGACTCTAAATCAGCGGAGATCGCGCTGATTGACCATCACGTAGACTACGAGCCGCAAACGGTGCAGGGTCTGCACGGCAGGCCTGTCGAGGCCCTCAGCATCGGCAGCCCGTCGGCGCCCTTGCAGACCGTGGTGGGCGTGCATCTGCTGATTTACGACCTGGACGACATGCGCGGTGCGATGCGCCCCGATGCGCAGGGGCGTGTGCCGCGCGGCGATCTGGCCGCAGTACGCCAGCTTTTATTGGAGCCTGATCTGTGAGTCTTTCCCCCCCTCCGAATGCGTCCAACGCCGCAGCGACGGATGCACCCAAGCGCTCGCAGGGCTTTTCGCCGGAGCGTCGGCGTGCCTTGTATGCAGGCGTGGCCGCCGCTGCGAGCGCCAGTGGTGCTGCCTGGGCGTGGTGGAAGTTTCGTCCCCACAGCGTGGCGCAGGGCGCGGAG
>JBAQDW010000489.1:0-1768 GCA_049286445.1 Rhodoferax sp. | reverse complement strand
GCAGTATTAAGAAGCGATAAGTACAAGCAACAACACGCTTAAAAATTAATCCAACAACTAATAAAAACTTAAAATAATGGAGTAAATTATGAGAGAACGTTACGCAAGTGGTATTGATGATAAAACCGCTGAAAAAATGGTTGAATTGTTAAACGCTAACTTAGCCAATCTGATTGACCTAAGTATGGACAGCAAGCAGTGCCATTGGAACTTGCAAGGTACTGGCTTTATTGGCGTACATCAATTACTAGACGAGACTTATGAGCGTTTGACTGAAGCGTTTGATACAGTTGCCGAACGTATCGTTATCCTTGGCGGTAAAGCCAACGGTATCTCTAAGCGTGTGGTCGAAGACTCTATCTTAGAGACTTATCCAACTGATATCACAGAAGTTGATGAGCACGTACGCGAGCTTACCAATCGCTATAAAACCATCGCTGCTTCACTGCGTGAAGGTATTGATACCGCGGGTGATGCAGGGGATGAAGATACGGCGGATTTGTTGACCGAAGTAAGCCGTATTGTCGATAAAGACGCTTGGTTCATCGGTGCTAATGCCCCAAAGAAAAAGTAACAGCGACTGAAAAACTTTATAAGTAAATGTTGTTTGAAAAAGGTCACTTATAGGGTGACCTTTTTTTTATGCCTAAAGAATTTAGTCTTATAAACTACTATAGTGTATTAAATATAAAAGTGTTATAAGATAAAATAACTCAATAGATATACTCAGTTATCATGACTTACTCACTAGATTATCGCAAACAAGTTCTTAAAAGCTTAGCAGGTGGCATGACTTTTGCCGAGGCAGCCTCTTTTTATGACATTAGTCCAACCACCATTCAAAAGTGGAAGAAACGGCTGCATAGTAAGAGCACTCGCAATGTTACGCCATCAAAAATACCAGATGATGCACTACGTAAAGACGTTGAGCGTTACCCTGATGACTATCACTATGAGAGAGCAAGACGGTTCAACTGTACTGCCCCAGCCATTTGTGAGGCTTTAAAACGCCTAGGCATCAGTCAAAAAAAAAGACCTTAGAGCATCCAAAAGCGTGTACAATAAAAAGAGCGGCGTATCAGAGTAAGCTTGATAACTTTAAACAGCAAGGTTATCCCATTGTGTATATGGACGAAAGCGGTTTTGAAAGCCAGATCATTCGTCCTCATGGTTATGCACCGATAGGCAAACCCTGTATCGACAGCTACAACTGGCAAGGTAAAAAGCGAACCAACGTCATTGGGGCTCTATATGAAAAGATGCTATTTGCACTGGATTACTTTGAACACAACATTAATAGCGGCATATTCTACGATTGGTGCAAACACACCCTAATCCCAAGCCTTAAAACCAAATGCGTGATTGTCATGGATAACGCTCGGTTTCATAAAAGTAGACGTATCCAAAAATTACTGAACAGGCATGGTCATCGTATTCTATGGCTGCCGCCGTACAGCCCAGACTTGAACCCTATTGAGAAAAAATGGGCTCAAGTGAAGTTTCTACGCCAAGGGTGGATGGAAAATGACTTATCCAAATTATTTTATGATGTTTGTCCTATCCATAACACTTTTGTTTTGAACTGACTATATTTATTTAACGTCTATTATTTATAGGAAAGGCACAGAATGGCAGCTAAATTTACAAAGCTTTTCACGATTAACAAAGTCATTACACGACCACTTAACAAAGCCTAAAACCTAGGGGTTCAATCGCGCTCATAAATTGCTACTATGGGTACTGAATTAATGAACAAGCAGTATTAAGA
>JBAQDW010000488.1:0-7147 GCA_049286445.1 Rhodoferax sp. | reverse complement strand
CGCCAGCAAGTGGGCCGCTGAATGTCGAATAACTCCCAGCCCATCCGCGTCTTTCGCTGTGATGATGGACAAGGGGCTGTCCGTCTCAATCAGAAAACTGGTGTCGACCACCGTTCCATTCACCTTTCCCGCCAAAGCAGCTTTGGCCAAACCTGAACCAATCGAAGAAGCGACCTCTGCGACGGTGACAGGACCCGGGTAGTCGCGCTTTGAACCATCAGGAAGAGTGATTTGAATCATGTTGAATCTCGGGGAAATAGTGGCAAAGAAAAAGCGCGGAATTGCCGCGCTTAACTGTAAATTTTTTAATGCTTCATGGGCACAGCACAAAAAATGAACGACTTATCAGTATCAATGTTTGGGTAGATTCACTTGCTGAACCGAAACCAAAATCGCACTCAAGTTTTCGCAAAATCAAACTCTAGTTTAGCAAAAAAGGGTTTGCCCTAACCAAGACGGTTAGCGCAAACCCTTGAACTAAAGCAAAACTATGAATTAATGAAATTGCTCTTCTTCCGTGGAGCCTGTCAAAGCCGTGACGCTGGACTTGCCCCCTTGAATTACCGTGGTCACCTCATCAAAGTAGCCGGTGCCGACTTCTTGCTGATGCGATACGAATGTGTAACCGCGCTCACGAGCGGCAAATTCTGGCTCTTGAACTTTTTCGACGTAAGCCGACATACCGCGCTTGACGTAATCTTGCGCCAAGTCAAACATGTTGTACCACATCGAGTGAATACCCGCTAAGGTGATGAACTGGTACTTGTAGCCCATCGCGCCAAGTTCACGTTGAAACTTCGCAATTGTCGCGTCATCCAGGTTTTTCTTCCAATTAAAGGAAGGTGAACAGTTGTAGGCCAACAATTTTCCTGGGTGCTTGGCGTGCACAGCTTCAGCGAACTGACGAGCAAACTCCAAATCAGGCGTACCCGTTTCACACCAGACCAGGTCAGCGTACTCAGCATAGGCAACAGCACGAGAAATGGCTTGATCCATTCCCTTTTTAGTCTTGTAAAAGCCTTCCACTGTCCGCTCGCCGGTCAGGAATGGCTTGTCATTTTCATCGTAATCACTGGTCAACAAGTCGGCCGCCTCGGCATCTGTGCGAGCGATCACCAAGGTTGGCACGCCACATACATCTGCTGCCATGCGGGCTGCAATCAGCTTCTGACAAGCCTCGGCTGTTGGCACCAAAACTTTGCCACCCATGTGACCACATTTTTTGGCGGAAGCCAATTGATCCTCCCAATGAACGCCAGCCGCTCCTGCCTTGATCATTGCCTTCATCAGTTCGAAGGCGTTCAAAACACCGCCAAAACCTGCTTCAGCGTCAGCGACGATGGGCGCAAAGTTATCGATGTAGCCTTTGTCGCCGGCATCAATGCCTTTTGAGTGTTGAATCTCATCAGCACGACGAAAGGTATTGTTAATGCGCTCGACCACAGTCGGAACGGAGTCCACGGGGTACAAGGACTGGTCGGGGTACATGGAGGCATAGCTGTTGTTGTCCGCTGCAACCTGCCAGCCGGACAAATAAATGGCTTTGACACCGGCTTTGACTTGCTGCATGGCTTGACCACCGGTCAAGGCACCCAAGCAATTCACGTAGGGCTCGGTATTCACCATGTTCCAAAGCTTTTCTGCACCACGGCGAGCCAAAGTGTGCTCAATAGGGAACGAACCGCGGAGACGAATCACGTCTGCCGCGGAGTAGCCGCGCTTGATTCCTTTCCAGCGAGGGTTGGTTGCCCAGTCTTTTTCCAAGGCTGCGATTTGTTGTTCACGGCTTAATTGTTCGGTGAGGGTTTGTGGCATGAAGCACTCCTTAAGGGTTTGAAAAAAATTTGGCTAACGAGAAGCTCATTGGCAACTGAGTGTGATTTTAAGTCTTATATAAGAGTAAAGTTAATTCTTATATCTTATATAAGACTAAATTTTTTTACATATAAATCAACGACTTATGATTTAAATATCAAATTGTGAAACAAATTTTTTTAAAGCAAAAAATTTTTTAATAAATATTAGTGATTAAATTTCATAATATGGAATTATATTTCCACAATACAAAATTTAGACTCTTGACTCTGATCGTTTAGATTGATGCTTGTTCGAGAACTGTTCACAAGAACCGGAAGCAACTCACTTTATCGCTGCCAAAACGCCAAATACCCACGGTAGGTGATGGTGTCTTGAGGCACAGGGTCTGACTCAGGGAAATACTTCTTCGCGCTGTTTTGACAGCTCAATCCAAACGGGGGAAGCCACATAACCAAGATTTGGCAACATGAAGCTCAACTCGCTCTTGCTGTCTTGAGTTTGCTTAGACTCAACAACATTCGCAACAAGTGCCAGCATGAACAACCGAGGTACGGACAGGTCCAGGCAGAATGATTGTTGCGGTTCGCATCATCAGATGCCTAACTTTTCAGGACTGCAAGTTCTGCCCGGGTTGCCGCAGCAATCTCGCGTTCGCGTCTCCGAGTTTGCCGCGCTACCCACACGCTATAGGAAACAATAACGACAGTGACAGTAGCGATTAGCAGCGTGGCAGCCGCGTAAATGGTTGGGTTGATTCCCCGGCGTGCATAACCAAAAATCACTTGGGGTAAGGTGTTGACACCGGGGCCTGAAAGGAACTCTGAAATGACCACATCATCGAAGGAAAGAGTAAAAGCCAACAAAAAAGCAGCCAGTATGGCTTGAAAAATATTGGGTACGGTCACCAAAAAGAATACTTGCAACGGCTTAGCACCTAAATCCATGGCAGCTTCCTCGATAGAACGGTCCATTTCCAACAAGCGGGATTGGATGACCACCATGCCATAGGCCATTCCAAGCAAGGTATGGCCGATGATGATGGTCAGCATGCCGCGCTGGGGCCATCCAAAAATATTTTGTGCACCGACCATTAACAGCAGCAGTGACAGGCCGATTACAACTTCTGGCATCACCAACGGTGCATTGACCATACCGGAAAAGATGGTTCTTCCCAGAAAACGCCGGTATCGAACCAGAACGAAAGCGGCGAAGGTGGCCAAAACGGCGGATAACACACCGGTGATAGTCGCCACTTGAAGTGAGAGCCAAAACCCATCAACAATGCGATTGTCTCGAGTTAGCGCGTCATACCACCGAAAAGAGAACCCTGTAAATTGGGCGTCTTGTCGGGTGCTGTTGAAGGAAAAAACAATCATGAACAACAGAGGTAAGTACAAAAAAATGTACACCGCCGCCATCCAAACTTTTCCCACGTTTTTGAATAGAAAACTTTTCATACTCAACAATTCAGTTATCGCGGTCGGCGGGATCGCCCGAGTAGTGGTAATAAATGGCAAGCGGCACAATAATGAGCGCGATCATGACCACTGCAAGCGCCGTCGCCCTGGGCCAGTTATTGCTTGTGAACATCTCATCCCACACTACCCGTCCAATCATGATGTTTTCGGGACCACCTAACAGTGATGGAATCACGAACTCGCCGACCGATGGGATGAACACCAGCATAAATCCGGCCAAGATGCCGGCCTTAGATAGCGGAATGGTGATCAGCCAAAAAGCTTTTAGAGGTGACGCGCCCAAGTCGTAAGCGGCCTCAATCAAACGGAAGTCCATTTTGACGAGGTTGGCATACAAGGGTAAAACCATAAATGGCAAGTAGACGTAGGTCATGCCAACCAACATGGAAACATCCGTGTAAAGCATCACAATGGGCTGGTCTGTGATACCCAAATACATCAACACCCGGTTCAACACACCTTGATCTGCCAAGATGCCCTTCCAAGCGTAAACCCTTAACAAGAATGAGGTCCAAAATGGGAGCATCACCATCATCAACAGGGCCGGTCGAATGCTTGGTGCCGAGCGGGCAATGAAGTAGGCAAAAGGATAGCCGATGACAAGGCACAAAACGGCGGTACAAAACGCATACCAAAGTGACCTTACGTAGGCTTCAATGAAAATAGTTTCAAACAAAGCACCACCGCCATCAGCGCGAAAAATAGACCAATAGTTCTCGTACCTGAGATGAAGCATACCGGCTTCAGCATCCCACAGCGGTTTGAATGGCGATATGTCATTGCCCATGTCCACAAAGCTGATGTAGAGCAGGATCAAAAAAGGCAGGAAGAAAAACAATCCAAGCCAGCCAAATGGCACACCAATGACAAACCGGCGACCCGGCATGGGGAATGAAAATTTGGTCATGGTCTGAACTTCAATCGCGCAACAAAATGCCTGCGACGTCACTCCACCAAAAGTACACATTGTCTTCCCAGGTGATTGGGCTGAGATGCTCGCGAGAAGTGTTGGCTTCCGTGATGCTAACGCGCGTGCCATCACTGGCAATCACGATGTAGGTGTTGTAAGAGCCAAGGTAAGCAATTTCCACCACCTTGCCGGTAAATAGATTCACTTGAACATCAGGACGTTGCTTGCTGATCTCCAACTTTTCTGGACGCACCGCAATGGCAACCGGCATGTGCAGCGTGCCACTGACGCCGTGGCCCACCTGAATCTCTCCTATACCTGTCTCAACAGCGCAGCGGTTCGCTTCATCCACACTGAGTCGCCCTTCAAAAAGATTGACGTTGCCAATGAAACCAGCAACAAAACGATTCACCGGATGCTCATAGACTTCCTCTGGGGTTCCGACTTGCAGCACGCGCCCCTTGCTCATAATCGCAATGCGATTGGCCATCGTCATGGCCTCTTGTTGGTCGTGCGTCACCATGACACAAGTCACACCCACTTTTTCAATGATGTTCACCAACTCGAACTGCGTTTGTTCACGCAGTTTCTTGTCCAATGCACCCAGCGGTTCGTCGAGCAGCAATAGCTTGGGTCGCTTGGCCAAGCTTCGGGCCAGTGCAACACGTTGTTGCTGCCCACCGGACAGTTGGTGCGGTTTGCGCTTAGCAAACGCGGTCAACTGGACCAGCTCCAACATCTCGTCAACACGCTGTTTGATTTCGGCCCTTGCCAGTCCCTCTCGCTTCAATCCAAATGCGATGTTTTCCCAAATATCGAGATGCGGGAACAAGGCGTACGACTGAAACATCATGTTGATGGGTCGGTCGTAAGGTGGCAAATTAGCGACATCCTGCGCCCCGAGAAGAATCCTGCCAGACGTCGGCTTCTCAAAGCCCGCCAGCATGCGAAGCAATGTCGATTTTCCGCACCCGGAGCTTCCTAAAAGAGCAAAAATTTCACCCTTGCCGATTGACAAAGAGACCTCATCCACAGCCAGCGCCTCATCGAAACGTTTGACCAACTTTTCAGTCACCAAATAACCAGATTTACCATCAGACGGGGCCATTCATCAACCTTTTTTCTTGTTCAACTAAAAAGGCTGCTAATACGTGAAGTACCAACAGCCTCTTGGTGGGTCGGTCCGCTGCCTTACTTCCCTTTTTTGAAGCTGTTGTACGCGTTGGCAATGGCACCCCGAGCCTCATTGGTGAAGCTGCTTGGAGGAATCATCTTGGCGAAATAGTCAGATTCAACAAAAATAGTTTTGTTATTCGCTATTTCTGGTTTGATCAAGCTCAGTGCGGCTTTGTTGCCCGTGGGATAGGTCATGTCATTGGCCATTGACGCCGCGTTTTCGGGCCGCAAATAAAAATCCATGAACAAATGTGCGTTATTTGGATGCGAAGCGTCTTTGGTGATGGCCATCGTGTCAAAGAAAATGAGAGCGCCCGTGCTCGGCAACATGGCCTCAATGACGTCTTTGGATCCATTCTCTTTGGCTCGCGTGGCGGCAATGTTGATGTCTCCAGACCAACCAATTACTGCGCAGGCCCTGGCACCGGCCAAGTCATCGATCATGGTTGAGCTAAATAAACGCACATCCTTGCGAACTTTAGCCAGCATGTCTGCGGCGGCTTTGTAATCTGCGGGATCATTGGAGTAGGCGTCCTTGCCAAGGTAATGCAGCGCGACAGGAATAATTTCCGTCGGTGTATCCAGGTACGCAATGCCACAAGATTTCAATTTTGACGTGTACTTGGGATCGAACACCAGGTCCCACGCGTTTTCTGGCATGGGGGTACCGCCCAAGGCTTTCTCTGCCTTGGTTTTATTGATCCCCACTGTTGTGAAGCCCCATCCCCAAGGAATCAGATGCTTGTTGTCAGGGTCAGCCTTTTGCAGGGTCGCCATGATGGCGGGATCCAGATTGGCCAAATTTGGAATTTTAGACTTGTCGAGGGCCTGCAGCATTCCCCCCTCGATTTGAGGTTTTGCGAACACAGTGCCTGGCACCACAATGTCATAGCCAGAATTACCCGCAACGAGCTTGGCATGAAGAGCTTCATTGGTCTCAAAGGTGTCGTAATTAACCTTGATTCCCGTCTCTGCCTCAAACGCTGCAATCATGCCGTCAGGAATGTAGTCCGGCCAGTTGTAAATATTGAGCACCTTTTCTTCGGAATTCACGGGGGCTGCGATAGGCGCTGCAACCACCGCGACGGGTGCGGTTGCGGGCATCGGTGCCTCTTCTTTTTTTCCACACGCAGCCAGAACCAGCGCTGACAGTGCAAATGGCACCAAGTACTTCTTCATCATCTCAATCACTCCCATGAACAGGTTAAGTTAAAGGTCAGTCTAAGTTTAAAGCAGTCGCTCGGACGGTATCTAGGGTTTACGAGAGTCCAATGATTCATCGAAGGCCTTTGGACCTGAGTTCGTCCAAAGTCAAATCCAAGGCGATCCGAATCAAACGCATCAACTCGTCAATCTCATTGATCGACAGTGTCAATGGGGGCGCAATAATCATACGGTCACCCACGGCTCGCATGATGAGGCCGTTATTGAAACAGTGTTTCCGGCACATCATCCCGACGCCCGCATCTTCAGAAAAACGTTCATTGGTAGAGGGATCTTTTAACAACAGAAGACCGGCAACAAAACCACAGGCCTCAGCGCCACCGACCAAAGGGTGCTCATTCAATTCAACATAACGACGCGCGAAATAGGCGCCAATTTCGCCCTTAACGCGTTGTGGCAATTGTTCGCGCTCCATGATGTCTAAATTCGCCAATGCGACGGCACACGCCACAGGGTGACCACTGTAGGTGTAGCCGTGGGCAAACTCCCCGCCTTTTTCGATCAGAACCTCAGCCACGCGGTTGCCCACCATGACGCCTCC
>JBAQDW010000487.1:0-1986 GCA_049286445.1 Rhodoferax sp. | reverse complement strand
TCATGACAACCCCGCACTGAAATCGAGATCAGCTACTTTACCCAAAAATCAGCCAATTCTTCAAACAAATCAAACACTTGCGCTAATGGCTTCCATTAGAAATTAGGGCTAATGGGAAATTTGGGTTGATAGCTGCTTAAGCAGGTACAGCAAGGGCTACAGGCCGGAAACACCCAGAATCCTGAACGCATGGGGTCGCTGAAACCGAACGCACAACACATAAGCAAGTGCCATTCAAATAAGCGCCTTTGCCAAGGCACCTTGCATGGCTTTTTTCACATAGCGCGTACCGACACTCCGCGCCACGGGCATCGTGGGAAAGACCGGTCACAAGAGTGGCGGTTGGCGTTGACCCCGCAAGCGCACCGGGGAGTCGCCATCGCTATCATCAAACTCCCGCCTTGTATGGGGCTCACATTGAGGACTTGGCGTTGGAAACACCCCTGCTGACTGAAGCCGACATTCGCCACCGCATTGGCATGGAATTGCAACGCGCCACGACTGACCGGCACCACGAGTGGCGCACGCCCGTGCTGGCCACCGTGGGTGCCGACCACGCCCCGCAAGCGCGCACCGTGGTGCTGCGCCAAGTCAACACCCCGGTGTCGGCCTTGCAAATTTTTACCGACAGCCGCAGCCCTAAAGTGGCGGAGCTGGCGGCCTCGTCCCACGCCACACTCGTGTTTTGGAGCACGCGGTTAAGTTGGCAGCTCAGGGTGCGCACGCGGGCAACCGTGCAGCACAGCGGGCCAGAGGTTGACGCGGCATGGGCACGGGTCAGCCAGTCCGCGGCGGCGGGTGACTACCTTTCAGCCCATGCCCCCGGCGCGGCGTTGACCCCGGCGACGCGCGAAACCACCGCCGGTGAACATGCGTCGCCAGCGCACCACTTGGCCATCATCACGCTGCAAGTGCTCGACATGGATTGGTTGGAGCTGACGCGCAGCGGTCACCGCCGTGCGGTTTTCAGCGCCGAAACGTGGGAATGGCGGGTGCCGTAATCCCCCGCTGGCCGCGTGGCCGGCCCGGTTGCGTTACAAACGGTCGCCCGCATTTTTTGGCCTGAATCTCGCGATCCACCCCATGCCCTCGTCTGTCCTGTGTCCCTTGCCCCCAAGCCACGCGCAACGCCGCTTTTTCCACGTCTTGTGCCGTTGGCAGTTTGGCGCGAGGGGGGACACCGTGAACGCATTAGCCCTGCCCTCAGGAACCGCGGCATGAGTGCTTTGAAATCATCTCCCCGTGCGGGGCACAACGCCGCCTGTGACGGGCTCACTGTGCTGTTTGACGGCGCTTGTCCCTTGTGCCGCCGTGAAATCAGCCTCTACCAGTCGCTGGAACCGCTGGAGCCGGTGCAATGGGTGGATGTAAGCGGTCCGCAGGCCGGCCTGCCTTCACAAGAACAAGCCCGCTTGATGGCAAGGTTTCATGTTCGGCTGAATGACGGACGCCTGCTCAGTGGTGCGGCCGCCTTTGTCGCCTTATGGCTCACGATGCCTGGCTGGCGTTGGTTGGGTCGCGTGGGCCGTTTGCCTGGGGTGACCCCGGTGTTGGAAGTGATGTACCGGGGGTTTTTGCATTGTCGGCCCTCCCTTCAACGGTGGGCGCGCGCCGCTGCGGTGGAGCATTTGCCCGCCGACATGGTGGCTGATTTGCGCTCTGATCACGCGGGCGAAACGGGTGCCGTCGCAGTGTACAAAGGCATGCTTTGGGCCAGCCGGGACGCGAAGGTGCGAGAACTGGCCCTGCACCACCTTCATACCGAGCAGCAGCACCTGGAGTCAATGACCGCCTTGCTGCCCCCGCTCAAGCAAAGCTGGCTGTTGCCTTTGTGGAAAGTGGCTGGTTTTATAACCGGGGCCCCCGAGTTCGAC
Organism: Rhodoferax sp.; assembly: GCA_049286445.1. GTDB lineage: Bacteria > Pseudomonadota > Gammaproteobacteria > Burkholderiales > Burkholderiaceae_C > Rhodoferax. Next base: position 112 of record JBAQDW010000487.1, on the reverse strand, counting down.
AGTTAATGACGTAAGTCTATGATTTCATTGACCGTGAATTCAAAACGTGCCCCTACAAGAGGCTGAGTTGCTTGAATTGGCTGGGTTGTTTGACCTTCAATGCGGTGAGCAC
>JBAQDW010000486.1:0-6300 GCA_049286445.1 Rhodoferax sp. | reverse complement strand
GCGTCTGGCCGTGCCATTGCCAATGGCCGCGACGAAGGCGTGACCAAACTGCTGTTTGACGATTCACCCGAAGCGCATGGCCACGGCAAAATCCTGGGCGGCGGCATGGTCGGCACCCACGCCGGTGACATGATTGGTGAGGTGGCCTTGGCGATAGAGATGGGCGCAGATGCCATCGACATCGGCAAAACCATTCACCCGCATCCCACACTGGGCGAGAGCATTGGCATGGCAGCCGAAGTGGCGCACGGCAGTTGCACAGATTTGCCGCCAGCGCGTAAGTAAGCCTACCTGAGACTCAACACAAAAAGCCCGAATTGGCAACAGTTCGGGCTTTTTGCTGACTGGTGCATCGGTAAGAGTTGTCATTCAGGAAAGTTTTGTGTGGATATACAGTAATGTGTCGTATGCCACGCCCATCCAAGCGTTGCACCATGCACACGTCTGCAGCTCAGTCGGATTCAAGGCCGCAGCTCGGCTGTTGCAGCACCCGCTGCATCAGCCGCCAAACCCAAGTTCTGCAACCCGCGCCACCCCGAACGGACGCTGCGCAAGTATCTGGAATGCGGCATCTTCGCCCCCGGCTTTGCCAGGGCCTGGCGTGAGGACCGTGGGCACCACTACTTTGTGGCCTCTTCCAGCAAGGGCCGAAGCGCATGCCCCTCGTGCAACACCCGGCGCATGGGGGAGACGGCGGCACACCTGACGGAACTACCTGTGGGCGGTGTTGATCGCCAGAATCTAAGAAGTGTTCCCGCTGCTGTGCCCAGTTGGGGTTGGTTCGCCCAGGAATCAGGCTGTAGCGAGAATAACGAAGGTTTTTGCGGCCGGGGTGGTGGCCAATCAAAGGTGCGATAGGGGCCTTGAGGCGGTTGAGATGCTTATCCGTTTTTAAAAAATGGCGAATCTCCCGCAGGTCGCGCTTAACGCAAATCAGTCTTCTGTCACTAAACGACACGCTGGTTTCACGTTACCGACGATCTGCTGGAGTTACACATTCTGGTGCAAGTGGCCGACCTGATCGTCAAAAGCGCCCAGACCGCCACGAAAGCCGGGGCCTGCACTTCAGCCGCGATTGCCCCTGAGCCTGACCCCTCCGTGGGATCTCTTCTCGTCAAACCTCAAGGTTGTGCTCTGCACAAATCCAAAATTCACAGACGTGCTGTGTCCCGCTGCCAACTTCACTACGAAAGCTTCTGCACCACCAAATAGCTACACAGTCGCTATAAAAATATAGCAATAACTGATCTATTCAGGAGGGACGCACCCATTGTTCAACGGGATGTGCTGCAACGGGTGGTGTAAGGATCGACGATGTGCACACCGTCGGGACGGCGGTTTTGGTCAATATAAAACACCACGGAAGCCTGGCCGGAGCGGTCTGTCTCCAGGCGTGCGAGCGCGCCGATCCATGGCCCTGAGATCAGACGGATGGCCCCGTTTTGCCGCACAAATTCACCACTTGCTGAGGCACCGGCGCGGTAGTGGCCGTCGGACGACAGCGTCAGGCTGACCAGGTTGCTCCAACGTAAGAGGTACTGGGTGGTTTCGCCCAGTTTGAAACTGCGCACCGGCTCCATGTAGGCACAACTCAGCTTGCCGGCGGGCAAGGCGTTGCTGGAGCCCTCAGCAGAGACCGATTGGGTTGCCAGCATCACCTGGCCCTGCACACCGCCGCTGCGCATACCCTGCCCAGGCACAAAGCTCTCAAAACGTCCGCGCAGGCCCACACTGTCACATGGGCCACCCAGCTCGGCGCGGGCAGGACCGCTTTCGATGCGAAAGTGACACTGGCCATTTTCCAGGTAGCTGCGCTTGGGCAGCAAGGGCGCACTTAAAGTCTGTCCATCGATCTCGAACGTGGCATTGCCATGGAAGTTGCCGCCCGCCAAATTGGCCCTGATCTCGAAACGCCCGCTGTCACCTAGCCGACCACTGACCGTCAGCGCACCACTGGCCGGCGTCAGTGGTGCGGCCTGCACACCCCAGGCGGACAGCACCAGAGGCAACACCGCCCGCAGTGGGCAGCATCGAATACCTTGCATGGCTTAGTTGCGACCGCCCGCAGCCACCACGTTGCCACCACCTGCGGCCACCACATTAGCACCGCCGGCTGCAACTGCATTGGCACCACCGGCAGCCACCACCTGGCCGGTCTGGGTACTGATAACGGTCCCAGGCGATGCGGAGCGAGCAGTGTTCAAAAACGTGTTGCGTACGGTGGTATTGGAAATGCCGTTGGCCACCGACTCCACCGTCACCGCGGTGTGTGCGCGCCAATACTGGTTGCTGCCGCCTTTGCACTGCCAGGCCAACACGCGCACACCAGCGCCTCCGCGGCCACCTTCCACATCAGCACACAAGTTGATTTCGTTGTTCAGTCGGCTACCGCTGAGCTTCCAGATTTGCGCCTTTTCGCCGCTCACACAGCCTTCCCAGCGCAGGGGTTGGCCACTGCTTCTGCCGGTTAAACATTGCCCGCTCAATTGGATTTGTCCGTAACCGGAAAAGCCTTGTAACGGTGCCTGGCCCCGCCAATCGGCGGTCACCGCGTTGCCCGCACTGTTGTGAAGCATGTAGCCGCTGGACGACGATATATAGGCAACGTTGTTGGCCGCAGCGGCCCCTGTGGCCAACACCAAAGCGGCGGCAAGGAAACTGCGAATGGAAAGGGAAGTACGCATGACAAAGCTCCAGTAGGGTTGATAGATGGCTGCAATGTAAGGCGACTGGAGTTCGTCGCAATGCTCCTTTCGGAGTATTTGGCAGCGGCTCAAGCGTATGGCAGGCGCAACACCACGGTGGTTCCTCGCGCCCCCGTGCGCAAAGTCAAAGTGGCACCGATCTGGCTGGCGCGCAGGCGCATGTTGGCCAGTCCGCGCTGCGCACCAACCGCAACCTCAACCGGCGTCGGCGGAGAACCACGGCCATCGTCCCCTACCTCGATCTGCAAAGCGCCGTCCTGCTCGAAAACGGCCACCCGCACGTGCTGCGCTCCCGAATGCCGGATCGCGTTGACCAGCGCCTCCTGGACGATGCGCAGAATTTGCAGCGTCACACCTGGCACCATGACGCACCCAACTGGCAACCCCAATGGCACCGACCACTGCATGCCGATCCCGGCCGCTTGCAGTTGCGGCTCCATCCGATAGCGCAGATTGGCCAGCGCCAGCGGCAACGACGATTCATCCGAGTCCAGCGAATCGATCACAAGGCGCAGATCGGCAATGCAATCGCGCAGCAAGCCGACGACCACCGGTTTGCTGAGTTCGTCGCGTTCGACCGCTGCCAGAGTGGTCATCAACTGCGAGCCTACGCCGTCGTGCATGTCACGCATCAGGCGCTCTCGTTCTTCGCTGACAGCATGGGCGCGTGCCAGTGCCTGCATTTCCTCTTGCGTCTGGTGCAGCGCTTGGGTGCGCTCCAGCACGCGCTGTTCCAGCTCTGCGTTGCGCAGATGGGCCTGGGCAAAAGTGTCGAAATAGCTGTCGGCCAACGCGACCACCAACGCGGTCAGCAGCAGGGGGGCACCGTAGGCCATGCGGGCCGCCGGCCCAAACGGCAGCAACCCGGCGTTGACAGCCAGGTCGATCATGCCCAGCACCAAAGTCAGGCACATCGCGCCAAGAATCAGCCAAGCACCTGAGTGCGCGCGCCCGTTCGGTGTACGCAAATGGCGCACCAACGCCGCAATGGCCATAACGCCTAGCGCAGTGCAGCACAGGTACCAGGCGATACGAATCTGGCTCAGGCGTTGCTCACCCAAGCACACAAACACCAGCGGTACCAAACCAAAAAACCAACCCAGCAGCCGTACCCACCGCGCCGCATTCTGGCCGGTAAAGCACAAAATGAAGCGCCACAACAACCACAAAACAATGCCCAGGCTGCTCAAAACGAACGACTCCCACACGATCGAAGGCAATCCAGCCGGTGCGAAGGTGTAATGGAAATTGCGCACTGACCACAGCACGGCCAACGCCGAAAAATAGCCGTACAGGGTTTCTCGGGGGCGCTGCAACCACAATGCGCCCACCAAGAGACCGACCAACAGCAAAGCCAGATTGGCTGCACGCGGTAGCGTCACTCGCAGCAGTTCGGCGCGCGAATAGATCGTCTCCACCTCATCGCGCGGACCCAGCGTCAGCGGCCCCAGGCCGCCACGCAGATTGGTCGCCACACGCAGGCGCAACAGGATTTCATTGCGCCCCGGATGCAGGATGTGCGGCGCCACCAGATCCAATTGTGGGCGTCCCGCAAGACGCCGGATTTCGCCTTGCATGCCGCCACCGGTACCGACATCAATGCCGTTGATGAACAGCTGGTAGGTGGTGGAAACGCGGGACAGGTACACCCCCCAACTGTCGGTGGGTGCGACATCCAGGTCAAACTCCAGGCGGTACCAGCCATAGCCATGCTGGCCCGGCAGACTGCGCCGCCAGTCATCGGGCAGCGTGCGGGGTTGCCACTGCGGACTCGCATCTGGCGGTGCAGGCGACTCGTCCTTGGCAAACTCAGCTTGTGACAGCACCAACACGCCCGCAGGCAGGGATGGCCCCGTCCACAGCACAGGCACCAAAGCCGCTGCCAATAGCAGCGCCAGGGCCCAACTCCGCCAGTGCTTCACGACGCCAGCAATCCACGTTGGCGCGCATGCTGGATGGCCTGCTGGCGGGAACCGGCCTCCAGCTTGCGGTAGATGTTTTGCACATGCGACTTCACCGTCAGTGGCGAGATGTGTATGGCCGCGCCAATCTCGGACATACTTTGTCCGCTCACGATCAGCTCCAGCACCTGGGTTTCACGCGCCGACAGCGGCGAGGGCTGGGTCCGGCGCGGTGGCTGCAAACGCAACAGCAAATGGCGCGCCAACGAAGGACTGATGGGCGACTCACCGGCGCACAGCGCATGGATGCTGCAATTGAAATCATGCGCACTGCTGTCCTTGAGCAAATAGCCGGTGGCACCCGCTTCAATCGCTTCCACCAGGTTGCGCTCACCGCCAAAAACCGATACCACCATCACGGCGGTGCGCGGCGAGACCGTGCGGATATGGCGGATCACCTCGAAGCCGCTCAGGTCGGGCAGCTGGAGATCAACCAGCGCCACATCCGGTTGCAACTGCGCCATGTCGGCGATGGCATGGGCACCATGGCTGAACGCACGCAGCAGTTGCAAGGTGTCATCGGCCGCCATGTTGTCCTGAAAACGTCGCGCATGCAGCGGGTCGTCTTCCACCAGCACGACGGTAGTGCGAATCAGGGACATGGCAAACGGCAATGGGTCACTTCTTGTCGGGAACACGAGTGCAGTAGTCGTAAGCATCGGCTTTGGGGGCCAGGTCGGTATCGACCAAAATCACCAGCGGTGCGCCGTCCGAGCGTTTGCCGTAGTGCGCCTCGAAGCCTTGTCCAAGCGGGCCGGATTTGAAGCTGATCTTGCCAGAGCCACTGTCCACCTCCATCTTGCCCACCTTCTTGCCCCCGTGAACCCAGTGGTACTGGGTCGCGCTGTTGAACTCCACCACCTTGTAGGTGTAACCGGCCTGGTTGTATTGCTGGCGGCAAGAATAGGTACCGGTTTCCAGCGGGCCGCCGCGCGTGGCAAATACGCTCAAGGGCTGGATCTTCGCATGGGCCGTGCCGATGGCCGCCACCGCGCACAGTACCGCTGCAAACAGGCAACGCACAGGATAGGAAGCGAAACTATTCATGACACGCCTTTAGAACTAAAGAGGTTAGTCTACGTTTGCCTGTGCGTGTGGGAATACTCCTTTCGGAGTACAGGAACAAGAGACTTGACTGCATGCGGGCAGTATGTCACGCGATGGCTGCCGCCATCCCGTCCACGGCCAGCGCAAACAGTAGCTGGCGTCGTGCCAGGATGGTTTTGCCATCAGAGGTTGTTAACACCCGCGCACCGGTGGTGTCGATCGAATAATTCGGTAACTTCTCATTAACTTACGGCAACGCACGGGCAATCGCAGCATTGCGAATGAGGGTTGGCAGTGGCGCGATGGCGTTGGTCAAGGATAGGCGGTCGAGCAAGTACAGCCAGAAGGAGATACCGAGTTTGCGACAGGTTTTCTTCAGGCTGGCAAAGGTGTCTCTGCACTGCCGCCCCAGATCACTGCGTGTACCGCCGCTGACCTTGCGCTTTTTCACGTAGTCCCTGATATCGGTCTCACTTCCATTGGTATGCAGCGGTATGTCCGGGCGCTTTAACACCAGCAGCAGCTCATCTTTGCGCCGATGAAGGCGCGCCAGCAAATCATCGAGCGTGTAGTAATCGGTGCTTTGC
>JBAQDW010000485.1:0-1683 GCA_049286445.1 Rhodoferax sp. | reverse complement strand
TTTCTGTAACATCTTCGATTACACCTGGAATAGTTGAAAATTCGTGCTCTACGCCTTCTATTTTGATAGATGAAATAGCATATCCTTCTAGAGAAGAAAGTAAAACTCTTCTCAAAGCATTACCGATCGTAAGTCCAAAACCTTGCTCTAATGGTCTGAATTCAAATTGACCTTTGAATTCATTAGAGTTGATTAGGATTACTTTATCGGGCTTAATAAATGTTAAAATTGCCATATAATATAGGTTGAGCAAAAATTTGAAAAATTATTATTTAGAGTAAAGTTCGACGATCAATTGTTCTTTCAGATCTTCCGGGATTTGAATTCTCTCCGGAGCTGATACGAAAGTACCTGATTTAGTTTCGTCGTTGAATTGTAACCACTCATAGCTTGATTTGTAAGCTAAAGAGTCAGCAATTACTTCTAGAGATTTAGATTTCTCTCTAACAGCAACTACGTCACCTGGCTTCAAAGTGTATGAAGCGATATTTACCAATTCTCCATTTACTGTAATGTGTCTGTGAGAAACCAACTGTCTTGCACCTGCTCTCGTTTTTGCAAAACCGAAACGGTAAACCACATTGTCTAATCTAGACTCACACAATTGCAAAAGTACTTCACCTGTAACTCCTTTAGCTCTGTTCGCTTTTTCGTATAGGTTAGCAAATTGCTTTTCTAAAATACCATAAGTATATTTCGCTTTCTGCTTTTCCATTAACTGAACTGCGTACTCGGATTTCTTTTGGTTTCTTCTTTTATTAACACCATGTTGTCCTGGTGGTTGGTTTTTTCTTTTCTCGAAGCTTTTATCATCTCCGTAGATTGCAGCCCCAAACTTTCTTGCAATCTTTGTTTTTGGTCCAATATATCTTGCCATATTTTTTAAGATTTTAGATTCTCGATTTAAGTTTTATTAATTAAAAATGAAGGTCATTCAATTCAACTTAAATCATAAGATTCTTAGATTATACTCTTCTTCTTTTTGGTGGTCTACAACCATTGTGTGGCATTGGAGTCACATCAACGATTTCACTAACTTCAATTCCTGAATTGTGGATAGTTCTGATGGCAGATTCTCTACCTGCACCAGGACCTTTCACGTAAACCTTTACTCTGCGTAGTCCAGCATCGTGTGCTACGGTTGAGCAATTTTCTGCAGCCATTTGCGCTGCAAAAGGAGTATTCTTCTTAGAACCTCTGAATCCCATCTTTCCGGCTGATGCCCAAGAGATGACCTCTCCACTTTTATTTGTTAAAGAAATGATGATATTGTTGAAAGTAGCTTGGATATGAGCCTCACCGATTGCTTCAACTTTTACTTTTCTTTTCTTAACTGCTTTAGTCTGTTTTGCCATAATTCTTACCGATTATTTACTTGCTTTTTTCTTGTTAGCAACAGTTTTTCTCTTTCCTTTTCGGGTTCTAGAATTATTCTTAGTTCTTTGTCCTCTTAAAGGTAATCCCAGTCTGTGACGTATTCCTCGTTGGCAACCAATATCCATCAATCGCTTGATGTTTAGTTGTGTTTCAGAACGTAATTCACCTTCTACTTTAATGTTTTCAGTGATGTAGTTTCTGATCAATGCCAATTCATCGTCATTCCATTCGTTGACTTTCTTGTCTTCGCTGATTCCGGCCGCTTTTAAGATTTCTGAAGATGTACTTCTTCCAATCCCAAAGATA
>JBAQDW010000484.1:0-1776 GCA_049286445.1 Rhodoferax sp. | reverse complement strand
CAAACGCACCCAGCAGGCTGTCATTCTGAGCCTTATTATCATTGGCGAGGCCGCAACGAAAGTGATGGAGGGCTATGCCGCGTTCACTCAGGCGCACCCCGAGGTGCCTTGGCGCAACATGCGTGGCATGCGCAACCGAATGGCCCACGGCTATTTCGACATCGACCTCAATGTGGTGTGGGAGACAGCACAAGAATGGCTACCGGAGTTGCTAAAGCAGCTACCTGCTGTGCGCCAAGACGCCGACGATGAAGACCGCGATAGCTCTGAACGAAGCAAGCTATGTTGATTGGCTACGCTCGTGTTTCTACGCTGGATCAGAACCTCGAATTACAGCGGGAGGCCCTGACCAAAGCCGGGTGCCAGAAAGTCTTTGAGGACAAGGTGAGTGGTACACGGGCTGACCGCCCTGGCTTGGGAAAAGCACAGGAAATGCTGCGCGAGGGAGATACCTTGGTTGTCTGGAAGCTGGATCGTTTAGGGCGCAGCGTCAAGCAACTAGTCGATCTGGTCGGCGAATTTCACAAGCAAGGCATCCAGTTCAAGAGCCTGACAGACGCCATTGACACCGGCACGCCATCTGGCCGGTTCTTCTTTCACGTCATGGCCAGCCTTGCCGAAATGGAACGCGAACTGATCGTCGAGCGTACCCGCGCCGGGCTAGATGTCGCTCGTCAGCTTGGGCGCAAAGGCGGTCGCAAGCCCAAGATGACCGATAGCAAGATTGAGTCAGCCAAAAAACTGCTGGCCAGCGGCGTGCCACCCAAGGATGTGGCAAAAAATCTTGGCGTGTCCGTTCCTACGCTTTACCGCTGGGTACCAGCTTCAACCCAAGTGTGAACCATGCGCACGGAGCCAGACGCGTTTGATCAGCCAGACACGGCCGCCAGTGAGTTGGCGAGGTTGTTCACCTTTTCCAAGTAGGCGATAGATGAAGTGTCGTCTGGTCGCAGACGCTTGGCCGCATCAAGCGTTGCACTGAGGTCGGCAATAAAATTCCGCTTCTCATCTGGGTTGGCGACGCTTTGCATCTGTGCGTTGAGTTCATCGGCATAGGGGGCGGTCAGATCGAGGCGCTGCTCGCCAGTGATGACGCCTGCGTCGTAGAGCTTGTTCGTCAGCGCCTTGAGTTCATTTTTTGAGATATTGCTCAGGTCTTGTCCCGCCATGATTTCGGTGGCGCGGGTCGCTCTCTCACCGGAGTAAACATCACTTGTTCCTGGGGCCGCAGCGGCTGAGGTTGCCGGAGTCGATACCTTGCTCGACGGCGTGTACGAGGCGGCGTTTTGTGTGGGCTGAAATCCTTGAATTTTCATGTGCGCTCCCTAAAGGCGTTGATGAATGCGCAACACCTCCAACTGCACGTTGCGCATCACGAAATCTACACCAAAAAAACCGTGCTGTTCATCGGAAAAAACAGACAAAGAAGCTGCATTGCAAACTTTGAGGCAACGCTTTCCATGCGTTCGTCCAATGCCTCGACGAGGCGGCATCAATGCACGCTTAGCGTACGATTTTTTCCGTTTTCTGAAGCGACCCCAACCAGATCACGGAGCCCGTGAGCAGAGCAAACTGCAACGGCCTGCGCAACGCGGGGCGACGCCCGTGCTGGCTCAACGCGAACAGCCAGGCGCCCACGAATCCTGCAGTGGCAGACCAACCGCCGTCCCGAATGTCGAGCATGTCCAGCGGCGACGAGAGGTAGGCCGAGCGAAACTCCCAGACAAATGCCAGACGGGCGACAACGACGCCGACCAGCAGAGTCTTCCACAAGAC
>JBAQDW010000483.1:0-1922 GCA_049286445.1 Rhodoferax sp. | reverse complement strand
ACCACTTGACTTTGAACACGGTTGCTCTCCACCCCCGCCGGGGGGATCAGGGGAGCTCAACAGCCCTATGTGGCCAACGCTTTGTCTGGGGTGGCGTTCACGTGCAACGGCCAACATTCAAACTTGCCGGGAACCAAAGACCAGGTAGGCGTGTTGACGCTGCCTGCGTTCACTTTGAAGGTTGGCCGTCCACGGTGAACTCAACCACTTCCAACAGGCGGCCACATAGGGCTGTTGGCCCCCCTTTCCCGCCCGGCGGGGCGGGAGAGGGGTTGGGGGTGAGAGTGGGGGTTGCAGCGCAAGAATTGCTACATCGTTGATAGCTGCTTACGCAAGAGCAGCAAGGGCTAAAGGCCGAAAATACCCCTCACGCTTAACGCCCAAGCAAGTGCCATTCGCACCAAGGGGCCTTAGGCCACTTGCTGGCGCGGCGAATTCATTCACGCTTGGCACGATCAAGAAACCTGCTGCGTTGCGTGCGCAGCGCTGGGCGGCCTCAAGCAATCCAGGCGGCTTAACGCAGGTCCCTTCCTTGTCAAACAGCGGTCGCCTTTGCCACGGCAGAGGCCAAGGAGCAGGCCAAGGAGCAGGCCATGGGCAAGTCACGGGGCATGGGAGACGCCTTTGAAGCGATGAAGAAACCGCCCTGGCGCTGTCGCTCAACCCCGTTACCGCACCCAACACGTACCGAGCCGACGCACCTTCCAAACTTGCGCCAAGTGCGTGGTAAATTGCTCTCTTTTCTTCACGGCGCGGTCGCCCCGCTGCGCACCACTGTCGGCGACCTTGTCGATTCAAAGGACCATACTGTGCATCACAAGCAACTCGGCTTCATCAATGGCGGCGTCATTACCCTGCTGATCGGTGGCCTCGCCATTGGAGGGCTGCTTCTGTATGGTTTGGTCTCCGGGCAAGAGCTTCCTGTCTGGCCCGCTGTTTTGGTGGGCCTGGTTAACCTGGTCGCCGCCGTCAAAGTGATCCTGGACGTGAAAAAAAACAAGCAACAACGTGACGCCACGCGCACGTCCCAGACACCCAACACCCCCACTGACCGCTGACACCGAGCGGCCATGCAGGCGCTGCAAGAATTAGTTCTGCCCCACAAGCCACTGCAGTGGCTTGAAACGCTTTCTCCCAGCAATTTCGCCATGGTCATGGCCACGGGCATCATGTCCTTTGCCTTTGACTTGACCGGGCACACCCGATTGGCGGACGGGTTGTTTGGGCTCACGTTGCTGGCATGGGCCGTGTTGATTGGCGTGAGCGCTTGGCGTTTGGTGAAGTTTCCGCACGCCGTAAAGGCTGACTTGTTGAATATTCGCCGCGTGTTTGCGTTTTTCACGCTGGTGGCCGCCACCAATGTGCTGGGCTTGCTGTTGCTGCGCTACGGCTATCTTTATGCGGCGGTGGCATGTTGGGTGATGGCGTTTGTGTCGTGGTGTTTGCTGCTGTACCTGAGCTTTAGTGTGTTGGTATTTTTAACCCAAGAAAACAGCGTCAACGTGGTGCATGGCGACTGGTTGACCTCCATCATCGGCACGCATTCCCTGGTGCTACTGGGGGCAGGTATTGCACCGCAATTGGGCGAGTACGCCGGTTACATGATGATCGAGATCCACCTGCTGTGGGGACTGGGCCTGATCTTTTATGCTTTGTTCGTGACGCTGTTTTGCCACCGCATCTTTTTCATGAGCTTCAGGCCCGAAGACACCTCGCCCTTGCTGTGGGTCATCATGGGCGCGGCCGCCATTGGCGCCAATGCCGGCACCAGTTTGATTTTGGCCGACACGCAAATGCCTTTCTTGGTGGCGACGCGCCCTTTTATTGACGGCGTCTCCATGCTGCTCTGGGCGTGGGCCACGTGGTGGATTCCGATGCTGGTGATTTTTGGTCTGTGGAAGCACCGCGTACGGCACTTCCCC
>JBAQDW010000482.1:0-2745 GCA_049286445.1 Rhodoferax sp. | reverse complement strand
GGGTGTGCTGTTAGGAATGCTTGTCTCCAAATGATTTCGAAGCATATATCACCCGAAACCGGGAAAATCTAGGTAACTGAAAACTCAACCAATTGCTTGCAAATCAAGTTGACTGTCTACTAGCCCTTTCCGAACCTGCGCAAGATGCTATTGAAAATGCAGCAATTTCCAAGATGCAACCCACCGGGCAGGAGAGGGGCCGACAGCCGGATGTGGCCGCGCGTTGGAAGGGATGAGTTCACCGTGAGTCGCCAACTTTCAACGTGACTTTCAACATCCCCGTTGTAGGTCGGGTTAGCCGAAAGCGTCGCCCGATTAAGTCAGTGTCATTCGGGTTTACCCTGCTACCGAGCGTCGATAAAATTAAACACCCTAGACAGACCCCTCGCTGAAAGAAAACAAGCCTATGACCCCCTCCCCAACTACCTCGCCCACCCTGCCGGCGATTGACGTGGTCATCATGGCTGCTGGCAAAGGCACGCGCATGAAAAGCAAGCTGCCCAAGGTGTTGCACCGCTTGGCCGGACGCGCTTTGTTGCAGCATGTGGTCGATACCGCCGCTGAATTGAAAGCCCGCCAAGTGGTCGTCATTACCGGACATGGTGCTATGGAAGTTGAAGCATCTTTGGTAGATTCGACGAGGGCTACAGCCAGTTTTGATATTGACTTTGTGCGCCAGGAGCCGCAGTTGGGAACCGGCCATGCGGTGCAGCAGGCCGTGCCCGCGCTGCAAGACGATGGCATTGTGGTGGTGTTGTCGGGCGACGTGCCGCTGACCCGGGCGGACACCTTACAAGCCTTGATCGCGGCGTGCGGTGGGGACAAGTTGGCCTTGTTGACCATCGACTTTGCCAACCCCAGCGGCTACGGCCGCATTGAGCGCAAGGGCGACGCAGTGCAGGCGATTGTTGAGCAGAAAGACGCCAACGCGGCGCAATTGGCCATCACTGAGGTTTACAGCGGCATCATGGCCGTGCCTGCCAAGCACCTGAAAACATGGTTGGCGCGCTTGGACAATCACAACGCCCAAGCCGAGTTTTACCTCACCCAAATCGTGCAATTTGCCGTGGCCGATGGTGTGCCCGTGGTGGCTCACAAAATCACCGACCCCGTGCAAGTGGCAGGTGTCAACAGCCCCGTGCAACTGGCCGAGTTGGAGCGCGCCTACCAGCGTGACTTGGCTGTGCAACTCATGGAGCAGGGCGTGCGTCTGGCCGACCCGGCTCGCCTCGATGTGCGGGGTCAATTGCATTGCGCGCAAGACGTCTCCATTGATGTGAACTGTATTTTTGAAGGCGATGTCAGCCTGGGTGAAGGCGTGCGCATTGGCGCCAACTGCGTGATTGCCAACGCCACCATTGCCGCCGGTGCGGTGATTCACCCGTTCACCCACATTGAAGGCGGCAAACCCGCCAGCAAAGACGCCATTGAGGTGGGCGAGGGCGCCTTGATTGGCCCCTTTGCCCGCCTGCGCCCCGGTGCCAAGTTGGGCGCTGAGGTGCATATCGGCAATTTTGTCGAAGTCAAAAATTCAACCTTGGCCCGAGGCGCCAAAGCCAATCACTTGGCCTATTTGGGCGACGCCGTGGTCGGTGAGCGCGTCAACTACGGTGCGGGCAGCATCACCGCCAACTACGATGGTGCCTTCAAGCACCGCACCACCATTGAAGCCGATGTGCACATTGGCAGCAACTGCGTGCTGGTCGCCCCTCTGACCATTGGCGCTGGGGGCACGGTGGGCGGCGGCTCCACCTTGACCAAAGACACCCCACCGGGCGCGCTCAGCGTGGCCCGGGGCAAACAGGTCAGCATTCCCAATTGGAATCGACCCAAAAAATGAGCGTCCCCCCCGCTGAGCCCGAGCCGCTATCGGCTGATACCGCGCAACTTCAGCGGGAGTTGAGACAAGCCCATGCCGAGCTGGAGGAGTTCACCTACTCGGTGTCTCACGACCTGCGGGCTTCCCTGCGCCATGTCACCGCCTATGTGCAAATCATCCAGGAAGATTTAGAGGGCCAAGTCAGCGCTGAAATTCTGGGCCACCTCACCACCGTGAGCCAAGCCGCTCAGACCATGAGCCGCCAGATTGAAGCGCTGAGCCGCTTGTCCCGGCTGGGGCGCGTCGAGATCCATTGGACGGCTTGCCACCTCAACGAGCTGCTCAGCGACGCCATTGCCGACTTGATTCCGACGCCCCGTCAGGAGCCACTGGTGTGGGAGGTGGCGACAGATTTCCCTGCGCTGTGGGGTGATGCGGCTTTGATTCAGCAGCTACTTGCCGAGCTGCTGTCCAATGCCGTCAAGTTCACCCACCCCACACCGCACGCCACCGTGCGCGTGAGCTGGGCGCTGAATGACGCAGGTCACTGCGTCGTCACCGTGAGTGACAACGGCGCTGGCTTCAACCCGCAGTACCGGTCCAAACTGTTTCACGCGTTTCAGCGCCTGCACAGTGCGCGTGAATTTCCGGGGCTGGGCATGGGGCTGGCCCTGTGCCGCAAAATCATGGCGCGTCTGGGCGGCGAAATCGGGGCCGAGGGGGAAATCGGCGGCGGTTGCCGCGTCAGCTTCACCTTGCCTTTGGCTCGCACCGCCCTTTAACCGTTTGAGCGTTTGAGTCTAAAACGGCAGCGGCACGCGGGCGCCAAACTTGCTGCGTTTGACGCTGAAGAACGCTTTCACATTGCGCACATTGGCATCCGTCGTGAACAGGCGCTGGGCCAAGGCCAAGTAGTCGGGCATGTG
>JBAQDW010000481.1:0-2209 GCA_049286445.1 Rhodoferax sp. | reverse complement strand
GTGCTCACCGCATTGAAGGTCAAACAACCCAGCCAATTCAAGCAACTCAGCCTCTTGTAGGGGCACGTTTTGAATTCACGGTCAATGAAATCATAGACTTACGTCATTAACTGTCGAACTCGGGTGGAACACACAAAAAATCCGTGAACTGCTGGGCGTTGCCTCGGCATGAATGCCCAAAAAAGTGCCGCTGCTGATGGTGTGAATTCGTCAGTGGCTTCGATGCAAGCGATCACAAACGCTACATATTTAATAGCTTCTTGCGCACTTTCTACGGGGGCTAGAGGCCTATTTGGCATATGGAACGCTACCCAAGTGCCGCTGGTAACTCAGAAAGACCATCATGCCGTTTGACCGCACCCTACTCCCCGACCCGGTGACCTACTTTGAAAACCAAGGTCTGACCCTCAAAGGCCCACGGTCTGCCAAGTGGAAAACCACGGCATGCAACTTTCATGGCGGCTCGGATTCCATGCGCGTCAACGTCGCCACGGGCGCATGGGTGTGCATGAGCTGCGGCGAAAAAGGCGGCGACGTGCTGGCCTATGAGATCAAGGACGGTGGCCGCGAATTTGTGGACGCTGCCAAAGCCTTGGGCTGCTGGGTGGACGATGGCCGCCCGCAGGTGCAAACCAAGCCCACGCCACTGAGCCCGCGCCTAGCGCTGTCGGTGATGGCGTTTGAATCCACGCTGGCGGCAGTGGCTGCGGGCAACGTGGCCCACGGCGTAACGCTGACCGACGCCGACCGGGCACGCCTGATGGTGGCGGCCAATCGCATCAACCGACTGGTGGAGGCTTTCGCATGAATCCGCAAAATTACGAACACTTTGCCGCCGGTTTGGACGAAGATGCAGGGATTGCTTTCGCTATCAATTCAGTAGCTGCTCCCGCACATTCCACGGGGGCTACAGGCCAATTTGGCATATGGCCGGAGCCGAAAGAGGTCAAAACCGATCTTCCGCCCGCGCCGGACTTCGACGCCAAGACCCTGCTACCCCCAACGCTGGCAGACTTCGTGCTGGACGAAGCCGACCGTATGCCCTGTTCGCCCGACTACATCGCTGCGGCGCTGATCGTCTGCCTGGGCTCGGTCATCGGTGCGCGGTGCGGCATCAAGCCCAAACGCCGGGACGACTGGATCGTCACCCCAAACCTTTTTGGCGGCATTGTGGGCGACCCGTCTTCCAAGAAGTCGCCCGCCCTGGGCACGGTAACGCGCTTTCTCGACCGCTTGGAGGCCAAAGAAGCCGAAAAATTGGAGGATGCCAAGAAGGTATTCGCGGCCGAAACCGCTGCCTTTGAGGCGCACCAGTCCGCCGTCAAGGCCAGCATGAAGAAGGCCGCAGGCGGCAAACCTGACCACCTCAAAATGAACGCCGCCATTGCGGATTTGCAAGACCTGCAAGCCCCGGAAGAACCCAAAGAGCGGCGCTTCAAATCCAACGACTCCACGGTGGAAAAGCTGGGCGACTTGCTGGTGCACAACCCGCAGGGCATGCTGGTCTACCGGGACGAGTTGATTGGCCTGCTGGCATCGTGGGAGAAAGAAGGCAAGGAAGGCGACAAGGCTTTCTATCTGGAGGGCTGGAACGGCACCGCCAGCTTCAACATTGACCGCATCGGGCGCGGCAGCCTGCACATCAAAAATCTGTGCATCTCGGTCTTCGGCGGCATTCAGCCGGACTTGCTGGAGCGCTATCTCGCCGGTATCACCACGTCACTCGACAACGATGGCCGCATTCAGCGCTTTCAGGTGATGGTGTACCCCAACGCCGTGCCTTGGGAGTGGCGCGACCGCTACCCGGTCAAGGGCGCACGCGAGGCGGTGCGCGATCTGTTCGACCGGCTGGCCGTGTTCGACCCAGTGCAAGACGGTGCCACGCCCCATGACGACTTTGTGAAACTGCCGCACTTCTGCTTTGACGATGCTGCGCAAGACATTTTTGTGGAGTGGTGCACCGAGTTGCACACCATGCATATCGCCCAAGAACAAAACCCATTGATGCAGCAGCACTTTGGCAAGTTTGAAAAACTGTTCTGCTCCATCGCGTTGATCCTGCACTTGGCCGAGGGCTCCATCGGCCCGGTAACGGCCACCAGCGCACTGCGCGCAGCGGCCTGGTGCGAGTACCTGACCGGCCATGCGCGGCGCATCTATGGCCTTGTAGAAGCCGCCAAAGTGACCACCGCCCGCATGGTCAGCCGCC
>JBAQDW010000480.1:0-10157 GCA_049286445.1 Rhodoferax sp. | reverse complement strand
TGTGGCGCGTCTAATCCCGCACATTGCCTTTTTTCTAAGCTGCCTATGCGGCAGTGAACCATTTGCCCAATAAATGGGCCTTCGGTGTAAATTTCTAAGCTGCCTATGCGGCAGTGAACGTGTCGCGCCACTTTCCACCGGAGGGGTGCCCTTTCTAAGCTGCCTATGCGGCAGTGAACCGCTTGCAGCTCAGCGCTAGAGTGCCGCCAGTTTTCTAAGCTGCCTATGCGGCAGTGAACCATCGATCAATGCAGCATTGATTACAGCAAGTTTTCTAAGCTGCCTATGCGGCAGTGAACTTCATTTTCTCTCTCCTGGTGGGCGCTTTGCTTTTCTAAGCTGCCTATGCGGCAGTGAACGCTCAAGCTATGGGTGATGGCGATCAGCAGCATTTCTAAGCTGCCTATGCGGCAGTGAACGCATACATTTGACCTCCATATTTATCCGTGTATTTCTAAGCTGCCTATGCGGCAGTGAACTGCCATGCGTACCCATAGCCGCGCTCTGAGCTTTTCTAAGCTGCCTATGCGGCAGTGAACTGGAGAATAAGCGGTGTAAGTCCCTGTCAGACAACAAAATTTGGCAAAAAACGCTGTATGCACCTAAAAAATAAACTGGCACGTAAGTTGTTGATTTTTAAAGAACAAATCCAGCCCCTCAAAAAAGGGTCAAAACCAAGGAATGGTGGCCTGTTGGCTTAGCCCGTAGGCGTTGAAGTCACCGGGGGTCGGGTTGTCTTGAGTTAACCCATGCTCAATAAACAGTCTAAAAGACTGACCTGTACTTGTGCTGTGCAGTTGCACGAACGGCAGGTGCACTAAACGAGCGGTCTCGTTAGGAATACGCTGCAGGGCTTCTTGCTCGTCAAGGTGATGACGGCGCATAAGTCTTCGACGCAAACGCTCTGGGCTGCTTTTGACCTGTACCCGTCTGACTGCACAGTGCTTGACCGCCTCTGGCACGCGGCTGGGGGGCGTTAACGTGACATGGTCGCGCATGCCAGTCAGCCAGTTGCTTGCCAGCAGCGCCGAGAGTGTGGTCAGTTCGCCATGTAGGCGCAGGCGTGCGCCCAAGTGCGGTGCTTTCAAGCCAAAGCCCGGAAAACTCACGCCAATGCGAATGCTGTTCTGCGCGACCAGCGCGCGATGTAACTTGGCGTAGAGTGCCTGCATAAGCTGATGGGTGGGAAACTCCGGGTCCGGCTGCACATCAATATTGACGTAGTGGTCCATGGCTCAGTCCTTGCCTGACTCGCCAAACACGCCGCCGCGAATCAGGTTAGCGATCACGTAATGCTGTTGGGTTGGTTCAGGTATTTGGTCTTTTAGCACCCAAGCATCCAGCAATGAGTAGAAGTCCATTTTGACTCTAGGTTGGCGGTAGGCCTTGCCCTGGTTTGTGACTGAACCGTAGGGTTCAACAGCAATGGGGGCCACTTGGCCCAAGTCGTCTTCATCGGGATACCACGTATCCACGGTGCGAATGGCATTGCCAATTTTCTGCGAGTGCATTGCTGCCGAGCCACGTTGAGTGGGTGTGTCGCCAACGGTGTAGAGGGTTTTGCTTTTCAGTCCGGCTGTACTTGTGCCTTTGTCCAGAATCAGTTCTTGCGATGGAAACACTTCTTGGCCGTCACCCACGCGGGCAAAGGCGATGATTTCTAGCAGGGCAAACTGTTCACCGGCAAGCCCTTGCTCAATGACTTTGGCCAATTCTGCCAAGGGTGCAGCGCTGGCGGCTGGCGCGTCAAAGTGTCGTAGCGATAAATCCAAGGCATTAAACACCCATGTTTTGGTGGCAAGGCCATTCTGAAGCTGACGAATGTGCACCTCAATCATTTCAGCCCCGACGCGGTTACGCCATAAGAAACGCGCATTGGCCAAATTGAAGGCATAGCGCCGAGCCAGCTCGCCAAAACCGGTGGTGTCGGTATAGCTCTTCAAAACTGATAGCAACTTGTGCAGGTAGGCTGAACTGTTGCAGGCAGATGGCGTCCCAGCCCCGCCCAGAACACGCAGTGTGAAGCGGGCTTGTAGCGTGTCAAAAACGGGGGGCAAGGTGGCTACATCGACGCGCTGGAGGTTTGGTTTCTCAATCTCTGCATCCAGTTTTGCCGGGTCCATGTTTTTGGCTTTTAAGCGGTTGGAGATGGTGCCGCGCACTGACTTTTCCCGTACGTCAACGGGCAACCAAGCCTTGCTGTTGGCGCGGTCAGCCCAGGTGCCCGCAGAAAAAATGGCGTCCGAGGGATCGAGCTTGCGCTCAAAAGCAAGAACGGAGGCTGTTGTGACGGATTCTGTGTTTTTGGTCGCCATGGTGTTTTCCCTTTAGGTGGTTAGGTGGTTAATGTGGTGAGGTCGGTGGAAGATGAGTATGGGTTGTGGACGCGGTACAAACCGGCGTCAGGCTGGGCGTCGTGGTGCCAGAGCAGATCAGTCACTTGGGCAATGCGGTGGGGGCTGACCCATTCGCCCAGCGACAGCACGCTCTCGACAAAGCGGAAGGGTTGCGTTTCGTCACGGGCATTTTTGACAGTGCCGGGTTCGTAAAGCGGCGATATCGCTGCGTAGCCCACGGGCACCGGCACCAGCCAGCCCGGATAGCGCCGCCGCACGTCCCAGCTTACAGGCGACGGTGCCGGCGTGAGGTCACTTTCTGGGGTGCTGTCTGGCTCGGTTTTCACTGCGGCTTCTGGCGCGATGTTCAACCGACACAAGTCCAGCAGGGCGTCCAGCGCATTGGCTTGTGGTTGAACTTGCTGCAAGCTGCACAGGTGCTGCGCCAGCAGCCGTTCACGGCTGACCAATACAAAGCCGGGCATGAGGTGGCGACGCAGTTTGCGCCACACCATTTGCTGGTCGACCAACAGCGTTGGCCAACCCACCCATTGCGCCGGATATTTGGCACGCGCTTGATGGGGCAAGACGCTGCCGCCCGCCAAACGCATGCCTTCTGCGCACGCCAGCACCTGCGAGGCCAGTGTTTTGCATTCCTCTTCATTGAATGGGCAGTCGTCCCCCGACACTGACAGCACTAAGCTGATTTCCAGGTGGGCGCGTCCTTCTTCCACAATGGCGGAGGTGTTTCCCTCTTTGTCTAACGGGTTGCGGGTTAGGCAAAAGACCTGCGTGCGTCGCCCTGGAGGTTGAAAGACTTGTGGGTCAAACTGATGGCAGATGACGCCCACGCCCCCAAAACTCAGGCGCTTGCCCATGACAGTCAAGCGTCGTTCCAGTGCATGCACAAAGCCGGTCAGGGCGCTGGGGGCCGGAAAACCCCAGGTCATGGGGCTGCTGACTGCATTGGCGTTCTGCACACGCAAGCGTGGCAGCAGCAAAAGGGCTTCAAAAGGCTCAGGTTTCATCGCGGAGTTTCTCCAAAAACTGGTGTTTCCATGTCAGATACTCTTCATCGCCCATCAGGGTTTTGTCGATGGCAATGGCGCTGTTCAGCCAGTGGCCAAAGCGCTCAGCCACTTCGTTACGCCAATCAGAAGTTGGGCTGACAGGGGGGGCATCGTCCGACTCACGGGCCTTTTGCGCTGCAGCCACGCCGTCAGCGTCAAGCCAGCGCTTTTCAAAGGCAGACAACTTGCAGCCCTCAGGCTGGCTCCAGCCGCTGGGCAAGCATTGAATTTGCGCGGAAAGATCGAGCACGGCGTAGATGATTTCAGTCACCATCACCGCTCGTTTGTTACGGATATGGACGTTGTTGCGGTCCAGTTCTTTAACCAGGTATTTGCGTAACTTTTGTGTCCAGAAGCGCACATTTTTACTGCCCCGCACTGGGCCGCCTTTGTCGAAAATCGACGCAAAGCGCAGAGGCTGCTTAACGGTTTCGCTGCGCCACATCGGCGGCACTGAGGGGAGTAAGTGATTGGCCCCGCCGCGCTCGCTATTGAGTTGCGAGATGTTTTGCGGTTTGCTGCCACCAAAATTTTGCACCACCATGTTGGGGTACTCACGGTAGCCTTGGGGGTGATCCTTGTCAGCCTTGCGGGCCTCGCGGGCAGCCTTGGTCGCGTCAGAAAAACGGTCTGTTTGCAAGGTGATGTGCAATCGCTGCACCAGCGCCGTCGGGAACAGTGGCGCCAGCAGGTGGTAGCCGCCCGCAAGCAGCGGAAAATACAGTTGTTTGCCCAGTGTGTGTGAGGCGGCAGCCGTTGTATTGTTCACAACCCCGGCAAAGGCATCGGCCCAGACTTTCGCTTGCTCGGTGTTGTCCGACAAGGCTTTGAGCAGCACGGGATCTTGATCGAGAAAGCGTGCGAGTAGGGTTCTATCTTTGGCTTGAAGCTTCAGGAACTTGAATACATCCAGTGCTGCCGCATTGCCCACCACATCGTCGGAACGCTCTGCTCCCAAGCTATGTGTACCAACCAAGTGGGGGTCGGTACAAAACGCTGCGCTTAGGTAAACATTGGTGCCTCGTGCGTCCGGATTGATAGGCTTGAGCGTGTGGCTGGCAAGCTGAATTTGTGTTGCGCGACGGGCCGCATCCGCCAACCAAACTTCGCGAAAGTGATTTCGTCGCAGCTGCTGGCGCTTGTCGTCATCTTCAGCACCCAGCTTGTCGAGCTTGAGTTGTAAACGCTGTTGGATGAAGGTTTCCACAACAGTGCGCAGTACGGCACTTTCTTGCGGGTCAGGTGGGCATGGATTCATGGAACGCCTCGCTAAAAAATTATTTTTAACCTATTTAAATGTGGTGTTTTTGATAAAACTTTTATTTATGCAGTTCAAATCCTAGCACTCTTTGATGGACAATTTGTAATCTGCAGAAAATGCAGTTCAGAAATATTTCAATGTAGTGACATTGATCATCTTCACTGCCGCGTAGGCAGCCTTCTGAATCCGAGCAACGGGTGGTAGTCCCACCTTTGTTCGGATTCACTTTTGGGCAAATCCAGGGTTCCGAATTGCTGGGCGCAGTCCGCCAGCGTTATGTCCCGGCTTGCAGCCAGCGCGCCCAGTTCGTCGATGTAATCAACCCCGCCCCACGGAACAATGCCGTCACCCAGCTGAAGTGCGGGGTGGGTGAAACGTTTTTCAGCCAAAGTTGTCGTCGCCCCGTCGTCGCTCACCAACCAGAAATAAAAATCATCACCCTCGTCATTGGGTAGGAGACGGAACGTCTCCCGGCCCTGATCGTCGCGCCGAAAGCGGGTACGCGATTGCTCAATCGCGGTGTAGTGACTCAGGGTTTGCCACCAGCGACGCACGAGGTCCACCCGTGAGCCATCGCCGTCCACCATGATGGCTGAGAGGCAGGCGTGTTCTAGGTCCACCAGACTGGCGCTAGGCTCCAAGGGCTGGCGTTGCAGGATGCGCGGCGCGGCGTCAATCACACTGGCCTCGTCTGGGCGCAGTAATTGGGTCAAGGAATGGCTGCTCAGCGGGAAATTCTTGCTTTCAAAACCGGGACGCTGAAAGGCCGGGCTCGCAGGGTGCTCTAGCGCCCGCAAATTCGTGTCGAGCAACACCATGTTGGGCCGCTGTATCTGGCTGGCGCGGTGCCGACGCACGCGGCCCGCGAGCTGGATGATGGCGCGCATGGATGACGGCTCCACAATGGCCCAATCGGCATCGAAATCGCGGCCCACCTCCAGCACGCTGGTTGCCAAAACGACGAAAAGGTGATCCATCTGTGGGCTGCCATCAAGCAAGTCCCGGATTTCTGCGTCCTTGAACACCGCTTCAGGCTGGCTGCGTTGCAGCAAACGGTCCAGTCTGGCCTCGATGGCGGAACGCACCAGCAAAGGGTGGCGCGAGTGGTAAACACACAGGTGAATCCGCACACCGGGCGGGGCCGTCAGCGCCAGCAAAGCGCGGGCCACGTCAATGAGTGGGTCAATGTTCGCCATTCGGACTAAACCAAAGCTCAAGCGCTTACCAGTTATAGGATCAATGCTATTGTTTTGAGAGTCTTCATGCAGTGCGATGGCTTCGCTGAGCATGAGCTTAGCCAAGGCGGGGCGGGTCACTTCTGGCTTGGCAGAAGACGCTGACCAAACCGCGATGCGCGCGCGCCGCCGCAGGTCTGTGGCCTGTGCGGTGTGCAGGCTGGCCAAGCGCTTTTGCACAAATGCCGTGTGCGCTTGGGCAAAGCTGCTTTCGTCAGCATGTCCCCCTTCGACCGACTGGTTTTCATCAAACCATGCGCAGCAGACTTTGAGTGGCCCGCCGGGAATACCCCGGTTGTTTTGAAACACGCGACGCCCATCAAGATAGGCTGCAAACAGGCCTTGCAGCAGCGCTGGCGGCAACGTGGCTGATGAGAGCAACACCCGACTGCCCAGTAAACCGGCCATGTGAACGAGGCGGGTCAACGCGTACAGGTCGTCGCTGCCAAAGTCATCTGGTTCGTCCAAGACCAAATCTGAGGTCAGCAGCCGCAACATCGGGGCAATCTGGTGGCCGCCCCGCGTGCTTTCGCAGGCGGGCATGAGATGGTCCACGGTGCAGACCACAACCGGGGCGTTTAACAGCTTGTGGGCGCTGTCGCCGCGCTGTTGTTTGTTCGTCAGCCATTCACTCAACGGGCCGGGCTCAATCGCGCCCTCAAAATAGACATGGGTGTTGTCAGGCAGCAAGGCTTCGGCGGATTCGCTGCCGCTGGCCGCTGCCTTTGATTTTTGCTGTTCCTCGTGGAGTAGTCGCACCGCTCGTCCGCCGACAAGTACGCCCAAATCATTGGTATCCAAACCCAGGCGTAAACGCAGCGCCTCGCCGGTTTGCAGGGTCAAAGTGCGCAGCCCTAAGGCAATCGTGAAACGGGCACCACGCTGCGGGTCGGCCAGTGCGTACATGATGCGGCCGTTGGCCAGCGTTTTTCCGCAACCAGTAGAGGCCATGTTGACACCGAAGAAACCTTGTTCGGCAGCGCGGGATTGCACGGCGGTAGCCAGTTCAAAAGCTTTGTCTTGCCAGCGAAAACGGTCGATGCTGCTGCGGCGCTTGAAGCCTTTGTGGCGGGCGATGTGGGGCAGGGTGGCTTGCAGGCGCGCCAAGCTGTGAATGATGCCTTGCGCGCCTTTCTCCACGCCGATCAGGTGCTCGTCCAGGCGCTGTTTCAGTTCGCCATTTGGGCCGGTGTTGGCATACGCCATGTAGCTGGGGTCGCCCAATTTGTCTCTACGGGGGCCGCTGGAATAGTGGTGGTCGGCCAGCATCAGCCCCAGACGGGCCACATGCATGGCGTAGGGGTTGTCGGTCAGCCAGTCGCACCCCAGAAGCATCGGGCGCGCCAACATGCGTTGCGCGACTTTAGCCCCGCGCTTGCGCCAAGCTTCGCTGGCATCGGGAAGGCCCCATTTGCCGAAATCCCAGCACAGTGCCAAATTTTTCTGGAATGTTTTTTCTGCTTTGGCATCCGCTAGCGGGTTCGTCGCGCCGCACCAGCCAGCGCCTATCGCCGCCCACAAATTTTTGATCTTTCTATCAGTCAGGCTTTCATTGCGCGGTAGCTCTGGCAAGCGGTGGTGGCTCACGATCAACCACCCGACTGCTCGCGCCAAGGTCGGCAAGCGCCCAAGAGGCGCGGTGCAGTCACTGGCAGCATCCACGCCATCCCGGTAGAGGCGTGTCCTCCACTGCGCGTCTGTCATGGGCCTCATGGCTGCCAAACGGGTCAGCCAACTTGCGTCATCGTCGCTGCCGACAAAGGCTTGGAATAGGCGCAGTGACACCCACTCGTGCCGGTAGGGGTCAGCTCCCTTGGCATTGCCTTCAAGTTTTTTTTGAAACAGCACGCTGGACTTGCCAAAGTCATGGAATAGCGCGGCCATGGCGCCGAGGAGGCGAATGTCTTCGACTGTGTGCCAATCGTTTTCATCCCCGCTGCGCAGGATGTTGCGTGTGGTGGAGTTAGTAGGCACAGCACCTTGGCTGTTGAAGCGGCTGGCATCACCCACCGTCCAAAGCAGTTCGCTGTGGTTCAGCCCGCGTATCCAATGACAGGCCACGGCGGTGTTTTTACGGGCGGTCTTGCGCAGCATTTGGCGCAAGGTATCCAGTCCCGCTTGGGTGATGGGGGTTTGCCACGTGCGCTCGCCCCTGCGCTCACCAAATTGGTCAAGAATACGCCGGGTTTGCGTCAGCGCCCGCTTGTCGCACTGCGAGATGAATAATACATTCATGGCTTTTCTGATTTTTGCGTTTCAATTGGGGCCAGCCTGCCAATCTTGAGTGCCACCGCCTTGAGGGTGTCGATCATGAAGTCCAGTGAGTCGCTGCTGCTGAGGTTTTCAATGCAGGCCTGTCGAAATTCTTGCTCAGTGTCTCCCCGCATGGTGGATATGAACGCTTGCGGCAAGATGACGGCATCTTTCACCAGATCGGCGACGTCAAACACCAGTCCGCCACGCCGGGTCTTGCCGTGCAGCACCGCCAACCCGTGTGGCAGCCCGAGTACCCAAGTTGCGGTGGCGGCCAGGCCGTAGGCGAGGTAGTTGCCGTGGTCGAGAAATTGGTTCGCGGTATCGACGCTGTCACCTCGCTGACTCCGAACAAAATCGCCGTGCCGAGTGGCCTCGGCCACCAAGCGATAGAGCTGCTTGGTGAGTCGTCCTTCTTCAGCCAGCAGCTCCATTGGGTCGGATGCTGCTTCTATTCCAAGCGCGGACTGCTTGAGACGCTGTTCAAGCTGACCGATGTCCACCGGGCAGGGGTTGTTTTTTGAACGGTTCAGGCTCAACCAGCTTTGGCTGACGCGCACCAAGCGCAATTGCTGGAATTCTTTGGCCGCCGCCAGTCTAAGTTCATCGTCAAACCAAAATCTAACCCAGTGTTGCAAATACTCAGTCGGTCGGTATTCACTCTGAGGAGTAAACCAGGCCACCTCAATGTCTATTTCGTTGGCACTGAAAAGGGGCGTCCCGCCACCCCCACAAAAGCCAACCAAAACGCCTGCTTTGGCCAGTTCACGCATGGCCGCTTGAGTCACCGACGTGCCTGTTCCTAAGAGAATGGTTGTCGTGTTGGCAATGGGAATGTTCCAGTAAAGAGAGCGCTTGCCTTCGTCGGTCACGTACTCGACGCGCCCGCCATTGACGAGCACCCGGCAGTGCTCCAAATAGTAAATATTGGCCCGCTTGGAGTGCAGGATCGATTTCAGATGGGAAGCAGAAATATCTTTCATAGGGACTCGCTGAGGCTTGGGTTTTGAGTGTTAATCCGAGAAGGTCCATGAGGGCTCGAGGGAGTGGACCACGTCGGGGAAGACGGGTCTTGGCCTGTTGGCTCACGGCATAGTGGTTCAGTGCCGCCGGTGGCTGGATTGCGCCTTGGCGATTGAAGTGCGGATGGGCCGCGCTTGACACTTTGCGCAGCCTGCAGGCGCCAAGCGCCAGTGGGTGGTTGGCCATTGATCCCATCCCTGAGACTGTTTTTCAACCATTATGTGCCAGTGAAAACCAGCTCTGGCGCCGTACGTTCAGGCGCATGCCGTGTTGGCCGAGGGGGTGCTGATGCAAGTTCTTAAACGGTATAAACTGTTTACCTCGTTTCATCACCAATTATTCACCATGAACACCCTTGACCAAGCTGCCACCGACACCACGCCAGAGGAGATTGCACCCGCCAGTGCGGTGCCTGAGACCTCCGTTGAGACAGAGCCTGCTGCGCTCAACGCGCCTGACGTTCCTGTGAATACCGATGTTCCCGTAGAGCTGTCACCCGCGCCCACACCGCTCGCCAAAGTTCCCGCCAAACGCCCCGCCCGGCGTGCTCCCGCTGCTGCGACGGTTCCTGCTGCGGCTGAACCGGTCGCCAAAGGGGTTGCCAAGGCCAAACTCAAAGCCGTTGTTAAACCGGCTCAGAAGGTGGCAGAAAAAACGGGTCCCCAAGTGACTAAAAAAGCGGCCGCGAAAGTGCCTGCTCCAGAGCCTAAAAAAACGGTGGCTGCGCCGGCACCCCGGGCTGCGGCCAAGTCGGCTGCCAAGGTTTCTCGCAAAGTGGCTGCCAAACCAGTGGCGAAGCCCGTGGTCAAAGTGGCTGCCAAAGCGACAGTAAAGGCCTCGCCCAAAGCGCCTGCCAAGGTGGCGGCTAAACCGGTGGCCAAAAAGGCAGCCCAGGTCAGCGCCAAGCCGGCGTTGGACAAGGCAGGGAAAGCCAAAAAAACCAAAATGGTGCGCGACAGCTTCACCATTCCCAAGCCCG
>JBAQDW010000479.1:0-26728 GCA_049286445.1 Rhodoferax sp. | reverse complement strand
GCAAGTGCCACCAAATTGAAGACGCAATCACACTCGTTTTTGTGTATTTTTGCGCACTTGGGTGCTTAAAGCGCTGGCGTGGCGGGTTAAAAAACCACAGGACAACCCCCGCTTGTCGTATATTGCTGACCGAACGGCGGCATCGCAACCGCACATCACAGTCAAGGCGATCCCCATGGGGGATTTCCGATGCACACCCCTACGCTAACCCCCCTACCCTGTCTGTGGCCGTTTTTGGCGATCGCATTATGTTGCTCTCGATCGCCTTGAGCGCTCTGACCAGCTTGATTTTGGGCTTTCAGTTCATCGACTCTGCCTTGGCGATTGGGGCGACGCTGGTGTTAGTCGTTGTGGCCGGGCTGGTTTACGTCGGTGGCAAGGGCACGGCCATGAGTCGGTATGTGTTGACCTTTGTCCTGGTGAGTTTGGTGGCGTTGCATATTCAACTGGCACGGGGCATGCTGGAGTTTCACTTTGGCGTGTTCGTCTCCTTGGCGCTGTTGTTGGTGTACCGGGACTGGCGGGTCATTGTGTTTGGGGCTGGTCTTTTTGCGGTCCACCACGTGGCGTTCGACCGCCTGCAGGCCGCAGGGTTTGGCCTGTATTGCCTGACCGAACCGGACTTTGCGCGCGTGATGCTGCATGCTGCCTATGTGGTCGTGCAAACCGCGGTGGAGTCGGTGTTGGTGATCGGCATGGCCCGGCTGGCCCGCGAGGGTGAGGAGTTAAGCACCTTGGTGCAAGCGGTAAACCAACCTGACGGCATTGCGCTGAATGTGTCGAAATTGCGCGTGGAGACCCCCGGCGGCACCGCACTGCAGGCCACGCTGGCCCGGATGAACGATGCGGTGTCTGCGGTGCGAACCAGCACCGCAAGCATCGAGATTGCCTGCTCAGAAATTGCCAGCGGCAACCAGGATTTAAGTGCCCGCACAGAGCAGACCGCCAGCAATTTGCAGCGTACCGCCAGCAGCATGGAGGAGCTGACCAGCACCGTGCGTCAATCGGCGGACAACGCGCGCAAAGCCAACCAGTTGGCCATGAACGCCAACACGGTGGCGGTTCAGGGCGGCGATGTGGTGGGTCAGGTGGTTGAAACCATGAAAGGCATCAACGAGTCGTCTCGCAAAATTTCAGACATCATCAGCGTGATTGACGGCATCGCTTTTCAAACCAATATTTTGGCGCTCAACGCCGCCGTGGAAGCCGCCCGGGCCGGTGAGCAGGGTCGCGGGTTTGCGGTGGTGGCCTCCGAGGTGCGAAGCCTTGCGGGCCGTTCCGCCGAGGCGGCCAAGGAAATCAAGAATTTGATCAATACCAGCGTGGAGCGGGTCGAGCATGGCACGGTTTTGGTGGACCGCGCCGGCACCACGATGACCGAGGTGGTGAGCAGTATTCGCCATGTGACTGACATCATGGGCGAGATCAGCGCAGCCAGCAACGAGCAAGCGCAGGGCGTGGCTGAAATCGGCGTCGCGGTGACTCAAATGGACCAGGCCACGCAACAAAATGCAGCCTTGGTGGAAGAGATGGCCGCCGCCGCAGGCAGTCTCAAATCACAAGCGCAAGAGTTGGTTCAAACCGTGGACGTTTTCAAGGCAGACGACAACGGGTTCAGGCCTCAGGCGCCGCGTCGGATGCCGTCTTCGCCCGTGGCACACCGGCCCGCGCCGCTGTCTCGCCCGGCCCCCACGGCCAAAGCCTTGCCTGCGGCCCGACCTGCAGCGCCTCGCACGTTAGCGGGCCAGCCTTTGGCGGCACCCCCGCCAAAACGTGCGCCTGCGTCGAGCAGTGACGACGAGTGGGCGTCTTTCTAGAAGAAGCGAGCCGCTTCAAGTCACCGCCTGACCTCGCGCCGGCGGCTGCCGCGCGGAGGTTTTGGTGAAGGGCGATGAGGTGTTACACCGGCCAGACCACGCCGTGGTCGTTCAAGATGGCGTCAAGGGGCAAGTCGTGCGACTCCGGCTCGAAATCAGACAAAAACCCATTTGAAAACCCCAAGCCCACCGTCAACGGGCGCGGTGCGAGCGTGGCCAGCATGCGGTCATAAAAGCCCCCTCCGTAACCCAAGCGATAACCGCCCGGGGCATAACCCACGCAGGCCACAAACAATAGCGTCGGCTGGATGACCTCGGTGTCTTTGGGTTTGGGGATGCCGTAGGCGTCTTCCTCCATGGGGCAGCCCGGGTACCATGCATGAAAGGTCATGGTTCTGTGAACTTTATCGACCACCGGCAAACCAATACGCCGGGGTTGGGGTTGGTCAATCAACTCGCCGTCTTCTTTCCAGCGGTGCAGGGCGGGCAAGGGATCGAACTCCCCTTTGATCGGCCAGTAAGCACCAATCACCGTGTCGGGGCGACCCACCAGCCAAATCCGCATGACCCGCTGCAACAAATCTGAGCGCTGAACACGGTCCGAAAGGTTCAAACGTTGTTCGATCAGGACTTTACGGAGGGCTTTTTTTTCCATGGCCCTTGTTTCATCAGAGTTATTCATAATCTCCACATGCAGTTTCAACCTATTTTGACATCAATTTCCCTCGCAGGACTCCTCACTTTTCTGGCCGTGACGCCCCTGCAGGCGCAGACCCAAGACGGGGCCAACAGCGCCGCAGATGAGGTCATCATGGAGATGAGCGAGGCCTACCGCAAGTCCGACACCAAGCGCTTGAGCGCCTTGCTGCCCCGGGCCAGCGGCCACCCCTTGGAGCCCTGGGCGGCTTACTGGGAGTTGCGCCCTCGGTTAAGCGTTGCCACGCCTGGCGAAATTCAGGGTTTTCTGAACCGTTATGCCGGCACCTACCAGGAAGACCGCCTCAGAAACGACTGGTTGCTGCAGCTCGGTCGGAGCACCGAGTGGGGCACCTTTATGGCCGAATACCCCAGTTTCAGAATGAACGATGACCGGGCCGTGAAATGCTATGCCCTGCTGGCCGACTTTCAGTCTCGCAAACTGGTCGAAGTGTGGCCCGAAGTTCAGGCCTTGTGGATGGCACAAAAAACAGCGGACGATGGCTGCGCCGCCGCCGCTGAGCAGCAAATCAGGGCAGGGAAAATGCCCGCCAGCAGTGCGTGGTTGCGCGCCCGTTGGGGCATGGAAAACGGCAACCGCAGCGTGGCAACACAAGCAGTCGGCCTTCTGAACGACGAATGGGCCGACACCGTGAGCGGCATCTACGCCAAACCCGGTCAATTTTTAGACGGCAAGTTGCTCGCCGTGCGACCTCGCACCAAAGAGTTGGTCACCTTGGCCCTGATTCGCCTGGCGGTGAATGACCCTGATGACGCAGCCGACGAACTCAGCAAACTGCGTTGGAAAACACAGCTCACCCAAGAAGAGCGCAGCTGGGTGTGGGGCACCATTGGCAAACGCGCCGCCATGCGTTTAAGTCACGATGCAATGGCTTATTTCGAGAATGGCCAAGAACGCCACATGAGCGACGATCACCTCGCCTGGTTTGCCCGCGCGGCCCTTCGCGCAGGCAACTGGGGCCAGGTGGCCAAGTCGATCACTGCCATGAGCGTGGCCCAAAGCCAAGACCCCACGTGGGTGTACTGGAAGGCCCGTGCCCTGCAGGCCACGTCGCGCAGCGAAACCACCAAGGTGGAAGTGGACCGCATGATGCGCAGCATTGCAGGCGTCACCGGGTTTTACGAGCAGCTGGCACTAGAGGAAACCGGCCAACGCATCACGGTGCCGCCTCGCCCGCCCGCACTCACCGCCGATGAGATGGACACCGCACGGCGCAACCCCGCGTTGGTGCGCAGCCTGTACGCCTTTCAGCTGGGCCTGCGAAGTGAGGCGGTGCGGGAGTGGAATTACGCGGCCAACCTGCACAAAGAGGGCGGCATGAACGAACGCAATCTGCTCGCTGCTGCCGCACTGGCCTGCCAAAACCAAATTTGGGACCGCTGCATCAACACCAGCGAACGCACCAAAAATGTCATCGACTTTGACCAGCGCTTTCCCATGCCGCACCATGACGCGGTGTTGAAGCGCACCGCACAAATTGGGCTTGACCCGGCCTATGTGTACGGATTGATTCGCCAGGAAAGCCGTTTTATCACCGACGCACGCTCGTCGGTGGGTGCCAGCGGCCTGATGCAAGTGATGCCCGCGACCGCCCGATGGACGGCCAAAAAAATCGGCTTGACTGACTTCAAAGCACACCAGATCACCGAGCGGGACACCAACATTGCCATTGGCACCGGTTATCTGAAATTGGTGCTGGACGACTTTGCAGGCTCCATGCCCATGGCCGCTGCCGCCTACAACGCCGGCCCCGGACGCCCGCGAAATTGGCGCGGTCAAACCGGCGCGCCGGTGCTGGAAGCTGCCATCTGGGCGGAGAACATCCCCTTCACTGAAACCCGCGATTACGTGAAAAAAGTGTTGTCCAACACCACCAACTACGCCGCCATCATCACAGGCCAGCCTCAGTCCCTGAAAGCGCGTTTGGGCACTGTCGGGCCGCTTGACGCGGGGGTCGTCGAGCCTTACAAGGATTTGCCCTGATTTATGACAAATCAGGCTCTAGCCCATGCTGCGCCTGCGCAAGTAGCTATTTAATCAATAGCATTTAACCGAAAATTCCTCTGAGAGGGCGAGGGAATGATGAGGGCGTGGTGCCGGAATTTCCGAGCCCCTTTTGACTCAACTCAGGCGTCTCCAGCGTGGCGATGGGCAACCCAGAGAGGCCAAAGTGGCCCCCCATGCAGCGCCCATCCCCGCGCAGCACCGAAGGTGCGCCTCATGAACCCTCCCGGTTTAACGCAAGCCAACGACCAGCGAAGGCTTGCGCGGTTTTGTTCAGCGGCTGTCGTGCGCTAGCATTTGAGGTTTACAGGAAACCCCATGCTCAAACTCTATATCGGTAATAAAAACTACTCGTCCTGGTCGATGCGCCCATGGGTGTTGCTCACGCAAAGCCAAATTCCGTTTGAAGAAGTCATGGTGCGGTTTGACTCTTTTGAGGCGGACTCCCGTTTCAAAGCCACCATCTTGGCCGTGAACCCGGCCGGCAAAGTGCCGGCTTTGGTGGACGAGGGCCTGGTGGTGAGCGACACTTTGGCCATTGCCGAGTACCTGGCAGAAACGTTTCCAGAGAAGCAACTTTGGCCCGCCGACAAGGCCGCACGGGCGCGGGCCCGCAGTGTCTGCGCAGACATGCATTCGGGCTTTACCGCGTTGCGCAGCCACTGCCCCATGAACATCGAGGCGTCACTGGCCGACACCGGTGCCCTGCTGTGGCGCGACCAACAGGCATTGCGGGCCGATGTGGCCCGGCTCGTGGCGCTGTGGAACGGCCTGCTCAACACCCACGGCGGACCCCTGCTGTTTGGCGAGTTTTGCATTGCCGACGCCTACTTTGCCCCGGTCTGTATGCGTCTAAGCACTTATGGCTTGCCCGTGCCGCCCTCGATTGCCGCTTACGTGGCCCGCGTCAAAGCGCTGCCCAGCGTCAAGGCGTGGATGGACGCCGCTTTGAAAGAGCAGGACTTTCTGGACTTTGAAGAGCCCTACCGCTTGTCGCGTTAAGGCAATGGGGTTTAAGTAAACTGCTCACCATGCAAATTTACATGGTGGGTGGTGCGGTTCGTGATGCCCTGCTGGGTTTACCAGTGAAAGACCGCGACTGGGTGGTGGTGGGTGCCACGCCCGAGGCCATGACGGCACAAGGCTATCTGGCCGTGGGCCGGGATTTTCCGGTGTTTTTGCACCCCAAAACCAAAGAAGAATATGCCTTGGCCCGGACTGAACGCAATTCGGCACCGGGTTACCGGGGCTTTGTCGTTCATGCCGCCCCGGACGTCACCCTGGAAGACGACTTGGCGCGCCGCGACCTGACCATCAACGCGATTGCCATCGCCGTCAACCACATTGACGACCAAGGTCGGTTTGACCCGCTGCACCCCCAGTTGACCGACCCCTATGGTGGGCAAGATGACCTTCGGAACCGGGTTTTTCGTCACGTCAGCCCCGCCTTCAGTGAAGACCCGGTGCGTATTTTGCGCATTGCCCGGTTGGCCGCCCGGTTCACTGATTTCACCGTGGCCCCGCAGACGCTGGCTTTGATGACGGAGATGGTGACAGCAGGCGAGGTGGACCACCTGGTGCCTGAGCGGGTGTGGCAAGAGTTGGCGCGGGGCTTGATGGAAGCGCGCCCCTCGCGCATGCTGGAGGTGCTGCGCGACTGCGGTGCCCTGGCCCACCTGCTGCCTGAACTGGACCGTCTGTGGGGGGTGGACCAAAGGGCGGACTACCACCCCGAGGTGGACACCGGCATCCACATGATGATGGTCATGGACATGGGTGCCCGCCTGCACGCGCCGCTGGCGGTTCGTGTGGCGTGCTTGTTCCACGACCTCGGCAAAGGCACCACCCCCGCGCACATTTTGCCGCGCCACCTGGGCCATGAAGAGCGCAGTGCCCGGCTGCTGAAAGGCGTGTGTGATCGGCTTCGGGTGCCCACCGATTGCCGGGAGTTGGCCGATGTGGTGGCGCGTGAGCACGGCAACATTCACCGCAGCGGCGACTTGAATGCCGCTGCCGTCGTGCGTCTGCTGGAGCGGTGTGATGCGTTTCGCAAGCCACAGCGATTTGGCGACATTTTGCTGGCCTGCGAATGCGATGCCCGTGGCCGGGGCGGGCTGGGCGAGTCCCCTTACCCGCAAAGACCGCGTCTGTGGGCAGCCCTGATGGCCGCCCAAGGCGTGGCCACCCACGTCATCGCCGAAAAAGCGCTGGCGGCGGGCGTGCAAGGGAAAGCCATTGGTGAACTCATTCACCAAGCGCGGGTCAAGGCGCTCAAGGCGACATCAACGCTGTTTCCTGTTGAGGCCAGTCTGGTCGCCCATGCCAAGTCGTAGGGGTGACGCCGCCTGCGCGGCACCGATTGTTCGTTTTTGGGTGGTTCACCATGTCCCGATTGTTGATTGTTGAAGACGATGACTTGCTCCGCGACGGCCTGAGTGCCCAACTCAGCAACGCGGGCCATACCGTCACCACGGCAGCCGACGGCGCTTTGGCGCAAACGCTGCTGGAGTCGAACCGCTACGACGGAGTGGTGCTGGATTTGGGCTTGCCAAAAATCAGCGGCATGGACCTGTTGCACTGGATTCGCAGGCGCTTGCCCGCGCTGCCGGTGCTGATTTTGACCGCGCGCGACGGCATTGATGACCGGGTTCAAGGTCTGAACGCAGGGGCCGATGACTACCTGACCAAGCCCTTTGACCGGGCTGAGTTGCAAGCCCGCTTGAGCGCCTTGTTGCGCCGCGCCCAGTTGCCCGCCTTTGGCGGCTCGCTGGAGGTGGCTGCCAACACCTCAGGGGCGCTGCGCGTCGATGCCAGCTTGCCGCAAGCCTGGCTGGGTGACGTGGCGCTGGAACTGACGCAGCGTGAGTGGGCCCTGTTGTCGCTGCTGGTCAGCCATGCCGGCCAAGTGGTGAGCCGGGAAGACGTGATGGAACGCTGGCAGTCCGAGCCCGCAGAAGGGGGCGGTGCCGCGTCCAACGCGCTGGAGGTCTATATTCACCGTTTGCGCCGCAAATTGGCTGATTCCAGCTTGAGCATTCGCAATGTGCGGGGCCTGGGCTACATGCTGGAGACGGCTGCGCTGTGAGCTCTCCTTCCGCGCACGGCCTTTCCCTGAAGCGCCAGTTGTTGCTGTGGCTGATGTTGCCGCAACTGGTGCTCTGGCTGGTGGGCGGCGCACTGACCTACCGGGTGGCCCTGAGCTATGCCGAAAAAGGCATTGACCAGTCCCTCACCCAGTCGGTGCGCTCACTGGCCCGCCAGGTCAAACCGATTGGCTCCGGCCTGTTGATTGACTTTCCCAAAGCGGCGCAAGATATCCTGGAACAAGACCCCAAAGACCGGGTGAGTTACATGGTGTCCTCGCCGCCCGGGCGCTTCCTGCTGGGCAACAGCACGTTGCCCAACCCGGTCGGGCTGACGCCCCCCACCGGATCGCCCGTGCTGTACAACGCCACCATTGACCAAAAACCGATGCGGGTCGCGCTGCTGGAAGTGGATTACGGTGAGGCTGACGCCCCGCAGCGACTGCGGGTGCAAGTGGCCCAAAGTTTCGAGGTCCAAAAACGCATCACAACGGAATTGATCGCCGACATTCTGGCGCCTTTGCTCGTGTTGGGCGTGCTACTGGGGGTGTTAGTGTATGGCGGTGTGTCGCGGGGACTGATTCCCCTGAAGCGCTTGCAGGCGCAGTTGGGCGACCGGCAGGAACACAGTCTCTCAGCCTTGTCCCCCATCGAGATGACGCAAGCCCCTCAAGAAGTGCATGCGCTGGCGGGCGCGGTGAATCAGCTGCTGTCGGCGATTCGCCGCAGTCTGGGGCAAGAAAAACGCTTTTTAAGCGATGCCGCCCATCAGTTGCGCACGCCGTTGGCCGGACTGATCAGCCAAACCGAGTTGGCCTTGGCAGAAACTGACCCGCAGGCGTTGCGCGCGCGGCTAACCAAGGTCTTGGCGGGGGCCCAGCGCAGCGCGCATCTGGTCCACCAGCTGCTGTCACTGGCCCGCAACGAGGCTGACGTGCGGCTGCAACTATTGGATGTGGCGGCACTGGCGCGTGACATTGCCCGCGAGTGGACCCCCCGCGCGGTGGCAGCGGGGATCGACCTGGGATTTGAAGGCGACCACAGCCTGATGGTTCACGGCGAGAAGCTGCTGCTGCGAGAGGCACTGAGCAACCTCATCGACAACGCCCTTCTCTACAGCGGACCGGGCAGCATGGTCACATTGCGCTGCACCCACGCCGATGGACACGCCTCGATTGAAGTCGAAGACAACGGTCCCGGCCTCAGTGGTGCCGACCTGGACCACGTTTTTGACCGTTTTTGGCGTGCCAGTGAGCTGCCAGGCGGCTGTGGATTGGGGCTGGCGATTGTGGCCGAAATCTCTCACCGTCACCATGGCAGCACCCGCGCCCATGGCGTCCAACCGCACGGCTTGCGCGTTACCCTGCAACTCCCGCTGGCCCGGCACAAGGAGTGACGGGTTGGCATACCCTGAAACCAGCGCATAAATGAGATACTGGCTGTTTTCAATTCAGCGTTTCTTGTATTTGAAGCCCTCCCGTCTGGACACTGCGTGACCGAAGACCCTACCCCTCAGAACCGCCCAAACGATGCGCAATCACCGCAAAGTGACCCGGCGTTAGATCCGGGCCATCCTTGGCGAAAGATGCTGGAATCGTCGGGTGAAGGGGTGTGGGACTGGGATATACGCAGCGGCTTGCAAACTTACTCCCGTCGCTGGAAAGAGATGCTGGGCTACGCTGACTCTGAAATCAGCCCGGGTTATGGCGAGTTTTTTAACCGACTGCACCCTGACGATATTGAACGGCTGCAGTTGTCCAAACAAGCGCGTTTTAGCGAGCCCGCTGAACGAAACGCCATTGAGTTCCGCATGCGGTGCAAGGATGGTTCCTGGAAGTGGGTTCTGTCACGCGTTTTGCTGGTGATACGCGACGACCAAGAGCAACCCCTGCACGTGATCGGGAGCCACACCGACATCTGTGAACGCAAAGCCCAAGAGGCAACCCAGCAAGAACTGAATCAACAACTCATCTCCCAAACCCACCTGCTTGAAACCACGCTCAAGAGCATCAGCCAGGGCATTCTTTTCTTTGACAGCGCCAGGCGCGTGGCCATGTTCAACCCGCGTGTTTGTGAACTGCTGGCGGTGTCCGCTGACACCTTGGCAGCGCATCCGACGTCCCAAGAACTGCGCAGCATTTTGTGGAAACGGGGAGATTTTGGTCCCGAAGGCGCTTGGGTTGATGCACATGCTCGCGCCGAGCTGTTGAACTTGGCGCTGGGGAGCGAGGGCGTCCTGCCGGACACCTATTTGCGACGCACCCCCTCTGGCCAGACGCTTGAAGTCAAAAGCCGAACCCTCCCCGACGGCAGCTCAGTCCATACCTTTACCGATGTCAGCGCGTATGTGAAGTCTGAGGCAGCCCGAAGTGAACTCAACGAGTTGCTCGATGCCACCCAAGACATGGCGCGGGTAGGCGGGTGGTCGGTGAATTTTGAGATGAACGAGATTTTCTGGACCGAAGGGATTTTCAGAATTCTTGAGCTGTCCTCAAAAACGTACAAACCCACGCTGCGTTCGTTGGCAGAATTTTGCTCGCCCGACTTGCTGGCGGCCGCTGAGGCGTTCTATGTCGGCGGGGTGGATCAACCTGCCCACCACGACATTGAACTCCAAATGATCACGGCCACCGGCCGCCCCATTTGGGTGAAGTCAATGGGAAAGACGGTGTGGAAGAACGGCAAGCCCATTCAACGAATTTCTGTTTTGCAAGACATCACCGAGCGAAAGAATGCCGACTTGGCCTTGCGCGACAGTGAAACACGCTGGAAGCTGGCACTGGAAAGCACGGGCGATGGCATGTGGGACTGGCACATCCAGAGTGGCACGGAGTACCTGTCCGCCCAACTTCTGGCCATGTACGGCTTGAACGAACAAGACGATCGCCAGCACCACAGTGTGCTGGATGGTCGCACCCACCCCGACGATCTGCCCCAATTGGAGCGTGATCGGGCGGCTCATTTTCAAGGGAAAACGCCCTCTTACGTGAATGAACACCGCGTTCTCTGTGCCGATGGCAGCTGGAAATGGGTGTTGAGCCGCGGCATGGTCATCACCCGTGATGCGACGGGTCAGCCCCTGCGCATGATTGGCACCCACACCGACATTACCGCGCGCAAAGCGTCTGAAGCTTTGGTCTGGAATCAGGCCCACCTGGATGCACTGACGGGGCTGCCCAACCGCCGCATGCTGCGCGAACGACTGGAACACGAGATTCGCAAGGGCCTGCGCGAAGGTCGCCAACTCGCTGTTTTGTTCATCGATCTAGACCACTTCAAAGAGGTGAACGACACCTTGGGGCATGACAGTGGCGATTTTCTGCTCGTTGAGGCTGCACGCCGAATCACAGCGAGTGTGCGCGAAACCGACACCGTGGCGCGCATGGGCGGTGATGAATTCACCGTGATCCTGACCGAACTGCACGACGTCACCAGTGTGGAGCGTACGCTGCAAACGCTGTTGCACACCCTGTCCAGTGTGTTCCAGCTGGGTCAAGAGCAGGTTTATGTCTCGGCCAGCATCGGCATCACGCTGTACCCGCTGGACGGCAAAGATGTTGAAACCCTGTTCAAAAATGCTGACCAGGCGCTGTACGCGGCGAAAGGCGCGGGGCGCAATCAGTTCAGTTTTTTCACCCCTTCCTTGCAAGAGGCGGCCCAACTCAGGGTTCGTTTAACCCATGACCTTCGGTCTGGCTTGAGCCAGGACCAGTTCAAACTGATTTACCAACCCATCGTGACCCTCTCAACCGGAGCCATCTGCAAGGCAGAGGCCTTGCTGCGCTGGCAACACCCCACGCGCGGCTTGGTCAGTCCTGCCGATTTCATTCCCATCGCCGAGTCCAGCGGACTGATTGTGGATATTGGCGACTGGGTCCTCCAGCAGGCGATACAACAAATCAAACAATGGCGAGCGCGCCTGACACCCCAATTCCAAATCAGCGTGAACAAATCGCCGATCCAGTTTCAGCACGGCAACCGATCGCACGCCCATTGGCACGAGCAACTGGCTGCCGCCGGTTTGCCGGGCGACAGTTTGGTCGTGGAGATCACGGAAGGACTGTTGCTGGAAACGTCGGACTCGGTGATTGATGAGTTACTGGCCTTGCGCGATGCCGGCATTGGCGTCTCGCTGGACGACTTTGGCACCGGTTATTCCGCCTTGTCGTACCTGCAAAAATTTGACATTGATTACATCAAAATCGACCAGCGTTTTGTTCGCCACTTGATTCCCGAATCGACCGACCTGGCGCTGTGCAAAGCCATCATTGTGATGGCGCACCAATTGGGCATCAAGGTGGTCGCAGAGGGCGTGGAGACCGAGCTTCAACGCGACTTGCTGCTCGCTGCGGGTTGCGACTATGGGCAAGGCTATTTGTTTTCCCGCCCCCTCTCAGCCTCCGACTTCGAGGCCTTCATGGCCTCGCGCGAGCATTAACACGGCGGTCAATTAAGCCGAAGATCCGTCTTCGCGTCAAACCAATGGTTATGGCGACTACTCACCGTCATGCCCGTTTGCTCACCCACTTTGACCGTTGAGTTTGGGGCTACTCGCACGGTCATCAAACCCACCGCCGTTTTGACGACCACATAGGTGTCTGCGCCTGTGGGCTCCACCAACACAATCTCGCCGCGCCAGGTGACGGCCGGGTCGTCGCTCAGGTGAATGTGCTCAGGGCGCTGGCCCAGCGTGACGTCTTTTGCGTTGGGGCAATTCAGGTCGAGTGAGCCGCCTTCAAAGATGAACTTGCCCTGCTCTCCCACCGTCTCGACACGCCCTTTGATAAAGTTCATATTGGGGGAACCGATGAAGCCGGCCACATACATATTTACAGGACGGCGGTAAATATCGTCTGGCGTGCCGATTTGCTGGAGCACGCCGCCTTTCATGACGGCAATGCGGGTGCCCAGCGTCATGGCTTCGATTTGGTCGTGCGTCACATACACGCTGGTGATGCCAGAGAGGTGGTGCAAACGCTTGATCTCGGCGCGCATCTCCACCCGCAACTTGGCGTCCAGATTACTCAAGGGCTCGTCAAACAAAAACAGCTGCGGGTCACGCGCCAGCGCACGACCCATGGCCACCCGTTGGCGTTGACCACCCGACAACTGCGCGGGCTTGCGGTCCAGCAGATGCTCGATCTGCAGCATCACCGCCACTTCCTGAATTCGCTTGTCGCGGGCCGCTTTGGGCACTTTGCGCATTTCCAGCGCAAAACCAATGTTGTCCGCCACGCTCATGGTGGGGTACAAGGCGTAGCTCTGAAACACCATGGCGATGTCGCGCTTGGCAGGGGCCATGCCAATGACGTTTTTGCCGCCAATGCGAAGCTCGCCTTCACTGGGATCTTCTAAACCGGCAATGATGTTCAGCAGGGTGGACTTGCCGCAACCCGAAGGGCCAACGAGGATCAAGAACTCACCGGGTGCGACCTCGATGTCAATTTTTTTAAGCACCTCAACCGCTTTGTCGCCGCTGCCAAAAACCTTGCGGATACCCGCGATATGTAACGAAGCTGCCATTTTTTTATCCTTTCACCGCGCCAGCGGTGAGTCCTTTTACAAAGTATTGACCGGCCAACACATACACCAGCATGGTGGGCAAACCTGCGATCACCGCCGCGGCCATGTCCACGTTGTAGCTCTTCACGCTGCTCGACGTGTTGGCCATGTTGTTCAAGCCGACGGTGATGGGCTTGCTGTCCGCGCCACTGAAGGCCACGCCGAACAGAAAGTCGTTCCAGATGTTGGTGAACTGCCAGATCAGCGTCACCATCAGGATGGGGGTTGACAGCGGCATCACGATGCGCCAAAAAATGCGCCAAAAACCCGCGCCATCAATGCGCGCCGCATTCACCAGCTCTTTGGGAATGGCGGTGTAGTAGTTCCTGAAAAACAAGGTGGTCCCGGCCAAACCAGCCACACAATGCACCGCAATCAGGCCGCCCAATGAGCTGGACAAGCCCAAAAACCCCAGCACCTGACTCATGGGCAACAGCACCACCTGGAAGGGCATGAACACGCCAAACAGCATGAAGCCAAACAGCACTTCACTGCCCTTGAACTTCCACAAACTCAGCACATAGCCATTGATGGCCCCCCAGGCGGTAGAAATCAGCACCGCAGGCACGGCCATGATCACCGAGTTCCAAAAGTAGGGTTTGAGGCCCCGGCAATCGACACCGGTGCACGCCGATGACCAGGCCAGACTCCACGCGTCAAAGTTCAACGAAGTGGGCAAACTCATCAGGTTGCCGGAGCGAATTTGTGCCGCGTCTTTGAACGACGTCACCAGCATCACATACAGCGGGGCCAAAAAGAAGAAGGCGGCAATCAGCAAAATGCCGTAAATCAGGACGCGGGGGAGGTATTTAGCGATCATGGGGTTTGGCGCGAAGCTCGCTGTAAAGGTAAGGAACAACAATGGCGGCCACGGTGGCCAGCATCATGGTGGCACTGGCAGCGCCCAAGCCAATTTGGCCCCGGGTGAAACTCATTACATACATGAAGGTGGCCGGAACGTCGGTGGCGTAGCCCGGACCGCCTGCAGTGAGGGCCATGACCAAATCGAAGCTTTTAATTGAGAGGTGCGACAGCACCAAGATGGTGGAGAAAACCACGGGTCGCAAAATCGGCAAAATGATGCGCCAGTAAATGCGCGGCAAGGAGGCGCCATCCAACTGGGCCGCCTTGATGATGTTGTCGTCAATGCCACGCAAGCCCGCCAAAGACAAGGCCATGGCAAAGCCAGCGGACTGCCAAATACCGGCAATCACCACACAGTAAATGGCCGTGTCCGACTGCACCAGCCAGTCAAAGTGAAAGCTGGCCCAACCCAAGTCGTGCATCAACTTCTCCAACCCCAAGCTGGGGTTCAAAATCCACTTCCACGCGGTGCCGGTCACGATGAACGACAAGGCCATGGGGTAGAGGTAAACGGTGCGCAGCACCCCTTCAAAGCGAACTTTTTGGTCCAAAAAGATGGCCATTGCCACACCGAGAGCCATGGAGCCACCCACGTACAAGACGCTGAAGATGCCCAAATTGGTCAACGCCACCCACCAGCGGTCCATGCCCCACAGCTGGACGTACTGGTCCAGCCCCACAAACTCGCTGTAATTGGGCAACATGCGAGACCCGGTGACGGAGAGCACGCCGTTCCAGATCATGAAGCCGTAGATGAAGGCAAACCCGATCAAAAAACCCGGGGCAATCACCAGTTTCGGCAATACGTTTTCTAGTGTTTTCATAGTGTCTTATTTCCGTTTGGACCCACTCATCTGCAACAGCGCGGTGATGGTCTGGTCCACGGTCGTGGTGTCGTTGTTCCAAAAATCGCTGACCGCCGCTCGCATCAGGCCCTGCTCAGCCGGTGCAATGGCCATGCCGTGCGCTACGGAGGGAAGCAGCTTGCCAGCGGTTGAGGTGGCAGCGAAGTCTTTGCTGGACTGTTGAGCGCATTCGTCAAAACTGGCCATTGACATCTTCAAACGCGCGGGAATAGAGCCTTTGCGCAAATTAAATTTCTCTTGAAAACTTTCTCCCAACAACAGGTAGGCCAAATAGCCTTGCGCTTTTTGAGCCTCCCAGTTTTTGAGCTCGAACATGGCAAAGGAATCCACGTTGTAGGTGTAGGCTTGAGCCGTTCCCGGCGCAGGTGCGCAGGAAAAGTCTTTGCCGGGCTGTTGGCCTGCTGCCAAAAACTCGCCTTTGGCCCAATCTCCCATGAACTGAAATCCGGCTTTGCCTGTGATCACCAGGTCAGTGGCCTTGTTCCACTCCCGACCCAAAGCCTTGTTGTCGATATACGCCTTAAGCCGTCGAAAGGTGGTCAGCGACCGGCGCATCTCTTCACTGGAGAGTGCCGTTTTGTCCAATTTGACCAGCGCTTTGCTGTAGAGGTCGACGCCACCCACACCCAACACGACCGACTCAAAAACGGTGAAGTCTTGCCAATCTTGACCCCCGTGGGCCAAAGGCAAGAACCCGGCAGCTTTGATCTTGTCAGCCGCAACGAAAAACTCTTCAAAGGTTTTTGGCATGCTTTGAACGCCGGCAGCTTTCAGGACTGCGTTGTTTCCCCACAGCCAGTTCACCCGGTGCACGTTCACTGGCACCGCCACATAGTGGCCTTTGTATTTCATCTGATCCGCCACCACCTTGGGCAGCAGCTCATCCCACTTTTCAAACAACGCCATGGCGTCCAGGCTGGTCAGCACATTGAGCTGAGCCCATTCCTGAATCGTCGGCCCTTTGATGAGAGCCGCAGCCGGAGGGTTTCCAGCCAAAACACGCTGTTTCAAAGCGGCCATCGCATTTTCGCCACCACCGCCAGTGACAGAAAAGTCCTTCCAAGTGTGGCCGCGCGCCGCCATCATGGACTTCAGCTCCGCCACAGACTTGGCCTCGCCACCCGAGGTCCAATAGTGCAACACCTCGACCTCACCGGCATGCAAGGTGGCGCTGGCCAGAAAAACCAGGCCTGCCGCCCAGAAACGCAATGAGGAGAGAGTGTTCATGCTTTGCTTGTTCGAGTTGAAAACGCCCCCAACCGAAGGTTGGGGGCGAATCATCCACCGTGCTGATTACTGAGTGGCAGCCGCTTTGGCGATGTTCTTCACGCCATCGGCGACGGAGATGTTGTCGTCATTCCAGAACTGGCTGACCGCGTCCTTGATTGCGCCTTCAGCAGCGGGCTTGACCGCCATACCGTGGGCAATGGAGGGCAGCAGACCGCCGGTTTTGGCGGTGTCCACAAAGTCTTTGGCCGACTGCTTGGCGCAATCGTCAAATTTAGCCATGTCCATGTTCAAGCGAACAGGAATCGAGCCTTTGTTCAGGTTGAAAATTTCCTGAAACTCGGTTCCCATGATGGCAGCAGCCAAATCACCCTGTGCTTTTTGAGCGCCTGAATCTTTCAACTTGAACATGGCAAAGGAGTCCACGTTGTAGGTGTAAGAAGCGGTCGAGCCGGGCGTTGGCGCGCAGAGGTAATCTTTGCCTGGCACTTTGCCGGCCGCGGTGAATTCGCCCTTGGCCCAGTCGCCCATGAACTGGAAAGCGGCTTTTTCCTGAATCACCATTGCGGTGGCCAAGTTCCAGTCACGGCCAGGGGCGGCGGGGTCGGTGTAGCCTTTGATTTTGCGGAAAGTCTCGAGCGACTTCTTCATGGTGTCGCTGGTCAGGGCCTTCTGATCGAGCTTGATCAGCGCATCGCTGTAAAATTTGGCGCCCCCCACACCCAACACCACATCTTCAAACGTCGTGAAGTCTTGCCAGTTTTGGCCACCGTGTGCGACGGCAATCAGACCCATTTTTTTAACTTTGTCAGCAGCGGCAAAGAACTCGTCCCACGTTTTGGGCGCGCTCGTCACACCTGCTTTTTTCAACACTGCGGCGTTGGCCCACATCCAGTTCACGCGGTGCACGTTCACTGGTGCGGCCACGTAGTTGCCTTTGTATTTCAT
This sequence comes from Rhodoferax sp., assembly GCA_049286445.1. Taxonomy (GTDB): domain Bacteria; phylum Pseudomonadota; class Gammaproteobacteria; order Burkholderiales; family Burkholderiaceae_C; genus Rhodoferax. The sequence goes on along the minus strand of JBAQDW010000479.1, from coordinate 9,639 downwards.
GCCATCCGCCACGACTTTGGGCAGCAAACTGTCCCACTTCTCGGCCTTGGCGGTGGCATCCAAATTAGCCAAAACGCCTTCAGCCGCCCATTCTTGGATGCCCGGCCCCTTGATCTGGGCCGCCGACGGGGGGTTGCCCGAGACCACACGGCTCTTCAGCACCGTGGCTGCGTTGTCACCGCCGCCACCGGCCACTGCGAAATCTTTCCAGGTGTGGCCTTTGGCTTGCATGATCTTTTTCAGTTCAGCGACCGACTTGGCCTCACCACCCGATGTCCAGTAGTGCAGAACCTCGACTTCGCCTGCCATGGCAGCGGAGCCCGCCACCACTAACGCCACGGCCGTAGCCAGCTTTGAAAGTTTCAACATGTTGTTTCCTGATTTTGAAAGCCGATGACCGTCTAAGAAGCCATCGAACCCGGGTTGATCCGCGCAGACACCGTGTCGCTCGAATTAATTAATTGTTAATTAATCTTCGAGTGTAAGGAATCCGGATTTACCCTAAGCGTCTCTGGGCGCTGTTCGTTTCGCCCTCAAAAGCACAAAAAAAAGCCTTCTGGCTGCACACCAAAAGGCTGTTTCTTCGACAAATGGGGACATCACCTCAGGGCCAACACCGCCCCTTCAAGCATCAAGCGACCAGCGCCAATGCGCCGAAATCTCCCACGCGCTCACCCAAACCGGCGGGAACCAGTTCACAGCCCTGGGTTAGGGCCGGCATTTTTCCCTGCACCTGCGCTTGCAAACGGGGCAGCAGGTAGGCGCGGTGGTGCCAAAACACACTGCCCCCCAAACTGATGCGTTCCAAATCCAGCGTCACGATCAGGTTGTAAAGGGTGCGCCCCATCACGCGACATAATTCATCAATAATGGCTACAGCCCTTGTATCACCTGCGTAAGCAGCTACGAAAAGCATAGCGGAATCGGTATAGCCTTGCTCCGCAAAGCGCCGGGCAATGGCGTTGCCTGCAATCAAACCCTCGACATCGCCCACATTGCCGCAGCCACACAGGGCATCGGTGTTGTCACTCACAAACAAATGCCCGGCGTGGCCAGCGTTGCCGTTTTTGCCGCGCAAAACGTGCCCGTCCACACACAAACCCATGCCAATGCCGGTGCTCCAGGTGACGTAAGCGCAATTGGCCAAGGCGTGCCCGCCCGTCTGCAAAGCACCCCAACGCCGCTCGGCCTCCAAAGCACCAATGCCATCGTTTTCTACCCGCACAGTGGCGAAGGCTTCACGCAAAGGTGCCTCCAACAAAGCGGTGTGCCATGTGTTGGGCAAACCCCGTGCGGTGCCAGCCAAACCACCACAGACATTGGGAGCCGCCAGCTCAACCATGCCCCGATTCAGCACAAAGGGGCCGCAGGAGGCCACGCCGACCGCGCCAATGGAGGCAGGTTTCACGCCCGACAACTGGCAGCTCTCCCCCACCATGCGAATGATCTGGCGTGCCAGCGCACCGTTGTCACCTTCTTTGGCCGTGGGCGCAGTGACGCGGCCCCGAATGCCTTGGTCGTCCACAAGATTGACCGCCACTTTGGTGCCCCCAATGTCGACACAGGCCACGGGCGCGGCACCACGAGGCAATTGAAATCCTTCGGTCAACACATTTGGAGTCATAGTCTTGTCGTCATGAACGGGGAATGAAGACGCCAATGGTAAGGCCGGACCGGCCCCCCGGTTACCGACGCATTACAGCGCGGCACTCGCGGCGCCCCCGCCGCCAAGACGGGGGCTCAAACAGCGTGAGCGCGCGCCCAGCGAACAATGTCTGCCGCGCCCATGGCCCCCGGCTGACGCGCCACTTCGCGCCCGTTGGCAAACAACGCCAAGGTGGGGATGCTGCGGATATTGAAGCGGGCCCCCAGGTTTTTCTCAGCCTCGGTGTCCACTTTGACCAGTCGGAACTGCGGCTCCAACTGCTGGGCTGCCTGCTCAAAAGCCGGGGCCATTTGGCGGCACGGGCCGCACCAAGGAGCCCAAAAGTCCACCAAGATGGGAAGGTGACTGCGCGCAATGTGGCGGTCAAAGTTGGCCTCGTTCAGCGCCAGCGAGTGACCCACAAACAGGGGTTGGTGGCAACTTCCGCAGTCTGGCGCGTTGGCCAAATCAGCGTGGCGCACCCGGTTGGTGGTGTGGCAATGGGGGCAAACAAGGTGCAGGGCGTCGTTCATGGGCTTACCTTTTTTAGAGTCGTTTCTGTATTCACATTGAGCCACACCCGGCGGGTTCAAGCCCAGCCCGCCTGCCATCAGACAATTTTGGAAATCACACCGGCGACCAAACTTAACAAAATGGTGGTGGTCAGCGGAATAAAAAACTCTCGCCCAAACACCGTGAACCGAAAATCACCCGGCAAGCGACCAAACCCCAATTTGCGAAACCACGGGGTGACGCTGTTAATGAGCAACAGCGCCAGAAAAACGACGATGAGCCAGCGGAACATCGGTTAAAGCCGGTGCGTGCGGTCGCCCTGCGAGAAGCCCATGGCCTCCCAGGGTTCGCCCTTGCACAGTCCGATGACCTTGAACAACTCACCCATTTCATGCTCCATGATGAGTTTCTGGGCCTGCACACGGGTGGGCAAATCAGTTTTTTCCATGTGTTGAACCAGTCCGCAATTCATCAAAAAGTGCGCCTGCGATGTGTAGCCCAACACCTCCAGCCCCGCGTCTTGCGCGGCCACCGCCACACCGGTGAAGTTCACGTGGGCAGTGATATCTTTCATGCCCACCAGCACCAGCGGGTCAGGGTCGGCCCGGTGACCCAAATGGCACATCACCGTGCCCATGTGGCGCTGGGGGTGGTAGTACTCGCGCTCAGGAAAACCGTAGTCAATCAAAAAAATGGCCCCGCGTGTGAGCTTGTCGGCCAGTGTGGCAACAAAGGCCTCGCCTTGGGGGTGAATCTCGGTCAGGTAGTCGTGCTCGCCTTCAATGTCCAGCGGTGGGCGCAGGTCGGTGGGGCGGTCTTCCCACGCAAAAACCGGCGTCTCGTCGTCTAAGGGGGGCGCTTGCACCACGCCTCGCTCAAACCACTCGCCCTGCACCCGCGCTAGCAGTTTGACGGGCATGGCGTCCAACACCTCATTGCCCAGCACCACGCCCTGGATCGACTCCGGCAGGGCAGTGACCCATTGCACGCGGTCGCCGTAGCGCACCAACTTGGCCTGCTGGCGCGCTCGCAAACTACCCGAAAGGTCAACGATACGGTACTGCGGCAAAGGGCCGCCCAGAACCGTCAGCTCGTCTAGCACCTGCAAGGCCAGCGCGCCCGAACCGGCTCCAAATTCCCAGACCTCTTGGGTGCGGGTGACCTGCAAGGCCTGCGCGATTTGCGCCGCCACGGTGCGACCGAACAGCGCCGACATCTCGGGGGCGGTCACGAAATCACTGCCGGCGACCCGCTCACCCCCCTCTACGGCGTAGGGCAGTGCGCCAAATTTAAGGCTGTCATGGACGTAATAGCCCAGCCCCGGCGCGTACAGCGCCTGCGCCATGAATTCGTCAAAACCCATCCAGCCCTGGTGGTCCACCAGCAACTGCTGAATGTGCGCGGCGAGGGGGCTCGTTAAAATAGAAGATCTTGTCATCACCCTTTGAATTGTCCCCGAATGTCTCTCACCACTCCTTCTCGCACGGTTTTAGTTACCGGCGCTGCCAAGCGCTTGGGGCGTGAAATCGCTCTTGCGCTGGCCAAAGAGGGCTGGCGCGTGGCAGTGCACTACCGTGACTCACTCGAAGATGCTACAAAAACAGTAGCTGACTGCGCAGCTCTAGCGGGGGCTAGCGCCGCTTTTCGTGCTAATTTATCGAATGAGACCGCGGTGCGTAACTTGCTACCCACCGTGATCCGTGAGTTTGGCCAAGTCGATGCGGTCATCAACAGCGCGTCCACCTTCGAGCACGACTCAGCGGCCACCTTCAGCTTTGCGGCCATGGAAAAACACATGCGCAGCAACGCCGGTGCCGGTATTTTGCTGGCCCAAGCCTTGTTCGACCATGTCAAGGCGCGCGGCGGCGACACCCGGGGCGTGGTGGTCAACCTGCTGGACCAAAAGCTCTGGAACCCCAACCCCGATTTTTTGAGTTACACGCTCTCCAAAGCCGCGTTGGAAGCCGCCAACACCTTGCTGGCCATGGCGCTGGCACCGCACATTCGGGTCGTGGGCGTGGCACCCGGCCTGACGCTGACCAGCCACATGCTGACGGACGAAGAGTTTCAAGCCCGCCACAAGCTGTCTCCCTTGGGGCGCTCATCCACCTCTGCCGACGTGGCCGCCACCGTCAAATTCGCGCTTGACAACCAGTCCGTCACCGGCACCACCTTGCTGGTCGATGGAGGCCAGCACCTGATGAAGTTTGAACGCGACTTCTCTCTGCTTTGAACCCGACTCTCAACCCTTTACTGATGAACACCACTTTAGGCCACCAGACCCTGACGCTGACCGGTTTGCGCTTTGACGCCAACTTGGGCATTCTGGAGTTTGAAAAAACCGCCCCGCAACCCATTCAAGTCGATGCCGAACTCAGCCTGGGCACTCAGCCTTTGCTGCCGCACAACGACGACATTGACCATGTGCTGGACTACCGCAAGGTGCGCCAAATCATCATCAACGAGTGCACGGCCGAGCATGTGAATCTGCTGGAGACCCTGATCGGCAAGCTCGCCAACCGCCTGATGCAGCTGCCCGGCGTGCAGGGCGTGCGGGTGAAGATTGCCAAACTCGAAATTTTTGACGACTGTGAAGTCGCCATCCGTATGGAAACAGGTCAATGGTGACCGGAGAGAACATGATGACTACTGCCTGGATAGACGACGACGTCGCCACCCTCGACCAAGAACCCGCCGCTCGCGTCAAGATTGAACGCGAAACCCACAAGCTGGAAAAACGGCTGTGCCGCCAAGTGGGCCAAGCAATCATCGACTACAACATGATCGAAGAAGGCGACCGCGTGATGGTCTGCGTCTCCGGCGGCAAAGACAGCTACGCCATGCTCGACATTTTGCTCAAAATGCAGCAGCGCGCGCCCATCAAGTTTGAGCTGATCGCGGTCAACCTGGACCAAAAGCAGCCCGGTTTTCCCGATCACATCTTGCCGGAGTACCTAAAGCAAGTGGGTGTGCCGTTTCACATCGAAACCCAGGACACCTACAGCATCGTGAAGAAGGTCATTCCTGAAGGCAAGACCATGTGCAGCCTGTGCAGCCGCCTGCGCCGGGGCATTTTGTACCGCGTGGCCGACGAGCTGAAGATCACCAAAATCGCGCTCGGCCACCACCGCGACGACATCATTCAAACCTTCTTCCTGAACATGTTTTTCGGCGGCAAGCTCAAAGGCATGCCCCCCAAGCTGGTCAGTGACGACGGTGGCCACATCGTGATTCGCCCCATGGCCAACGTGGCCGAGAAGGACTTGATTCGCTGGGCCGCGCACCGCGAGTTCCCCATCATTCCTTGCTCGCTTTGTGGCAGCCAAGAAAACCTGCAACGCAAGCAGATTGGCAACATGCTGCGCGAGTGGGAAAAGCAGTACCCTGGCCGCACCGAGACCATGTTCACGGCGCTGCAAAACGTGGTGCCCTCGCACCTGATGGACCACAAGCGTCACAACTTCAAAGACATCCAGGTCACCGGCGTGCCTGACGCAGACGGCGACAAAGTGTTTGACGAAGAAGATTTTCCCGTGGCCAGCCTGCCCGGTCTGCAGGTCATGTCACTCTGAGTTGCCCCTTCATCACCCTGACTCCGGAGACTCCTATGCTGCGCACACTGGCCCTCATCGCTACTTTGGTTGCGTTATTGTCTGGCTGTGCCAGCGTACGGCTGGTCGATGCCGATGTGACCAGCTTCGCCACATCACCCGCTATTCCCGCAGGCGCCTATTACCGATTTGAGCGCCTGCCGTCCCAGCAAGCCAACCCGCAGCAACAGGAATGGCTGGAAAACTCAGCCCAGCAGGCGTTGAGCCAAACCGGCCTCAAACGGCAGGACAGCCTCGCGCTGTACTCGGTTCAGGTGGGCTACAGCGTCAAAGTCACCCCTTACGGCCCAGGCGACGATCCTTATGCCGGGGGTGTCCAACTGGGTTGGGGACTGGGCTGGGGGGGGCGTTCAGGCAATGTGGGCATTGGCGGGCGAATGCCGTTTTTTGGCATGCCCCATCAACAACCTTACTACTGGTACCGGGTGAGCCTGGTCATCCGCAGTTTGAGCACCCAGCAAGTGGTTTATGAGACACAGGCCGTGCATGATGGCCGCTGGCGCGACACCGATGTGGTGGTACCCGCCATGCTCTCGGCGGCCTTGCGCGGCTTCCCCATGCCTCCGTCCGGGCCACGCCGTGTCAACATTGAAATCCCACGTTAAACCCCACCATGCAAGCCACCCGCCTCATTGCCATTCGCCACGGTGAAACCGCCTGGAACGCTGACACCCGGCTACAAGGCCACATGGACATCGCACTCAACGCGCGCGGCCGCTGGCAAGCCGGGCGTGCCGCACAAGCGCTGGCGGATGAGTCATTTGCCGCGATTTACACCAGTGATTTGCAGCGCGCTCACGCCACAGCACAGGCCTTAGCGCGCCTCACCGGTCACACGCTGCAACCCCACACCGGTCTTCGGGAACGTCATTTTGGGGCGTTGCAAGGGCAAACCCATGCACAAATTGAAGAACACTTTCCTGACCAAGCCTTGCTTTGGCGTCAACGTGACCCGCACTGGACACCGGCTGGCGGCGAATCGCTGGTGTCGTTTCACGAGCGTGTGACCCAGACCGTGGCCAAACTGGCTGCGGCCCACCTTGGCGAGCAGATTGTTCTGGTCGCCCACGGCGGCGTGCTCGACATGCTGTACCGCAACGCCACCGGCCAAACCCTGCAAGCCCCCCGCAGCTGGAACCTGGGCAATGCCACCCTCAACCGCCTGCTGTGGACCCCCGACGCCCTGACGATCGTTGGCTGGTCGGACGAACGCCATCTGGACAGCGAATCGCTGGACGAAACCACCGCTTAAGTGGGTGGTGATCGTTGCCAACCTTCGAGGTGCAAGACGCCTTTCACGACGAGCTGAGGTCGGTTACTTTTGTCTATTTGGCAGACGACCTTGCCTACCGAGCGACCCTCACGGGGGGACGAAAAATGCTGGGCGAAGAGCTGAACAAAAAATTCCATTGGGCGGGTAGGCGCGCGCTCTTGCTTTCGGCAGCGAATCGCAGATGATGCGCTGCTTGAGCACCTGAAGTCTTTGCGCAAATTACTCACCGAGGTCGAGGACGCCCGGGAGTTGGAGGCGGATCGAAGGGAAGCTTCGCTGGAAGCGGGCGCCATGGTCGAAGTTCCTGGAAACGAAGCCATGAATCGCCTTCACGCAAGGTTTGCTCGGTGACGTAGTCGCTTCATCCCGGTGCCGAGCAAGACATCGCTGCCGCCTTGGATTTCTATACGGAGCAGGCTGGTCTGCGGCTAGCGCAGCGGTTCCTAGACGAGTTTGAACGTGTGGCGAGGCTCCTGGTCACGCATCCTGGCGTCGGCACACCAACCACGAAAGGCCGCCGCGTATTTCCGCTGCGCATTTTTCCGTACTCCGTCGTGTATCGGCACCTCGAAGCAGGCATTCGTGTGATCAGCTTTCGCAAAGCGAACAGACGTGAGGTAAAACGGTATGAACAAGAAACCCAATCCTGAACGGATTGAAGAAGAGAACCCAGAGTGGACGGACGAAATGTTCAAGCAGTCCGTGCGCTTGGATGTGCTGCCAGCATCTTTGCAAGCCAAGTTGCGTGGTCGGCCAAAGGCTGCGGTGACCAAAGAGGCGGTCAAACTGCGTCTGGATGCCGATGTGCTGGCGGTATTGCGATCCAGTGGCGAGGGCTGGCAAACCCGCATCAACGACACCTTGCTCGCCTCGCTGCACTTGGCCGGTCAAATACAATAAAAAAGGCCGTTTCCCTTAGATAGTATTGCGCAAGCAGCTATCAAAGGTGTAGCGTTTGAGGGGGCAACATGAGGCCCAACAGGTCAATCAAACGGATGCTTCGCACCGCTTATCTCCGGCCTTAGTTTGGAGCAGCCGACTCCTTTGGGCCCATGTGATGCCTCTAGCCCCTTTTAAACCCCCAATCGATCCCGCAGCGAGTACCACAGCGCACCCATGGCCGTGAAAGGCACCCTGAAATGGCGCCCGCCGGGGAAAGGATAGTGGGGCAAGCGGCCAAAGGCGTCGAAGCGCTCGGCTTGGCCGCGAATGGCTTCGCCTAACAGGCGCCCGGCCAGATGGGTAAAGGTGACGCCGTGGCCTGAACAGCCTTGCGAGTAGTAAATGTTGTCCGACAGCCGGCCCATTTGCGGCAAGCGAGACAGGGTGAGCAAGAAGTTGCCGGTCCAGCCGAACTCGATCTTTTTGCCCTCCAACTGAGGAAAAGCACGCAGCATTTTGGGGCGGATGATGGACTCCACATGGGCCGGGTCACGGGCGCCATACACCACGCCGCCGCCAAATATCAGGCGTTTGTCAGCGGACAGGCGAAAGTAGTCCAGCAAAAAGTTGTTGTCTTCAACGCAGTAGTCTGAGGGAATCAATTCGTCACCCAGGGCGCCGAGCGGTTCGGTGGCGACCACTTGTGTGCCGCAGGGCATGGACTTGGCAGCCAGGGTGGGCTCCAGGTCGCCAATGTAGGCATTGCAGGCCACGATGACAAAACGCGCCTTCACTTGGCCTTGCGCGGTGTGCACCACGGCGTGCGCGCCCCGGTCAATTTTGGTGACGCCTGAGTGCTCGTGAATCACACCGCCCAATTGCTCCAGCGCAGCGGCTTCGCCCAAAGCGAGATTCAAGGGGTGAAAGTGACCGCCCGTGCTGTCCACCAGCAAGGCTTCGTAACGCTCGGAGTTCACCACTTTATGGATAGCCGTTTTGTCCTCAACCAAGGTCAGGTGCTTGTGGCCCCACTGCTCCCACAGGCCTTTTTGCTCTTTCAAGGCGTGAATCTTGCCTTGACTGGTGGCGGCGTAGACCCCGCCATGCTTCAGATCGCACTGGATGTCGTATTGAGCCACCCGTTCCCGCAAGATGGCGGCACCTTCAAACATCATGCGACCCAGCGGCTCGGCCAAGGTTTTGCCCAGACTGGACTCAATGACATCAATATCCCGCGAGTAGCTGTGCACAATTTGCCCGCCATTGCGGCCTGAAGCGCCCCAGCCGACTTGGTTTTGCTCCAGCACCACCACCTTGAAGCCCGCCTCGGCCAAGGAAATGCCCGCGTTCAGGCCGGTGTAGCCCGCGCCGACGATGCAAATATCAGCCTCAATGCTGCCTTGTAACGGGGGGCGGGGGGAAGATGGATGAGCCGAGGCGGCGTAGTACGAAGGGGCGTGAGGGGTGGCGGACATGCGGGTTCTCCCAGGGGTGTGTCACAGCCCACCATTGTGCGTCCTGCCGCTGGTCCGCCTCAGACAGGCGCCCGGCCAAGGGTAATTCCGCAGGGAAACCTTTGCGCCCTTCGGCGAAGATCATCCGAGAATGTCCATTAGGGCGCGAGGGAGTGGCGAGGGCAGTTGGGAGCCAATTTTGACTCGACTGAGGCGCCCATAGCGGGGCTATGGGCAACGAAGAGAGGCCAAAGTGGCCCC
>JBAQDW010000478.1:0-3157 GCA_049286445.1 Rhodoferax sp. | reverse complement strand
TCGCGGTCGCGCTGCAACAGCGAGTAGGGCGCAATGACCCAGTCGTACTCGTCCAGGCTGCTGGCGGCCTCGTGCCGGTCTTTGCCGTGCAATGCCACGCAGCGCAACTCAGGGCAGAAGCGCTCGGCCTCTTTGCGCCAATTGCCCATGAGGCTGACCGACGCCACGATGAGGGCCGGGTGAGTGAGGCGCCCAGCGTTCTACCAACCGCTTATGGCTGGAATACGCACCACTTGCCGCACCAAGCCATAGGGGTTCAACGCCGCATCCAGTGCTTTCGCACCCGCGATGGCCTAAAATGCGCGCCTTATCGAAAGAACCGTCGTGGCTGCAGTCATCCAGCCAGCCAGGAAGGGCTTTCATTCTTACAGCCAACAGTGGTGAAGATATGACCAAGCCTTTCATTTCTCTGTGTCCCGAGATCACTCGGGCCGATGCTCTCAACCTCATGGACTGGTTGGAGGACGAAAACGTCACCCGCTACCTGAGCGATTCGCGCCATGTTTCCCGCTTCATCGAACAGGTCGTCGGACGGGTCCAGTTGCCGATCCTGACCCATTTGTTCAACCAGGGTGGTCGTTTCTTCATGGCCTATGACCGGCGTGACGTGCCCGTGGGGTTTGTGCGGCTCGTCAAGTCAGGCACCGACTGCGAGATGGTCCTGGTGATCGGCAACCGTGACAACTGGGGTCGCAAGCTTGGGGTCAGCACCATTCGCGAAGGCATGAAGCTCGCCTTTTTCGACATGCGCGCCGAGAGGCTCATCGCCAAGATCCACGCTGAAAACGCGCGCTCGTTGAAGGCTTTTGAGCACTGTGGTTTTTTGCTGGAGAGCCAGACCAATGACACAAAGTCGTTCTCGCTCACCTCGAACCGCTACCTGCGGCTTCTGCGCGAAATCCCTGCGGATGACGTCACCGATATCCACATCACCGAGGTTGACAAAGCCAGGCTCACAAGCCTGCTGGCGGTTGAGCAGGCGCCTGATATTTTCGAGCTCGAGCATGAGATTGAGCGGGCCATCGTTGTCGATCCGCTTCAAGTGGCGCGGGATGTCGTCACGATGAACTCCAGGGCCTTGGTGCAGCTGGACGATGAGGACGTGGAAGTGGCGCTGGTGTATCCAGAGGACGCGGACGACAGTGCTGGCAAATTGTCGATTTTCTCAGGCATTGGCACGGCGATCCTGGGCTACAAGGAGGGCGATGCCTTCGACTGGCGCGTGAATGATCGCACGCGCCACATTCGGATTGAGAAGGTGCTGTATCAGCCCGAAGCGGCGGGCGATTTTCATCTGTAGGGTCGCCAGGGGTTAGCCACAACGCGTTGAATTTTGCGCCGACAGGGTATGCCTGTGCCTGCCACCCAGTGTGAGCAGATCAAGGCAACTTGGGATTTTCGGAGTCTTGAAAACCCAGCACGTCGGCAGCGTTCTTCAATTCTGCAAATTGGTAGTCCCGCACTGTTTGCCTGGACGAGATCACGCGGTTGTCGGGCCCTGGGATCAGCAGCCAAGCCGTGGCGCCTTCGTCTTGCGGGTGGGGCATGGCAAACATCAAAAACTCGCAGTCAATGCCCCAAACATCATCGACCACCATGTCCTGGCACTGTGATGGAACGTGCACACCGGCATCTCGGAGCCGGGAGTACCTGCCTTCCTGACGCAGCCCGCGGTTGTTGTTGGTCGTGACGGCCGGATGGGGCGAGTTGAGTGTCTTTTAGGGCTATAGCCCTCGTACTGTCTGCGCAAGCAGCTCCTAATCCGATAGCGGTTTAAGCAGTTCAGCCAAATCACTTTCGGTGAACAGGGGCTGCTTGCGCCCCGCAGCACCGCTGTAAATACTCTCGCCCAGCGCCGCTTTGCGCTCTTGCAGCGCCAGAATGCGCTCCTCAATCCTGCCCTGAGCGACCAGCTTGACCACCCACATTTCACCCCAATGGTTTTCCATCGGGGTGCCGGAGAGGCACAGGCGGTGCCGGGTTTGCAGTTGGCCCACCACTTGGGCGGCGTTGGTGCTGACGTGTTTGATGTTTTGCGCTTCGTCCAGCACCACCAAATGCCACTGCGCTTCCAGCCAGCGGCCGCGGTCGCGCTGCAACAGCGAGTAGGGCGCGATGACGAGGTCGTACTCGTCCAGGCTGCTGGCGGCTTCGTGCCGGTCTTTGCCGTGCAAGACCACGCAGCGCAACTCAGGGGGCAGAAGCGCTCGGCCTCTTTGCGCCAATTGCCCATGAGGCTGACCGGCGCCACGATGAGGGCCGGGTGAGTGAGACGCCCGGCGTTCTTCTCAATCTGAATATGGGCCAACGTTTGCAGCGTTTTACCCAAGCCCATGTCATAGGGCCTGCGGGTGTGGCGGTCAGCAGCGGGTGCACCCAGAACGTTTATTTTTTTGCCCTATTTGCAGCGTTTATTAATGCCACTTGTTGCGCGATGGGATGAAGTTTTTCCTCGTATCCGCTGTAGATTGCCAGCACCTTGGGATCTTGAATAACTCGCTTTACATGTGCAATGTGGATTTTAATTTCTTCCACAAACTGAGGCACTCGCGCTGTTCTTGATTGAAACTGGCCGGCTGTGATTTTGCCATTTGAATAGTTATTTATGGTTTCATCGAGTGCCTGAAGCTCCAAGTTAATTTCTGCCCCTTTTTTATTAATCTTGTCCAATTCCGCAATCTTCACGTCGGCTGCCGCAATCTTCACGTCGGCTGCCGCAATCTTCGCTTTGTTGTCCGCAATCTTCGCGTCGGTTGCCGCAATCTTCGCTTTGTTGTCCGCAAGCTTCACTTCGCCTGCCGCCATCTTTTCGCAGGTTTCAGTTGTGTCATCAAGAATTTTTTTCATTCTTGTCTCTAAGCTGGTCGTGTCCGCGCCCTCGCTCTTTTTCCGTTCAAGGACGGTGCGAAATCTCTCTCGTGCCTTTGCATGGTCTGCGACGCAATGTGTGTACTCTGCCGACGCTGTGGCCATATCGGGGCTTGCTGCCACCTGCGCTGCGGCTGGCGCAAACGCATTCGCCGCACAAAAGGCTAGTAGACAGTCAACTTGATTTGCAAGCAATTGGTTGAGTTTTCAGTTACCTTGATTTTCCCGGTTGCGGGTGATATATGCTTCGAAATCATTTGGAGACAAGCATTCCTAACAGCACACCCCT
>JBAQDW010000477.1:0-11122 GCA_049286445.1 Rhodoferax sp. | reverse complement strand
AGCTGGCTGGGGGCAAACTTTTGAATCTCTGCAATCAGCTCGTCGCTGAAACGGCTGAGCGGAAAACCCACGCCGCTGTACTCCAGCGTGTCGGCCATGCGGCCCACCCGGTCATGCTGCTTGACCAGCAGGTACTTGCCCTTGATTTGCTCGCGCGTGGTGTCTTTTTGCGGCGGGTAATAGTCTTTGATGACCTTGAACACATAGGGAAACGACGGCAAGTCAAACACCAGCATGACCATGCCCTTGATGCCGGGAGCAATGCGAAACTTGTCGCTGGAGTGGCGCAGGTGGTGCAAAAAATCCCGGTAAAACAGGGTCTTGCCCTGCTTGGCCAGCCCCAGCGCGTTGTAAATTTCGTTGCGCGGTTTGCGCGGCATCATGCTGCGCAAATACTGCACATAGGCACTCGGAATCTCCATGTCCACCATGAAGTAAGCGCGCGCAAAGCTGAACAGCATGAGCAAGTCATCTTCGCCAAACAGGGCCGCATCAATCACCAACTTGCCTGAACTGGCGTACAACACCGGCAGCGCAAACGGGTACTCGGTGAAGCCGTTGATCAGCTTGCCCACGATGTAGCAGCCCTTGTTGCGAAAAAACAGGCCGGTCAGTACCTGAACCTGAAAATTGGCGCGCAGGGTGGCATCGCCCAAGCGTGTCAGCATGGCCGTTACAACCAATTGAGCGTCACCGGCCAAGTCCTCAAAACCGGCACGCAAACCAAAGTCATTCACCAAGCACACCAGCACCTCCCCCATGGTCTCTCGGGTGGGGTAATAAGGGCGGTAGGTGGGGCGTGATTCGGGCTCGCCGTTTTCGATGTACTCGGTGCTGACCGCCGGGCGCACAAAAATAAAGTCGTTCTGAAAATAACTGCGGTGCAGAATTTTGGTGGTCACCGAGTTGAAAAAGGTCTCCGCCAGCTCGGGCTGGTGGTGGTTCACCAACAGGCCAATGTAGTGCAGCTTGATTTGCTGCCAAATGTCCATGCCCTGCTCACCCGCCTTGAACTCACGCTCCAAGCGACGAGAACACTCGCGCACGCGCAGGTCGTAAAACTCAATGCGCTCGCGCTGCGCCCGCTGTTGGCCATGCCAGTCGCAAGTCTCAAATCGGTGTTTGGCGCGTGCCGACTCGGTGCGAAACAGCCGGTAGTGGCGGTTAAAGCCATCCATCATGGCTTTGGCAATGTCGTAAGCAACCGTGGAGTCAAGGCGTTGAGGAAACATGGCGGGCCGTCAATAAAGAGTGGGGTGATTCAGTGAATGAGAGGCTAGCGGCGCGCACCGGCCACACCAGCGATCGCTGCGCGATAGAGCGAATCCAAGCCCTCTAAGCCATCGAGGGTGATGTGCAAGTCTTGCAGCAAACCGTCTTGCAGGCCATACACCCAGCCATGCAGACTCACCTTTTGGCCACGCGCCCAGGCGTCTTGCATCACTGTGGTTTGCGCCACGTTCATCACTTGCTCAATCACGTTCAGTTCACACAGAACATCTTCGCGCGCTGATTCGGGCGCCGCAGCAATCAGTGCACTGTGCCGGTCGCGTACGTCTTTGATGTGGCGCAGCCAGTTGTCTGCCAAGCCCACCCGAATATTGGCAAGCGCCGCCTTGACACCACCGCAGCCATAGTGCCCCACCACCATGAGGTGCTCCACCCTGAGTTGGTCCACGGCAAATTGGACTGTGGACAAGCAGTTCAAGTCGGTGGGCACCACCACATTGGCGACGTTGCGGTGCACAAACACCTGGCCCGGCTCTAAACCGGTGATTTGATTGGCCGGGACCCGGCTGTCAGAACAGCCAATCCACATGTATTTTGGCTTTTGCTGGCTCTTTAAATTGGTAAAAAATCCGGGGCGCTCAGCCTCCATTTGGGCTGCCCACGCCCGGTTGTGGGTAAAAAGGTCTTGAAGTGATGCGGTCATGCGGTGATCTTAATCAGTCGCAGGAGCGGACTCATCCCAGCCCATCACAAAGTCGTCGGCCTTTTGCCATTACCATCCTCTATTTTTCACAGAAACCATCGTCTCCAACCATGATCGCTGCCCCAGACGCATTGTCAAGCCCGGCAATCCCCGAAGAAAAGCTTGCCCGCCTCGGTGAGTTGCTGGTCAGTTCAGGAAAAATTTCAGCGCGAGACTTGGAGCGGGCCGCCTCGGCGCGTGAAGAAACGGGTGGGGTGTTGGGTCCTGTGCTGGTCAACCTGGGGCTAGTGTCAGAAACAGACGTCGCTCAAGCGCAAGCCCAACTCCTGGGACTGCCTTTCATATCAGCCAATGACTTCCCCGACCTCGCACCGGAGGTCGAAGGCTTGCAAAGTGAGTTCTTGCGCAACCACCATGTGTACCCACTGAGCGTCGATGACGGCAACCTCACCGTGGCCATGGCGGTTCCCGACGATGCTTTCCTTCTCAAAGCCCTGGCACTGGCCTCCGGTTTGACGATTCACCCGTGCGTCGCCCTGGAGTCGGAGATCGACCGGGCGCTGACCGCCAGCGATGAGGTAGCAGAGGACGAAGATGCCTCGGGTTTTGAGCTCGACGCAGGCGACTTTGTCGAACACCTCAAAGACCTCGCCAGCGAGGCGCCCGTGATCCGCATGGTCAATCAGATCATTGGCCGCGTCACCGACCTGCGCGCCTCCGACATTCACCTGGAGCCTTTCGACGACGGTTTGCACGTGCGCTACCGGGTGGACGGGGTCATCTACACCGCCGAAGTCGTCGCCCCTCAGCTCAGCGCGGCCGTTAATTCTCGTGTCAAGTTAATGGCGCACCTGGACATTGCCGAGCGACGACTGCCGCAAGACGGACGCATCAAAACGCGCGTGAAAGGCCGCGAACTTGATCTGCGCGTCTCAACGGTGCCCACCGTGCACGGCGAAAGCGTCGTTATGCGCGTGTTGGACCGCTCCAGCGTGCGTTACAGCCTAGAAGCCATGGGCTTTGCCGCCGACAACTTGGAGCGCTTTAATCTGCTGCTGGCGCGCCCGCACGGTATTTTGCTCATCACCGGCCCCACCGGCTCGGGTAAAACCACCACCCTGTACACCGCACTGTCCAAGCTGGACGCCAGCGCCCACAAAATCATTACCGTGGAAGAGCCGGTCGAGTACCAGTTGGAAGGCATCAACCAAATACAGGTGCATCAGCAAATCGGACTCAGCTTTGCCAGTGCGCTGCGCTCGATCCTGCGCCAAGACCCTGACATCATCATGATCGGTGAAATGCGCGATGGCGAGACGGCTCAAATTGCCGTTCAATCCGCGCTGACAGGTCACCTTGTGCTATCAACTTTGCACACCAACACCGCTGCGGGCGCCATCATTCGTTTACAAGACATGGGCATTGAACCCTATCTGATTACCTCCTCGGTCAATGGTGTTCTGTCCCAGCGACTGGTGCGTCGTTTGTGCGAGCATTGCAAAGCGCCTTATGAACCAGATCCCAGCATCATCGCCAACAGCGGGCTGCAACGCATGGGCCTCAACCCGACGCATCTGTACAAGTCGGTGGGCTGCGAGCAATGCCGTCGGTCCGGCTATTCCGGACGTTGCGGTATTCACGAACTATTGGTCATGGATGACGCCATGCGTCGGGGTGTTTTGGACGGGCTTGACGCCGCCTCGCTGCACACCCAAGCCACTAGTGCGGGAATGAACACGCTATATGAAGACGGTTTGCGCAAAGTCGCCAGTGGCGTGACCAGCCTCGATGAGTTGCTGCGCGTCACTCAGGACAATACCGATGCCTGATTTCCTGTGGAAAGCGGCGCAAGCCGATGCCCAAATTGTTGAAGGTCGCTTACAAGCCGTCAGCCTGTCCCAAGCCATGCAGCAGCTGCGCGCCCAGCGGCTGACGCCACTGCAAGTCGTTGAAACCGATACCAGCAGTGGCGCGGCGGCTAGTGCTCCCTTGGTCGCATCCCAGACACCGAACCCTGCGCGTGGCAAAGTTCGCGCGTCCAAGCCCATCAATCAAGCCGACATTCTGGCAATGACCAGCGAGCTCTCCATCATGCTCAAGGCGGGGCTGCCGCTGGACAACGCCCTGCGCGTGTTGATCGGTATGAACGCCAAGCCCGCCATGGCGGCCATGACCCAATCGATCTTGGACGATGTCAAAAGTGGCGTTCCACTAAGCCGGGCGCTCACACGCCACCCTCAACAATTCGGCGACTTTTATATCAACATGGTTCGCTCAGGAGAGGTGGGGGGGCAGCTAAGTGCTGTGCTTGAACGCCTCAATGAGCATTTAGAACGCCTGCGCGCCCTTCGTGAAAGCGTGGTCTCTGCCAGCATCTACCCGGCCATCCTGCTCGGTGTCGCCGTGCTCTCCGTCATCGCGATGCTCGGGTTTGTCGTGCCTCAGTTCGAGTCGCTGTTCAAAGACATGGGCGACGCACTCCCCACGCCGACTCGCATCATCATGAACATCGGCCATGTCTTTACTGACTATGGTGTCTTCATCGGGCTGGGTCTGTTTGCCCTGCTCTGGCTGGCTCGGTTGTGGCTACGTTCGCCCTCCGGACGTCAGTGGTGGCAAGCCAAGGCCTTGCGCCTGCCTCTGCTCGGCACATTGGTACTCAAATATGATCTAACTCTTTTCGCCCGCTCGTTGGGCACTTTGCTTGGAAACGGGGTGCCATTGCTGTCTGCGCTCCACATTGCCACTCAAACGGTCGGCAATGTCAATTTGAGGCACGCGCTGGAAGGCGTTATTCCTAAAGTTAAAAGCGGAGGGAAAATGGTGGATGCCCTACAGTCAACCGGCATCTTCGAACCACTGGCCATTAACCTCATCAAAGTCGGCGAAGAAACCGGGCGCATGGGTCCCATGCTGCTGGAATTGGCCCGTATTTTCAACCGCGACGTGGAGACCGGCATCAAACGCGGCCTCACCATGCTGGAGCCGCTGCTGATCCTTGTACTCGGTATGCTGATCGCCTCGATCATCGTCTCCATCATGCTGGGCATTCTCTCGGTGAATGACCTCGCCGTATAGATCGCTTACATCTTGATCACATGAACTGCCCTATAATTTTTTTTAATTAATCTCTAGACATGCATCAAATCTCACTTCGTAGCCGACCTTGTCTTCGCGCCAGCAAAGGCTTCACACTGATCGAACTGCTGGTGGTCTTGGTCATTTTGACGCTGTTGGCGGGCCTCGTAGGCCCTCGCGTGATGAACCTTTTGGGCGGTGCAAAATCAAAAACCGCAGCCCTTCAAATCACCGACCTTGAAAAATCTCTCGAAATTTTCAAACTGGACGTTGGACGCTTCCCCACAACAGAGGAAGGATTGAAAGCGCTAGCGGCCAAACCTGCGACAGTAAATGGCTGGAATGGCCCCTACATTAAAGGCGGTGTTCCTGATGATCCTTGGGGCAAACCTTACGCCTACACCAGCCCTACAGCGTCTGGCGGTGTTGATATTGTGACCTTGGGCGCTGATGGCGCAGTGGGCGGCGACGGTGAAAACGCCGATATCCACAACAAGCCCTGAGCGGCCAAGTAGCCACCAGCACAACCCAAATAAACGAACCCAGAAGGGTTTTACGCTGATTGAATTGCTGGTGGTTTTGGCCATTGGCGCACTGCTGGTTGGATTGGTTCCCAGCGCATTCGACAAGTTACGTGAATCCAGCCAATACCGTGACACTGTTCGGACCATTGTGACGGACCTTCGCCAGGCAAGACAGCAGGCACAGGTCTATGGTCAAATTGTGAACTTTCAAGTCAACTTGCATGATCGACAGTTCGGCATTGAGGGGCAGCCAATGAAGCCCTTGCCGACATCACTGCAGATCAAAACTATCGTCGGCCGCACGACGTTGCTAGACAATGCCTCCCAAGCGACCATTGCATTCATGCCTGATGGAGGATCCAGCGGCGGCACCATAGAACTGGTTCGGTCATCGGGCGGTGGCGCTCGCATTCGCGTCGACTGGTTGTTTGGGCAAGTCACCCAAGAGCCCCGTACCCAATGAAGCAGCGTGGTTTTTCATTGTTGGAGGTGTTGGTGGCCTTCGCTATCATGGCCATGTCACTGGGGTTAATTTATCGGGTAACCGGCGGCAGCGTCCGCAATGTCACCGATACAGCCCAGGCGCAACAAGCCGCTTGGTTGGCCGAGTCGCTTCTGGCCAGCCACAGCAGTGTGCTCCCAGAGGGCTGGAACGAAGACGGCGAATCCGCTGGCTTTAAATGGCAAGTGCGCAGCAGTGCCTACAGCACCGGCGTCAATACCCCACAGTCCGTGCCACTGCACGAGATTCGCATCGCTATTCAGTGGGCCGCGGGCTCCCGACCCGGACAACTTAGCGTCGTCACACTGTTACCCCAACGCAAGCCACTGCAGGGTGAGGTGGTTCGGTGAGCGCCGCTGGGCCATCCGTCCGGCAACGGGGCTTCACGCTGCTCGAACTGCTGGTTGTCATGGTGTTGCTATCCATCATCATGCTCGGGCTGGTTTCTGCTCTGCGCAGCATGGCACAGACCGAGACCAAGATCGACGAACGACTGCAACGACTCGATGAGATCCGAGTCGCCCGCTCGTTTTTACAGCAAACCCTGACACGCGTCTCATCCGCCACGCTTGACGCGCCCGATGCAACCGGCAAGACACTCATCCCTTTTACTGCCACAGCCAACAGCCTGACCTGGGTTGGCATCTTGCCGGCCCGCCCGAACGTGGGGGGTAGGCATTTCTTTCGGCTCGCCATCGAAGGCGGCGCTGGCGAATCCGAGCTGGTGCTGCGCTTCGCGCCTTGGCAACCCGATCTGGTATTTAACGACTGGTCCGGCACCGAGTCACGCATCCTCATTCGGGGGATTCAGCAAATGGCTGTTCAGGCTCGTGGCTTGCCGCCACAGGGGCGAACTCCGTGGCCTGCAGGATGGCAAGCAGGCTGGCCAGTCACAGATGCACTGCCTGAACAATTGCGGCTGACGCTGGTTGACGCCCAAGGCGTTTGGCCTGAGTGGATTTTAGCATTGCACGCCTTGCCACAGAGCGACAGCAGCTTCAGCCGCGTCGTCATTGGGGGGTCAAATAGTGGTCGCTAAAAACCCACTTTTATCATCGACGGGCCAGCGCGGGGTAGCCTTGATCGCAGTTTTGTGGTTGGTGGCGGCCATGGGACTCATTGTTAACGGCGTGGTCCAGTCGGTGCGCAGCGAAATTAGAATGGCCGCAATGCAGCGGCAGTGGGTGGTAACAGGTGCAACAGCAGACGCAGCAATCCTATTGGCAATGCAAAGCCTACAGTCCCAGCAAAAAGAACCAGGGAAGGACATTCAGTTCATCCCGGTCGAATTTGAGGGAATTTCCCGCAAGGTCATGATGCAGCCCCTCAACGGACTCATCGACCTCAATAACGCGCCTCTCATACTGCTGGCGGAACTGTATCGCCATGTTGGTAAACTCAACCCCGATGCGGCGCAAGCCATGGCGCAAGCCACGGTGACCGCCCGCGAACTCAAAGGCGCCAAGGGCATCGCGCAAGGCTTTGATGCCGTTGAAGACTTGTTACGCCTGCATGCAATGACCTATGACCTGTATGCTAAGATTATTGGCTTGGTGACGGCAGACCTTAAAGAGGGTAGTGGGCGCGTCAATGCCTTGGCAGCTCCGATGGGTGTGCTCCAGGTTCTGGCGGGGGGCGATGCTTCTCGGGCCGCAAGCCTTGCGGCCCAACGCAACGCAAATCCCAGCGTTATGGATACCTCCTTCCTCAAACCAGAGCACATCGAAATGGCATCATCGCGCAGCTTGCTGTTTCAAGTTCAAATCGATCTGCCCGACGACGGCGTTTTCCAAAAATCATGGCAAGTCTATTGGGATACGGATCCGCGCTCGGGCCTACCATGGCGTGTACTCGGTACGCACCAGTCCATGATCCGAGCTTTGCCGCGGCCTACGGCTTCGGGGTTATAAATTCATAAGAACACATTCTTGAATATGGCTCATTCGACTGGCGCCTCAGCCGTAACGACATCAACCCGCTTCTTTGGGATGGCATCTTCTTCTGTTGGGCAAGATCTGCTTATCGCTTGGCAAGCCATGCTTGAGTGGCCCGTGTTGTCGTGGCTATGGCCAAAGCTGCCGGTTCGTTTGTGGCTGCCTACGGGGAGTCAAGCCCTGAGCCGCAGCCTAGACACCCCAATAGTCCACGATGAGCAGCGCACACGATCAGCTCGTTTCGAGGCCGTACTTCTGCCTGAGAATCTGCTACTTCGTCGCACCCTGAGTTTACCCAGACTGCAGCGGCAAGAACTCATGGCTGCGCTTCACCTGGAAGTGCAAACCATAAATCCGTTTGAGCTTAATGACGTCGTATGGGCCCATGAGATAACGCAACAAGAGAGTGCTTCGCTGCAGGCGCACCTCGTTTTGGCCTCACGCAAACTGATCGCCAAGCAAATTGCAGCCATTCATCCGCATTTTGAAGCGCAGACATCAGAGGTATGGGTTGCCAGCATGAGCGGGGTCGGCTTTGTCATGCTGCCGGGTTATGGCGAAGCGCTTCGCCAGCGTCAGAGCAACTTGTGGCGTTGGGCCAGTGCCTTGCTGGCGGTTATGGTGTTGGCGTTGATGGCGGCCATTGCATTAACCCCCAGTGCCCAGCTATATCTACGCGCCGTGCACGCCCACAAAAGCATGATGGAGTTGCAGCAAAAAGCTGCGCCGGTGATCGCTCAGCGCGAATCGTTGGTGCGCGCTACCGACCAGCTCACCAGTCTGGGCCAACTCATTGGCCAGCCGCCGTCTCCCTTGCAAACCCTTAAACTGATCACCGATGCCTTGCCCGACGACACCTCGTTGCTGAGCCTGCAAATTCAGGGATTTAAGGTCAATATATCCGGGCAAACCGCTAACGCATCAGCCCTCATGAAGCAGCTGGGCAGTACTCCCGGCCTGGGCGACGTCAAGGCACCTACGCCAGCCACTAAACCGTTGGGCGCACCGCGCGAATCCTTCACAATTGAATTCACCCTCGACCCCGCCCAGCTGAGGCCTTCTCCATGAGACGCGAATTGCTAAACCGCGTTACCTGGCTGCAGACCCTAACTGTTTTGGCACTGCTGCTGCCGTTTGTTGGGGCCGGGCTTTATGTCTGGGCCCTGCATCAGCGTGTGCAGACCCAGCTGACCGACCTGGCCCCCCGCTACGCCCGGCTGGCCGGCCTGTTGGAGCGTCAGGTCGACTTGAAGGCGCTTGGCGTGCAGGCCAATCAGCAGCTGGTGCGTCTGGCCTACCCCGACAGCCAGGACGTGACACAGGCCGGTAATGACGCGCAGCAACGCATTCGCAGCCTGTTTGCCGAGAGCAAGCTCGACATCATTAGCATCCAGGTACTGCCATCCAAGGAAGAGGCAAAGTTTGACCGCATCCCGATCAACCTTCGTGTTGAAGGCGATCTGGCGGGTATTCAGGATGCGCTGATGAAGCTGTCAAGTCAGTCCCCGCTGGTGCTGGTGGACAGCATGGCCATGCAGACTATTGGTGCTGTCAAACCTGCCAGCGTTCAACGATTGGGCGGACAGTTCAGTTTTTCTGTTTTGCGGGTGCGTTCATGAGACTCGGACCTGTGCGCCTGTTTTTGGTGCTAATTCTCCTCATGGCCGCCGTTCTGGCCTGGCTGTGGGTGGATCAGCAGGGTCAATGGCGCAATCTGACCTGGTCGTCTCCAAAAGCACTGCCCCCCGACCTCAAGGTGCCTATCAGTGGATCGCTGGCCAACGGGCCGGCCGGTGCCGAATTTGCTGCTATCCAGGCGCGCCCCATATTTGCACCTGATCGCAGACCCCCACCTCCACCAGCGCCACCCGCAGCGGAGCCACCCCCTGACCCGCTGGCCAATATCCAGATTCAGGGCATCTTCTCTGGAAAAGTAGCCGGCGTTATAGCCCGTGTCGACGGTAAGGTGCGCCGAATCATGCTCCATGAAACCGTAGGTCCTTGGACCCTCAAAAACATTGAAGGACGAGAGATCACCTTTGGGCAGGGCAATGACAGCCGCAAACTGCGTCTCGACTATGCCCGGCTTGGACAGCCAGCCCCGCAAGCCACCGCAACCTCTGCGCCTGCAGCGCAGTCGCCCGGCAATGCGGTGACTGGCGCAGCTGCCATGCCACAAAACGTGCAAGACGAAATCCGCGATCGAGTTCGTCGCCGTAACGAATTGAGAGCATCCAGAGGACTACCTCCATTTACGGAATAAATGGCATTTTCACAAAGCCGGTTTTCTCATTGGGAACAAGCACGTTAGCAAAGACAACCCTTTAAAGCCCAACCGTCAACCTGCAGCACAATGACCGATACATGATCTTTTCCCAAAAACTCTACTTCCTCCTGATTGCCAGTATGGCCATGAGTGCGCATGCGCAGTTCATGGAGCCGACACCGGTACCAGCGCCACCATCGCCTCCCGTTGCCGACCAGCCCCGCATCATGCGTGGCAACGACCAAATGGTGGCGCCCGCCAATAACAAGGGCCAAATCATTGGCACGGCATCGGGCCTCAAGTTTGAGGAAGCGCCATTGGCAGAGGTCGTCAGCCTAATTCTGCGTGAAATTGCGAAGGTCGATTACATCATTCACCCCCCCATCAACGGCACAGTTACGCTGGCGACCCAGGGCGAAATATCCGCGGATCAGGCAGTCTTGCTCCTCGAAGCCGCATTGCAGGCCAATGGCATTCAAATGGCCCGCGATACGCGCGGGGTGTACCACATTGGTCGCGCCGAAGCCATAAAAGGCATTGTGCCGGCCATGCGTCAAGTTGGTGGCGACGGCCCGCTACCCCCGGGTTACGGTGCGATCGTCGTACCCCTAAAGTTTATAGGCGCAGGTGAGATGGCCAGCATCCTGCGGCCCATGGCTCCAGCTGAGGCCCTAGTACGAGTGGATACGGTGCGCAACCTTCTGGTGTTGGTGGGCACGCGCACGCAGTCCGAAGGTTGGCTCGACATTGTGTCCACCTTCGATGTCGACATGCTTAAGGGCATGTCGGTGGGTGTGTTTCCGCTTAAACACGTCTCTACGCGTGAGGTCGAGGCTGCCTTTCGCCTGCTCAGCGCTGGCGGTGCGAGCGGTTCCGCCGCCGCAC
>JBAQDW010000476.1:0-4719 GCA_049286445.1 Rhodoferax sp. | reverse complement strand
ACCCTATGTGGCCGCGTGTTGGAAGTGGTTGAGTTCACCGTGAATCGCCAACCTTCAAAGCGGCCTTCAACAGCCGTATGTGGCCCCAAGCGCATGCGGTTCCCGGCAAGTTTGAATGTTGGCCGTTGCACGTGAACGCCACCCCAGACAAAGCGTTGGCCACATAGGGCTGTTGAGCTCCCCTCTCCGCCCCGGCGGGGGTGGAGAGGGGTTGGGGGAGAGGGGGGGAAAGAACAAGGCTTAAAAACTTTTGCAAAGTGGTTCCGCAAGGCCTTTGAATGGTATTTTGACCGCTAGCCCTTTACCCAAATGCACAAGCAGCTACCGAAAATATAGCAATTCTTAAGATGCAACCCCCACGGAGGAGCAACACAACTTACAAAAAGCAGCCTGACAAACCAAAATAAATGCGACCACCCGCCAGAAAACGGCCAGTGGCAGGCCGGAATCGCCGAAGGCGTCACCCGGTTAAATAACTACTATTCCCCCCTTATGACCCCATCATCCATCACGACGCCCGTTCCCACCCCCACCCCCTATGACCAATTGGGTGGCGCTGCCGCCGTGCAGCAGTTGTCCCACCGGTTTTACGAACTCATGGATGGGCTGCCTGAGGCCTACACCGTGCGCCAACTGCACCCTGACAGCTTGCAAAACAGCGAGGACAACCTGTTTGAATTTTTGTCTGGCTGGTTTGGGGGGCCTGCGCTCTACAGCGCCAAAAAGGGCCACCCCCGACTGCGCATGCGCCACGCCCCCTACGCCATTGGCACGGTAGAGCGCGATGAGTGGATGCTGTGCATGACGCAGGCGCTGACGGAACAAGTGGCTGATGTGGCGTTTCGGGACCGCTTGATTGAGACCTTTGCACACATGGCCAACCACTTGGTCAACACGCAAAGCGGCCACGGCTGTGCTGCAGGGCACAGGCCCGCAAGCTAAGTGTCCATGGCAAGTGACTACTCCTGTTTGTGGGCCGTGGTCGGCACGGGGGGTGGGCTGCTCGCGTTGCTGTGGGCTGCCCGTGCACTGTTGCTGCATGGTCTGGTTCCGAAAGCCACGCTGGACGGGGTGCAACCGGCTGAGTTGGGCTTAACTGCACAGGCAGTGCGCCTTCCCACGGCGGGTGGTGTGCGTCTGTTCGCCTGGTATTTGCCGGCGGGCACTTTAGCCGAGCCCGCTCCTGGCATCGTGCTCATGCATGGTTGGGGTGGCAACGCCAGCACGCTGCTGCCGGCGGCGCAGGCTTTGTGGCGCGCGGGTTACGCCGTGCTGCTTCCCGAGTCACGCAACCATGGCCGCAGTGACCGCGATGGCTACAGCTCCCTGCCCCGCTTTGCCGAAGATCTGGACAGGGCGTTGAATTGGTTGGTGGCGCAACCAAGCGTGGATGCGGGCCGCCTGTGTGCTTTGGGGCATTCCGTGGGCGCGGCTGCGGTGCTGCTCAGTGCCTCGCGTCGCCATGACTTGCACGCGGTGGTCAGTGTCTCCGCCTTCGCCCACCCCGAGCAGGTGATGCGCCGTTGGTTGGCCGCGCGCCACGTGCCCTACTGGCCGCTGGGCTGGGCGGTTAACCGGTATGTGGAGCACGTGATTGGTGCGCGCTTCAGTGACATTGCGCCGATGACCACGCTGCCCCGCATTGCCTGCCCGGTGTTGCTTTTGCATGGGCGACAAGACGACATGGTGCCTGTGGGGGACGCGCGCCAACTCTGGCAGCACCGCGCCCACGCCCGCGTGACCTTGCTGGAGTGCGACGGCTCGCATGAAGGCTTTGACGAGGAGGACCTGGTGACGCGTGAAATCTTGGGTTTTTTGAATTCTGGCTGCCCAGCGCCATCGCAGCTGGGCCAAGTGCCGCGCTGATGCCTGATGTCTGATGCCCTGCGGGGATTAGTGGCGCATTTCCAAAACTGCCATTGATGGCAGAGACAGCTGCCAGAAATGACTGCTATTTTTGTAGGCGCGGGTGCGTTGATGGTCAAATTAACACTCTAAGTGATTGATTTGTATGTGGTTTTTTTCTTTTTCCCATGGTGGCACGCTTATTGATAGGTAAAGGGCTTCAATCAATCAGGAGTTTCTAATGAAAAAATCAATGGTGCTGGGTGCGGGTTTGTTGGCATTGGGTCTGTCGAGCCAGGCGGGCGAATTATTTTTGACCATCAACAGCGGCAGCGCCATGACGCAAGGTGCGGGCTTGGTGCTGGCCAGCCAGGCGCTGGAGCAAAAAGCCACGGTGCGTGTGCTGCTGTGTGATGCGGGTGCCGACATCGCCGTCACAGGCAAAGAAATGCCGCTTTTAAAACCCAAAAACGTCACCGCCCAGCAGATGCTGCAAGGCCTGATCAAAGCCGGTGCCACGGTTGAAGTGTGTGCCCTCTACCTGCCTAACACCGGTCGCCAAGCCAGCGATTTGATTCCGGGCGTGACGGCTGGAAAACCGGCTGATGTGGCGAGCTATTTCCTTAAACCCGGCGTGACCACACTGGCGTTTTGATCCCGCTTTTTTTTCCAGAACATCGGGTTGTCATTCGCCATTTGCCAAGGCCGCGCCCGGTGTCGCCACAAAAGGAAATTTTCATGAAACGTCTCTTGACTGCCGTTGCGTTGGTGTGCTGTGCTCTGAGCGCCCAAGCCCAAGCGCCAGACATTGGCATCACCGCCCAGGACACCTATGCCAAAGTGCAGCAAGCCGATGCCAAGGTGTTGTTTGTCGATGTACGTGACCCGGTGGAAGTGATGTTTGTCGGCTTCTCTGACGCCGTGCACATCAACGTGCCGTACCTCATGGTTGACCGCAACGCGTGGGACGACAAGCGCGGGGTTTACAAGCTCACGCAAAACGAAAATTTTGTCGCGCAAGTCAAGGCGGCATTGGCCCAGCGCGGCTTGGGCGCTGATGCCGAAATCATCACCCTGTGCCGCTCCGGCAGCGAGCGGGGCGAACCCAGCGCGGCCTTTCTGCGCGCCAACGGTTTTCCCAACGCCCGCTTTGTGATCAATGGCTTCCAAGGCGCGGCCTTGAAGGAGGGGCCACAGGCTGGTTTGCGCATTCAAAACGGCTGGCAGAACGCGAGCTTGCCTTGGAGCACCAAAATGAACCCCGCCAAGATGTACCGCACCGACCGCCCCTAAACGGTGGCCCAAGAGACGTTGCAAGATGTCTTTACCCCAGGGCCTGCTGTTGTCCCTTGCCCCACCCTGATGATCGCCATGTCCGCCCCCTCTTCTCGCGCCCTGCATTATTTGAAAATGGCCTCTCTGGCCGAAGGGGCCACCTTGCTGGTGCTGCTCTTGGTGGCGGTGCCGCTCAAACGCATGGCGGATGTGCCCATGGCGGTGACCCTCATGGGGCCGATTCACGGGCTGGCGTTTTTGATTTACAGCGCCATGGTGATGCAGGCGCTGTTCACGCGGTTGATCACACCGTTTGAAACCGCCCGCCTGATGGTGGCCGCTTTTGTTCCCTTTGGTGCCTTCATGCTCAGTGGGCTGTTTCGGCGCAAGATGCAGGTTGTGGTTCAAAACCGCTAAGAATTGGGAGGGCGTTTGACCACCCTGAATGGCAGGTGACGCGGCGCCAACCCGGTTCACCTTTTTCACCTGTGTCACCTGTTTTTGGCAGAACCCCCTTTGAATCAACCGCACTTGCTGCGAGGTCCCCGCCGGCGGTAGCAGCCGGGCGAAGTCAAGCCCACCGGCCATCAGGGGGTGACAAAGTCCGTGCCATGCGCGTTGATCGGCTTTGCAGTCACTATTAAATAAATAGCTGCTTGCGCAGGAAGGACGGGGGCTAGAGGCTTATTTTCCATATAAGGTACAGTTGCCTGTCATTCAGCCCTGCCGCCTTTGACCCGGGCCTTGTCGTCCGTCAATCCTGTTTTTATCACCGGAGATGTCATGAAAGCCTTTCAAGCGTATTACCCTGAGAATGTGTCGCATTGCTACGGCTGTGGGCAGAACAACGCTCACGGTCACCAGATCAAAACCTACTGGGAAGGCGATGAGAGCGTCACCCGTTTCAAGCCCGAGGCGTACCACACCTCAGTGCCCGGCTATGCCTACGGTGGCCTGATTGCGTCGCTGATTGATTGCCACAGCACCGGCACCGCCGCTGCCGCCATGTACCGGTCGGAGGCGCGCGAGATGGACACGTTGCCAGCGTTTCGCTTCGTGACTGGTTCCTTGAATGTGAAATTCCTCAAGCCCACGCCCTTGACCGACTGGATTGAGATTCGCGGCCGGGTCACAGAGATCAAGGGCCGCAAGGTGGTGGTGGAGACCACGGTGCTGGTCGATGGCGTCGCCACCGCCAGCGGTGAGGTGGTGGCCTTGCAAATGCCCGACAGTTTTGGCGCTGAGAAAGCCTAAAACATGAAGCCTGGCCCCTCTGTGGTGAGGGCGTTTTGCGGCTGCAGTCGTATGACTACCGGACGACGACTGCTGGCTTTGGGTTTGTTCCAATCGTTGCGTTGTTTGCCCCATGAAAATCACTTTTTGCTGTTCTGATACCGATCCCCAACCCTGGCTGGCGGGTTTAAGCGCCGCTTTGCCGGACGCGCAAGTCACGGTGTGGCAACCCGGCGCGCCGCTGGCGGATTACGCGGTGGTGTGGGCGCCACCGCAGGCGTTTTTTAACGAGCAAACGCAGCTCAAGGCCATCTTCAACACCGGTGCGGGTGTGGACGCGCTGATGAAGCTGGATTTGCCCGCCGG
>JBAQDW010000475.1:0-1584 GCA_049286445.1 Rhodoferax sp. | reverse complement strand
TTTTGATAGTTCAAGTAATATGCATGTTCCCAAACATCTAAACCTAAAAGTGGCGTTCCTTGACATTCTGCAACGGGCATCAATGGATTATCTTGATTTGGACTTGAGCAAACTGCTACCGATCCATCGTCTTTTTTACATAACCAAGCCCAACCTGAACCGAATCTTGTTTTAGCTGCTTCAGAAAAATCAGTTTTGAATTTTTCGAATCCACCATAAGTTTCGATGGCTGCTTTTACATTTCCAACTGGTTCTTTGCTACCTCCTGGAGTTAATATTTCCCAGAAAAGAGAGTGGTTAAAATGTCCACCTCCGTTATTTCTAACCGCTGCTTTATCAGTTCCTGTTTTGCAAACTTCTTCAATAGATTTTCCTTCTAAATCAGTTCCTGCGATTGCTTTATTTAAATTATCTACATAACCTTGATGATGTTTTGTATAATGGATTTCCATTGTTTTTGCATCAATTGTTGGTTCTAGTGCGTCGTACGCGTATCCTAATTTTGGTAATTCGAATGACATAATTTTATTTTATTAAGTGTTATTAGTCAAATTTAATCATTAATTAGACAAATTCCAAACAGCTCGGACCACTTTAGCAAATCTTTAACATTGACAAAAACAAAAAAACCGTTTCGAAAAACGGTTATATATTGAGTTAAAATTCCCCTCTAATAGGAAATAGTATACTTCTTATTTATTCATTGACATTAAAAACTCCTCGTTATTTAAAGTCTGTTTAATACTTCTGTTTACAAATTCCATGGCTTCCACAGGATTCATATCTGCCAAGTACTTTCTCAAAATCCACATTCTTTGTTGAACGGTATCTTCCATCAATAAATCATCTCTTCTTGTACTTGATGAAGTCAGGTCAATCGCTGGGAAAATTCGTTTGTTGGCAATTTTTCGATCCAGTTGAAGTTCCATGTTTCCAGTTCCTTTAAACTCTTCGAAAATAACCTCATCCATTTTAGATCCGGTATCAATCAAGGCTGTTGCGATAATTGTTAAAGATCCACCGCCTTCAATATTTCTAGCCGCACCAAAGAATCTTTTTGGTTTGTGTAAAGCGTTAGCATCAACTCCACCAGATAAAATCTTACCTGAGGCTGGAGTTACGGTATTATAAGCTCTGGCTAAACGGGTGATTGAATCTAATAAGATCACAACATCATGTCCACATTCGACCATTCTTTGTGCTTTGGATAAAACCAAGTTAGCCACTTTTACATGCTTTTCAGCTGGCTCATCAAACGTAGAAGCAATTACTTCAGCATTTACACTTCGCTCCATGTCGGTTACCTCTTCCGGTCTTTCGTCGATGAGTAAAATCATCATATACGCTTCCGGATGATTGGCAGAAATTGAATTCGCAATTTCTTTCAACAACATTGTTTTACCCGTTTTAGGTTGTGCAACAATCATTGCGCGCTGGCCTTTACCAATCGGTGTAAATAAATCTACAATTCTGGTGGAAGGTGTCGCGTTTTTCCCGGTTAAATTAAATTTCTCTTCTGGGAAAAGCGGCGTTAAAAATTCGAAAGCAACTCTATCTTTAATAAAATCAAGATCTCTTCCGTTC
>JBAQDW010000474.1:0-4939 GCA_049286445.1 Rhodoferax sp. | reverse complement strand
AGATGGATTTTCTGTTGAGCGAAACCGGCGCGGGAGCCGTGGCCATGATGCGCACCATCAAACAGGCGCTGGACCCGAACAACATCTTGAATCCCGGAAAGATTTTTACGCTCTGATTTTTATAGCTGCTTGCGCAGCATCAGCAAGGGCTGGCAGCCGAAAGCAGTACAAAGAAATCTATCCGTGTGAACCCACCACTCATTCCATTTTCAGATCGATAGGAGCTTAGACGCGAAGCCGCAGACAGTGCAGACGCACGGCAAGGCGAAGCAACAACAGATCCTATTGATATGGAATTGGAATCACCTGCGCTCAGCTCCACACGGCGTTAACCGCAGAGGTCAGCGCGACAACCAAAGGGTCGCCAATGTGGTCGGACGAACTCCCGAAAAAGAGCTGCGCATCGACGCGAGCGTGGCCCCAAACCAACCATTCCCCCCGCTCGACGCCCGGCACCGCCACCTCTTCACGCAGCAAGGCACACGCTGTTCCGGCCCGCACAAAGGACTCCAACGTGCTGGTGTCTTCGCTTCGCACCACCACATTGGGCTCCAACCCCTGTTGCTCAAACAGGTTGCGCAGCATTTGGTGCACGTGCGATTCCACCTCGCCCGACACCCAGGGCAAACCGGCCAGCACACGCCACCCGCCCCGCTGCATTTCGCTGGCCAAGCGGTTGGGAATGGCGATGCGGTAGCCGACCGAGCGCAGCGACAGCCATTGCAAATCCCTGGGCGGGTTGACACTGATGAGGAAGGCCCCCGTGAGGCCACCACCGCGCACCAGGTCCAGCAATTGGCCCACCGGTTTGGTACGGGTGTGCAAGTCCACCAACGGTAAATCACGTTGCATGGCAATGGACAAAGCGCCCGTTCGCAAGAAGTCGGTGGTCTCACCTGGCAAGCCAATTTCAATGCGGCCGGCCAGCTCCCCCTGCATGCCGCGCGCCATGCCTTTGAGTTCGGCGGCCGCCGCCAAGAGCACCCCCGCCTGAGCCATCAGTTTTTCACCCGCGCGGGTCAGTGTCATGCGCCCACCACTGCGGTCAAAAAGGGCAATGCCCAGACTGGACTCCAGGCCCTTGATCTGGGCAGTGACCGCGGGCTGCGTCACGCACAGCACATCCGACGCTTTGGTGACATTTCCCACGCGAGCGACAGCAACAAAGGCACGAACCTGGTGCAGTTCCATGGCGTGGTCGCCCGCCGTCAGGCGCCAAACAGGCGAACCTGCGACGGCTCAATGCCCAGACTCACCGCCCCCCCCACCGGGAACTTGGAGAGACCCATATGGTGAGGCTGGTCCACCGTCAGGCTTTGCTGACCCACACGCACCCGGTAACGGGTAGATTCGCCCAGAAACTCACTGGCCTCAACCGAGCCCGGCATCCACACAAAACGGGCATCGCGCGCCGCGTCGGCCACTTCCAGACGCAAGGCGTGGGGGCGAAAGCTCACCTGAATGGTGTCGCTGTCGGGTGCATCGGCCCGAATGGGCAAGGTCAATTCGCCGATCTCGGCCACATCCAGTCGAATGCTGTCGGCACTGCGGGCGCGGACCTTGCCGGTCAGCAGATTCATGGTTCCAACAAAGTTGGCGACAAAGGTGTTCACGGGATAGTCATAAAGCGTGATGGGGCTGCCCACTTGTTGCACGATGCCCTTGTCCAGCACCGCCATGCGGTCCGCCGTGGTCATGGCCTCTTCCTGATCATGCGTGACAAAAAGGGTTGTGAGACCCAAGCGGCGCTGCATGGCCAACAATTCCTGACGCATTTGTACCCGAAGTGTCTTGTCCAGATTGGACAAAGGCTCGTCCAGCAGCAAGACCTGTGGCTCGATCACAATGGTGCGGGCCAATGCAACACGCTGTTGCTGCCCCCCTGACAACTGGCTGGGGCGTCGCTCTCCGTACTGAGACAGACCCACTTGCTCCAGCGCCGCGCCCGTTTTGGCCTTAATGATCGCTTTGTCGAGTTTGCGCTCCACCAAGCCAAACGCCACGTTGTCCCATACCGAGAGATGGGGCCACAAGGCATAGCTTTGAAACACCATACCGACGTTACGCTCCCAAGGCGCCTTGCCGCTGACGTCTTTGCCGTCAATCAGCAACTCGCCATGCTGATGGCGGTTGAAGCCAGCAATCAGGCGCAGCAAGGTGGACTTTCCCGAACCGGAGGGCCCGAGCAAAGCAAAAAACTCGCCCGGCTCGATGTCCAGGTTGACGTTTTTCAGGACTTCCGTCGGACCGTAGGACAGACGAATGTTGCGACATTGGACAGGTACTTTTTTCATGGCAGATCTCGTTTCAAGGCTTGACTGCCGACGTTTCGGCACTCGCGTTCAGCATGTTCAGTGGGGGCAGTTCCTCGTCAACCGGGCGACTGGTCAGGCGGTTGCCCGCGCGCTCCACCACCACATGGGACAAATAGGTTCCGAGTGCGACGATGACAATGGCCAGCACGCCCAGCGCCGCACCGGGGCCCCGACCGGCGATGCTCTGCATGTACAAATAAATGCCGTAGCTCATGGGGGCCTGCGACTCAGATGAGGTCAACAAAATGGTGGCCGACAGTTCTACCGCTGCGGTAATGAAGCTGGTCACAAACCCGGCCAGAATGCCACCGGCCATTAACGGCACCACCACGCGCTGGATGGTTCGCATTTTGTTGGCTCCCAGGCTTTCGGCCGCCTCTTCCAGAGACTCGTGAACCTGCTGCAGTGCCGCCATGCACGAACGCAAAGCGTAGGGCAGACGCCGCACCGCGTAGGCCAGCATGATCACGATCCAGGTGCTGGTCAGCAGGGTGTCGGTCCCGGGCACGGTGACGCCTTTGAACAGGCGCAGGTAGCCAATGGCCAGCACGATGCCAGGCACGGCCAAGGAGGCGGTTGCCGCCCAGTCCAGCCACTTGCGGGCGGGCAGTTTGGTACGCAGCACCAAGTAGGCAATGGTGACACCGAGCACCACATCCAGTCCGGCGGCCAAGCCACAGTACAGCAAGGTGTTTTTCATCATGCCGCCCGCATCGGTGAACACGGTGTTGTAGTGCGCCAAGGTGTAGGCATCGGGCAAAGGCGCAAAGCTCCAAACCTCCGCAAAGGACAGCAGCAACACGCCGATGTGGGGCGAGAGAACGACCAACAACACCACAGCAATCCAACCATAGGCCATGACGGCGCCCCAAGGCGTGAGTTCGCGTCGGGCGATGCTGGCGCCACCCTTTTGGATGGTGGAGTAGTCTTTGCCCACGAGCACCCGGGCTGACATGACCATGGCCGTGACGGAGAACACGATCATGATGACCGCGATGACATAGCCCATGGGGTCCTCAAGGCCCACCTGGGTGATTCTCAAATACGCTTGCGGCGCCAACAAATTGGTTTGGCCCAACACGAGCGGCGTGCCCAGGTCGTCAAATACTTTCACAAAGACCAGCGACGCTCCGGCAATAAAGCCCGGCATGCCCAGGGGAAAGATCACCCGCCAGAACAGGCGCCAGCCGGTGCAACCCAGGTTCAGCGCGGCCTCTTCCATCGCACCGTCAATATTGCGCAGCGCCACCGTCAGGTTCATGAGGATGAACGGAAAGTAGTGGATGGACTCGACAAAAACCACACCGTTGAGCCCGTCCATGATCGGCACGGAGAAACCAAAGTACTGCTCCAGCAAGAGATTGATGGAGCCGGACCGCCCAAAGATCAGTTGCATGGCGGCGGCACCGACGAAGGGGGGCATGATCAGCGGCAGCACCCCCAGCGTCTGAATGACCAATGCACCCCGAAACTGGAACCGCACCGTGAAATAGGCCAGCGGCACGGCAATCAAGGCCGCGAATACGGTTGACACAGTGGCCACATAAAGGCTATTGAAGAAGGACTCCTTCATGAGCCCCTGTCCAAAGAAGGCGCTGAAGTGGCTCAAAGTCAAACTGCCATCAGCATCGACAAAAGCGGTGTAGAACACCCGCCCTACCGGCAATATCAGGAAGAGCAGAAGAAACCCCAACACCAGGGCGCCTGCCAGCCACGCACCAGGGCGTACGTTGTCAAACAGTCCTGCGCGCAATTGGCGCGAGGGAGCGTGAACGGTCGTTGTCGACATGGGGTCTCCTGATCGGATTAACGTGCGGCGGCGAGGGCTTGTTCAGCCAAAGTTTTGGCTCGCTCATAGTGGTTCAGCGCCTGGGCGTTCCAACGGTCTTCCAGACCGGTCATTTGCTTGTTGGCCGCTGCATCTTTCTTGTTGGCCGTGAACAGGGCCAGGAAGCTCTTGTCAGCCGCCAAACTGGCGCCTACCACGGGGGCAAATGCCAAGTCACGCGCTTGCTTTAGCAACGCCTGTCCATTGGCATTGGGCTTTTTTTGCAGGGCGGCCGTGGCAGCGTGGATGGCTTTGGTGGCGGCTTGCAGCTCTTTGTGGCGGAAGGTGATGGTTTGGTCAAACAAGGCCGACACCACGTTGTAGCGGGACTCTGAGAGATCAGAGTCAAAGTTGACTTTGGCGCGCTTGGCGATTTCGAAAGGATCAGGGTAGCCGGCGGGAACCTTGCCCCCAAGCGCCGACGCAGGAAGAATGGGAAGGCGAGAAATTTTGGGGTCCAGCAGAAGCTGCTGACCTTCCAGCGAAACGCTGTAGCTGATAAATTTTTTGGCTTCTTCTGCATTCTTGCTGCCGTTAATCAGCGCGATGTTGGCAGGGACAACGGCGGTCACATCGGGGTAGACAAACTCCACCGGAAAGCCAGAGTATTTGCTGGCCAGCCCAAAGAAATCAATCACCAGGCCCACACCAAACTGCCCGTTGTTCACGCCGTCCGGCACACCAAAACTGCGTTCCGTGATGGCGGCGGCGTTGCCCCCAATTTGCAATAACTGGCTCCAGCCCTTGTCCCAGCCCTCGCCTTGCAACATGGTTTCCACGGTGAGGTGAGTGGTGC
>JBAQDW010000473.1:0-2749 GCA_049286445.1 Rhodoferax sp. | reverse complement strand
TGGCAGCGGCCGTCACTGAAACGGTGCCCCGGCTGGTGCCAACCATCCAGAGCGGCACATCGGCTTTGCGTTTTACAAACTCCAGCACTTTGCGGATATCGGTCATGTGCGTCTCGCTGATGCGGTCCGCGTAGTCCAGATCCTGGGAATCGCTGGGGCGGCCGAAGATGGCGACGTTGAAGCCGCTGGCGATGAAATGGGGTTCGGAGCGAACCAGGAAGTTGAGCCCCGTGGCTTTGCCCGCTTCGACCTTGCCGAAACCGCCTGCACCCCCTGGAAACAGGAACACAGTGGCCTTGGCGTCTGGCGCAGGCTCCCAAAATAGCGTCGTCGTCACGCCATCGCGCGTTGGCACCTTGAACAGGGTGCCTTCGGCATGGCTCATGAATGCAAGCGTCCATAGGGCAACCGCAGTCAAAATTCTTTTCATTGAACTTCTCCCCACTCGTTATTTCGGCTCACAAACCCACGCCGAAAGGCTATTTTTGACGCGGCAGATGCGGATTTCTTCAATAGAAGCTGTTGCATTTTAGGCAGCTGCCGTCCATCCCTGGCTGGCCCATGCCGCCACTCGGCGAATCCCCCGCGGGGGGCGTCCTTTCAAAGTGGGTCCACTTCTCTGCGCCTTTAAACACCTTTTCTACGTTGCACGGCGACAGCGGCGTTGCCGTGTCATCGGTGCCAGCAAACGCCATCACCGGTGCCACACCGTTGCCAATTGCCCTCGCCACTCCCTCGCGCCCTCATGAACATTCCCGGTTAAAGTTTGACGTAGGTGCGCAGCACAGCGGTTCTCAATTCGCGAGTAGCAGGTAGTGAAACATCCACCTTTTGAACCGCCAGCTCGAACGATGAGCCTGGCTTGATGCTGGTTGGCAGTATCTTTTTTGCGGGATTTGCAGCGGGGTACGTGCCCTGACCCGGGCACATGCGAACGGAGAATCCGAATTCGTCGAGCACACCTTTCGCATACAACTCCGCCAATTGTTGAAACGACACGAAGGCGGAGCGTTTAACTTCCTTGAACCCTGGCTCGCGGATGTCACGAACAATCTCGAATTTACCCAGCGTATCTCGCTGCGTATTGGTAAACGGATGCAGCAGATAGGTCTGACGAACCCCATCCTTTTTGGACACCCGCGTGTGCTCGACAGCGATATCAGTTAGCAGCATATTGTTTTCCTCTTTTTTAAAGCCTCAGCGGGCCCAGCCGCATCAGCCGCCATTGCCCCGAAAGTCTGTGACCCGGTTGTTTCAAAAACAAGCGACGGTCAAGGTTAATCCTACCGTGACCAACGTGCTGAAGGTTCTGATCGGCCAAAACAACAGCCCGACACAAGCACTGAAATTCTCAATCAAAGATTTGTATGCCTTTTAGGCTTGTAGCCCCCGCCCTGCCTGCGCGAGCAGCTACTTAATTTGTAGCAAATACAGGGCGCTGAAGGCAGTCGAGTCACCGCCCGGTAAGCCGTCCACGCCGCCTCATACTTCCAAGTTATCAATTAACCGGGTCTGGCCCAGTTTGGCAGCGGCCAAGACCACCAGTGGGTCGCCCGATTGGGGCGTTTGCAAATCGTGGCGGCGGCGCACCGCGAGGTAGTCGGGCTGCCAGCCTCGGGCGCTTAACGCGTGCATGGCGTGGGCTTCCAACGCCGCCAAGTCGGTGGCACCGGCGCGAAGGGCCTCGGCCATGGCGTGCAGGGCCAGGGACAGTTGCACGGCCTCGGTGCGTTCGCTCTCGCTCAAATAGCCGTTGCGCGATGACAGCGCCAAACCGTCAGCGGCGCGCAGGGTGGGGCCGCCAATCACGTCAATGGGCAGGGCGAATTGTTGCGCCATGCGGCGGATGACCATGAGTTGTTGGTAGTCTTTTTGACCAAACACGGCCACACGCGGCTGCACGCAGGCGAACAGCTTCATCACCACCGTGCACACACCCACAAAAAAACCGGGGCGGAAGTGGCCTTCCAGGATGTCGGCCAGCTCAGCGGGTGGATGCACTTTGAAGGTTTGGGGTTCGGGATACAGCTCTTTTTCACTGGGGGCAAACACGATGTCGCACCCAGCGGCTTCCAAGCGTTCGCAGTCAGACGCCCACGTGCGGGGGTAGGTGTCAAAGTCTTCGTGCGGCAGAAACTGCAGGCGGTTGACGAAGATGCTGGCGACGGTGACATCGCCCAGCGGTTGCGCTTGGCGCACCAGGGCCAGGTGGCCGTCATGCAGGTTGCCCATGGTGGGCACGAAGGAGGCATGGTTGAAGGGGCTGAGTTGCTGACGCAGTTCAGCCACCGTGCGGGCAATGTGCATGGGGGAACGCCTTACCAGGCGTGTTGGGTGTTGTCGGGAAACGTGCCACCTTTGACGGCCGCCACGTAGGCTTGCATGGCTTCTTTGATGCCGGGGGCTTCAAGCATGAAATTGCGCACGAACTTGGGCATCTTGCCCAGGTTCATGCCCAGCATGTCGTGCAGCACCAGCACTTGTCCGGCGGTGTCTTTGCCTGCGCCAATGCCAATGGTGGGGCAATGCAATAACTCGGCGGTCAGCTCGGCGGACAGGGCGGCGGGCACCATTTCCAGCACCAGCAAGGAGGCACCGGCGTCTTGCAAGTCGTGCGCTTGCTTCTTCATGAGCGCGGCAGACTCAAGTGTTTTGCCCTGCACGCGGTAACCGCCCAAGGCATGCACGGTTTGGGGTGTAAGCCCCAAGTGGGCGCACACGGGAATGCCGCGCTCCACCAGAAAACGCA
>JBAQDW010000472.1:0-2768 GCA_049286445.1 Rhodoferax sp. | reverse complement strand
GGTAACGCGCCACCTGATCGGGCGAGCAGCGACATGCCCGTTGGGTAGAACCCAAATAGCCACACGGACACGGGTTCATCGCACCAATTAACTGAAAGCGTGCGGGAAATTCAGCCCGCCGCGCCGCCCGCGAAATGGTGATCAAGCCCGACTCCAAGGGTTCCCGCAAGGCTTCTAACGCGGCCCGGGGGAACTCCGGCAACTCATCTAAAAACAGCACGCCGTGGTGCGCCAATGAGATTTCACCCGGCCGAGGGGGTGAACCGCCGCCCACCAAGGCCACCGCGCTGGCCGTGTGATGTGGGCTGCATGTCGGCCGCTGGCCCCATTTCTCCAATGCAAAGCGCCCTCCTAGCGAGGCCACCGCCGCACTTTGCAGCGCCTGCGTGGTGGTCATGGCGGGCAACAGGCCCGCAAACCGCTGCGCCAGCATCGATTTTCCTGACCCTGGTGGCCCGCTGAGCAACAGACTGTGCCCTCCGGCGGCTGCAATTTCCAACGCACGCCGCGCACCGGGCTGGCCTTTCACGTCGGCCATGTCGGGATAGTGCGCCGCTTGCATCTCGGTTCTGGCCGTCACACGCGACCACCCCGCACTGGCTTCAGCGACCGGTGCATCTGGGTTGGCGGGCAGAAAATACTGCACCACATCCAACAAATGGCGCGCCTCAAAGACCTGGGCATCCGGCACCAATGCGGCCTCTTTCGCGCTCTCTGGCGGCAACACCAGTCGGGTCTGCACACCACTGGCATGCAAGGCCAAGCTCATCGCCAAGGCACCGCGAACCGGGCGCAATTCGCCTGACAAAGACAGCTCCCCCGCAAACTCATGCCCCGCCAATCGAGCCGCATCAATTTGCCCACTGGCGGCCAGAATGCCCAAGGCAATTGGCAAATCAAACCGGCCCGAGTCTTTGGGCAAATCAGCCGGGGCCAAGTTCACAGTGATGCGTTTGTTGTGCGGAAACTCCAGCCCCGAGTTTTGAATGGCAGAGCGCACCCGCTCGCGGGCTTCCTTGACCTCGACGTCAGCCAACCCCACCAGGGTGAAACTAGGCAGGCCATTGGCCAGATGAACTTCGACCGTGACGGCGGCCGCATCCAGACCCAGCAGCGCACGGCTTTGCACCAAAGACAGACTCATGAGAACTCCTCTCCAAAAAGGTGCGCACCCCGTGCGGCATCACAACATCGTTTGCACCACGATGGTGCCAGCTGTTTATTTATACATGCATCGTAGCGCAACTCCCCGCTTTCGCGGGCGATCAAAAACCAACAACACCCCTAATAGTTGCTGTGAACTTTGCATAGCGCCCGCGCCATGCCTCTCGTTGGCACAGTTATTGCGATCACTGTCACCACACCCCCTCAATTGATTTCACGCTCAGGAGAACCCATGAAACTTGTCACCGCCATCATCAAACCTTTCAAGCTGGACGACGTGCGCGAAGCCCTTTCATTGATCGGCGTGCAGGGCATCACGGTCACCGAAGTCAAAGGGTTTGGCCGTCAAAAGGGCCACACCGAGCTGTACCGGGGCGCCGAGTATGTGGTTGATTTCTTGCCCAAAGTGAAGATTGAAGCCGCCATCTCCGATGACTTGGTCGAGCGGGTGATTGAAGCCATTGAAGACGCCGCCCGCACCGGCAAGATCGGCGATGGCAAGATTTTTGTCACCACCATTGAACAAGTGGTACGCATCCGCACCGGCGAAACCGGCACAGAAGCCCTCTAAAGCCCCACCGTCCTCCCCCCCCAAGAGAAAGAACCATGAAAAAACTACTTGTCTCCCTCGTATTGGGTATGAGCCTGCTAGGTGGCGCTGCCATTGCCTTGGCCCAAACCACCGAAGCCGCACCCGCTGTGACCTCCCCGGCCCCTATAGCCGCCGCAGTGGAGTCCGCACCCGCTGCCCCCGCCGCGGCTGTCACGGCTGAAACCGCCCCCGCTGCTGCGGTGCCCACCCCCACAATGGACAAAGGCGACACCGCCTGGATGATGATCTCCACCGTGCTGGTCATCATGATGGTCGTCCCCGGTTTGGCCCTGTTTTATGGCGGCTTGGTGCGCAGCAAAAACATGCTGTCCGTGCTGATGCAAGTCATGGTGGTGTTCTCGCTGATCTCGGTGCTGTGGGCTGTTTACGGCTACACCGTCGCGTTTGGGGGCGAAGGGCTGATCTGGGGCAACCTCAGCAAGCTGTTCCTCAAAGGTGTCACACCCGCGTCGCTGGCGGACACGTTCACGGCAGGTGTCAAGATTCCTGAGTTCATTTTTATTGCCTTCCAGGCCACGTTTGCCGGCATCACCTGCGCGCTGATTGTGGGCTCGTTTGCGGAACGCATGAAGTTCTCTGCCGTGCTTTTGTTCAGCGCGCTGTGGTTCACCTTCAGCTACTTGCCGATTGCCCACATGGTGTGGGGCTCTGGCGGTTACTTGCTCGGTAAAGGTGCATTGGACTTCGCTGGCGGCACCGTGGTGCACATCAACGCAGCGGTGGCTGGTTTGGTCGGTGCTTACATGGTGGGCAAGCGCATTGGCTACGGCAAAGAAGCCATGGCGCCACACAGCCTGACCCTGACCATGGTCGGTGCTTCGATGTTGTGGGTGGGCTGGTTTGGATTCAACGCGGGTTCCAACTTGGAATCCAACGGCGGCGCCACATTGGCGTTCATCAACACCTTGTTGGCCACCGCCGGTGCCGTCTTGGCCTGGTCCATTGGTGAAGCCGTGCACAAAGGCAAAGCCTCTATGCTGGGCGCAGCGTC
>JBAQDW010000471.1:0-3238 GCA_049286445.1 Rhodoferax sp. | reverse complement strand
CCCCACAGCTGGGCCATTTGCGTAACGATCCATCCAACCGGTTTGGCGTCTTCGTCGTTCGGTCCAAAGTTCCAGCCCTCCGCAAAGTCTGATCCTTGTTCAAAAAGCCGCTCAGCCAGCGTGAGGTAACCGCGCAAAGGCTCCAGCACATGCTGCCACGGACGAATGGCATGGGGGTTGCGAATATTGACAAGTTTGTTCTGCTCGAAAGCGGCAAGAATGTCCGGTATCAGGCGGTCTTGTGCCCAGTCACCTCCGCCAATGACGTTGCCAGCGCGAACGGTTGCCAGGGCAACACCGTGTTGCGCGTGGCTATTGGCGTTGAAGAACGATGACCGGTACGAGGCGCTGACAAGTTCTGCGCAGCCTTTGCTATTGCTGTAGGGGTCGTAGCCCCCCATGGGCTCGTTCTCGCGATAGCCCCACACCCATTCGTGGTTCTCATAACACTTGTCGGTGGTAATGTTGACTACTGCTTTGATGCCAGGTGTATTCCGCACAGCCTCGAGCATATTGACCGTACCCATCACATTGGTTGAGTAGGTCTCGACAGGGTTTTGATAGGAGTAACGCACCAAGGGTTGTGCTGCCATGTGGATGACGATCTCAGGCCGATGCTCGGCAAAGACCGCCTGCAAGGCCGCTAAGTCCCGGATATCCCCATGAATACTGGTCATGCCCTGACCGACCCGCGCGATTCCAAATAAGCTGGGGTCGGTGGGGGCCGCCAGTGCGTAGCCCACGACCTGGGCGCCCATGGCTTGCAACCACAACGACATCCAGCCGCCCTTGAATCCCGTGTGACCTGTCAGCAGAACGCGCTTTCCGCTCCAAAATGCGGGATTCACGGCCACACCTTCCAGGGCGCTTTTCCTGATTGCCACAACTCTTCAAGGTGCAACTTGTCGCGCAGCGTATCCATCGGTTGCCAAAATCCATGGTGAGGGAATGCCGCCAAATTGCCTTCTTGGGCTAAACGCTCCAAAGGCTCGCGCTCCCATGTTGTCATGTCGTCTGTGATGTAGTCAATGACTTCAGGCGCGAGTACGAAAAATCCGCCGTTGATCATGGCACCGTCGCCTTTTGGCTTTTCCATAAAGCTGTTGACCTTGCTGCCCTTGAGATCGAGTGCTCCGAAACGACCTGGGGGAATCGTGGCGGTCAAGGTCGCTTTAACGTTTTGAGCTTTGTGGAATGCTAGGAGTTCTGTGATGTTGATGTCTCCTAAGCCATCACCATAGGTCAAGCAAAAAGACGCTTCATCTTTTACATAGTTGGCGATTCGCTTGACCCGGCCACCAGTCATGGTGTCGTCTCCAGTGTCCACCAAGGTGACTTTCCATGGCTCGGCATTGCGTTGATGGACTTCCATGGTGTTCTTGCTCATGTCGAACGTGACATCGGACATGTGCAAAAAATAGTTGGCGAAATATTCTTTGATCACGTAGCCCTTGTAGCCACAACACACGATGAAGTCATTGATTCCGTGATGTGAGTAAGTTTTCATGATGTGCCAAAGAATTGGCTTGCCCCCAATTTCAACCATCGGCTTGGGGCGTGTTGATGTTTCTTCAGAAATTCTAGTTCCGAGTCCACCGGCGAGAATCACAGCTTTCATTTTGCTTGCCAAAAGTTTTGTTTAAGAACGGCCTAGGGTCTTTGCCAAGGTGTTGCGTAGACGAACCACTTTTGTGCGCTTTCGGGATTCTGCTCCGCATCCCGCCAAGCCTAGCGCATTAAAACCCAAAGCATCAGCGCAAAGCCGCAGTCTATGGCGGCCACTACGGCAATAAAAGCTATTTTGGGTGGGCTGCGTGGGCGCCGACTGGGCCATGACGTCGCGGGACGGGTGTTGCAGCGTGCGCGGAATGTTGAGCATTTCATCAAGGTAGCGTGCTTGCACTTCAGCCACCGAACGTGGCTCGTATCCGTTTCTCCGCAGGTGAGTGGTTTGTTTAAGTGGGCCGAGCCTCTGGGCGCTAAGCGCTCCAGGAGGCCCGGCACTGATGCCAATGCCGTTTTAACGTAACCGAGTCGCGCCAGAAAATCAGATGCCCAAGTCAGGCAAGAAGAAAAACACCTAAAAAAGAGCGTGCCAAGTGCGTTTTAAGTAAACGCATTGAAAAAACTAGCATCTACAGATGCCTGTTACGAAAATGGCCCTAGTCAAGTGTTTTTGGGCATCCTGTTGATAGTTCAACCCCTTCGTTTTAGAACGGCGCGAGTTTACCCTTGGTACCTAAGCAGCCTGTGGAACGATTGGCCGTTCTACAGGCTGCTGCTTATAGAGTTGCGCGTA
Organism: Rhodoferax sp.; assembly: GCA_049286445.1. GTDB lineage: Bacteria > Pseudomonadota > Gammaproteobacteria > Burkholderiales > Burkholderiaceae_C > Rhodoferax. The sequence goes on along the minus strand of JBAQDW010000471.1, from coordinate 939 downwards.
TTGGGTTAAACCGCCAATGCCTCTATTTCCCCAGAAACTGCCAACCATTTTTCTTCCAGCTTTTGCAATTCATCATTCACGGTGCTCAAACGCTTGCCTAATTCTGCAATTTCAGCAGGTGGTGGCGATTTGCAGAGGTGGGCTTCCAGGGAGGCGCCTTCGGTGTTGAGTTCGGCCATCCTCGCCTCGACCTCTTGGAGTTTGCGTTTGAGGGAACCTGTAGGGGCGGCTTTGGGTTTGGCTTTGGCCGCGGCGGCAGCTTCAACTTCGGCTTTGCGGGCGGCTTTGGCAGCGGCGCTGCTGGCTTCTTTGATGGCTTCGCGCTGGCGTTTGGCTTCATCGAGCAAATAGCGCTGGTAGTCGTCCAAGTCACCATCGAAGGGCTCCACGCCACCGCGTGAGACCATCCAGAATTCGTCGCAGACGGCGCGCAGTAAAGCGCGGTCGTGGCTGACCAGCATCACGGTGCCTTCAAACTCATTGAGCGCCATGGCCAGAGCTTCTCGGGTGGCCAAGTCCAGGTGGTTGGTCGGCTCATCCAGCAGCAGCAGGTTAGGGCGCTGCCAGACGATCATGCACAGCACCAAGCGGGCTTTTTCGCCGCCGCTCATGCTCCCCACGGCTTGCTTGACCATGTCGCCACCAAAGTTAAAGGTGCCCAAGAAACTGCGCAGGTCTTGTTCGCGGGTGGCTTGGCCGGCAATTTTTCCGGCGGCAGTCATTTCCTTGACCAAGCGAATCATGTGTTCTAGGGGGGTGTCGGCCGGGCGCAGCACGTCCAGCTCTTGCTGGGCAAAGTAGCCGATATTCAAGCCTTTGCCTTCGGTCATTTCCCCGCCAATGGCTTGCAGGTCACGCGCCACGGTTTTGACCAGCGTCGATTTACCCTGGCCGTTGGCACCCAAAATGCCGATGCGCTGGCCCGCCAACACCGATTTG
>JBAQDW010000470.1:0-7760 GCA_049286445.1 Rhodoferax sp. | reverse complement strand
GTCCAGCCCCAGGCCATAGCCCGGGCGCTGTTCGTCAAGCTGCACGCCGCGCTCAAACATGTGCTGGCGCTGCGCCACGGGAATGCCGGGGCCGTCGTCATCAACGGTGAGACACAACTGCCCCTGTGACAACTGCACATCGACCACCACGCGTTGGCGCGCGGATTTGCCGGCGTTGTCGATCAGGTTGCCCAGCAGTTCGTACAGATCCTGCTCTTCGCCGCGAAAGGCCACCTCCTGAGCCTGGGGCGCGAGTTCAACCGACAGGGCGCGCTCGGTATGCAGGCGCTGAATGGTGCGCAGCTGTGCCTGCACCGGTGGCAAGACGGGGGTGCGCAGCCCGGTGGCGCGCACAGCAGCAGCGGCGCGCGCACGGGCGAGGTGGTAGTCAACCTGGCGACGCGCGGTGCTCACCTGCTCTTGCACCAGCTGAGCCAGTGGGGTGTCTTCTCGCGCGGCGGCGTTGGCGAGGATGGACAGGGGCGTGTGCACCGCATGGGCCAGGTTGCCCGCTTGGGTGCGGGCACGCTGCACCAGGTCGGCGTTTTCTTGCAGCACGTGGTTGAACTCGTTGACCAGCGGTTGCAGTTCGTTCGGAAAGCTGCCTTCCAACTGCCCGGCGGCACCGCTGCGCACGCCGCTCAGGCGCGCACGCAGCAGCTTGAGCGGTCGCAGCGCCAGTTGCAATTGCACGGCGATGGCCATGGCCAGGCCCAGCGCCAGCAGGCCCAAGGCGATGAGCAGCATATGCGTGAAACGCTGCAGGGGTTCGGCCAAAAGTGTTGTGTCGCCTGCCACCACCAAGCGCAGCGGCGGCGCATCGTCCTCCGGCAGTTGCAGGGGGCGCGCCACGGCCAGCAGTTCATGGCCCTGGGCATCGTGCAGCGTCAAAACGCTGTAGCCGCTGGCGGGGTAGGACGGTGGCGCTTGCGGCAAGCGCAACACCTGGTCCCACAGCGAGCGCGAGCGCGCCACGCCCGCCTGCGGCGCGGTGCCCAATCGGTCAATTTGCCAGTACAAGCCCGACAAGGGTTGCACAAGACGCGGGTCTGCCGCCATGGCGCTAACACTGATGCGCCCAGGAGGAACCCAATCCACTGATGCGCTCAGGTGGTCGAGTTGCATCACCAACTGGGCCTGTAGTTGTTGGGTGACGTGGTCTTGAAACAAAGCGCGCAGACCCCAACCCACCAGGGCAATGGCCAGCAGCATCCACGCCAGCGTGCCCGCCAGCAGGCGCAGGCGCAGCGACCCCGTCCTCACGGCACTTGACTCACGTCCACCAGCCGGTAGCCCAGCCCCCGCACCGTCTCAATGCTGCCCACGGGCAGTTTCTTGCGCAGGCGGCCCACAAAAACTTCGATGGTGTTGGAGTCGCGGTCGCTGTCGTGGGGGTAAATGTGCTCGGACAGTTCGGTGCGAGAGCGCACTTCGCCTTTGCGCTGCATGAGCAGCGACAGCAGCTTGAACTCGTGGCTGGTGAGTGGCAGGGGCAGGCCGTCCACCAGCACGCGGGCTTGGCGCGTGTCGAGCAAAATGGCCCCGCATTGCCACTGGGCGCTGCTGTGTTCTCCCAGGCGGCGCAGCAGGGCACGCAGCCGGGCCAGCAATTCTTCCATGTGAAAGGGTTTGGCGAGGTAGTCGTCTGCGCCGGCGTCTATGCCCGCCACTTTTTCATGCCAGGCATTGCGCGCCGTGAGGATAAGCACCGGCATGGTGCGCCCCGCCGCCCGCCAGCGGCGCAGCACGGACAGGCCGTCCAATGTGGGTAGGCCCAAGTCCAGCACCACGGCGTCGAAGTCTTCGACGTCGCCCAAGTAGTGGGCGATGGCGCCATCACGCGCGCTTTCCACCGTGTGACCGGCTGCCGCCACGGCGCTCACCACTTGCGCGCACAAAGTGGGTTCATCTTCAACGACGAGAATGCGCATCCTTGTCCCTTCCGTGTTCCTTGCGCTTGATCTCCAGCACCTTGCCATCCACCGCATTCACCTTGAGTTTGACCATGCGGCCATCGCTTTGCAGCAGGCGAATTTTATAAAGGAAGCGACCGTCGTCCCGCTCGAACTCCACTTTCAGCGCCTGGCCTTGGTAGTCGCGTTCAATTTTTTCCAACACGGCTCGCAAAGGCAGTACACGGCCCTGTTCGAGGGCCTGGCGCGCCAGCTCGTGGGAGCCATGGTCATCGTCGTCAGCGCGCAGCAGCGGGCTCGCGCCGAGCAGGCACAGGGCGACGCACGACAGGATCAGACGGCGAAGAGGGGGCGTATTACAAGAGGCCATAAGCGGACTTTTTACGCTGGGGTTGATGAATGGGAGATGAACGCGCCTTTCAGCATTCGTTCAAGGTGGATTTTCCACAATGTCTCTCAACGAGAAAAAAGGACCCCGTCATGCGTATCAAAGTTGCTCTGGGAATCTGGTTGCTGGGGATCACCCTGGCATGGATGGCTGTGGCGCCGACTGACTTGGGCGTGACGCCGCTGGTTGATGCACAAGGCGTCGCCTTGGGGTGGTGGCAGTTGCGCCAACACACCATCTATTTGAGCGGGCTGTGGAGCATCGGCCTGATGGCGCTGACCATGTTGCTCGCCCTGCGCCTGCCGCTGTTCGATCGCCTGATGGGCGGCATGGACCAGGTTTACCGTCTGCACAAGTGGACGGGCATTGCCGCCGCCCTCACCGCCATCGTCCACTGGGGTGCCAAAGAATCCAGCGGTTTAATCAAGTCTTTATGGGGGCGTGCAGGCAGGCTCGAGCACGACGCCGTGCTGCCTTGGCTGACTGATGCCCGAGGTTTAGCCAAAGACTTGGGTGAGTGGGCGTTCTACCTGCTACTGGCCATGGTGGCGCTCACCCTGCTCTCGCGCTTGTTGCCCTACAAGCCCTGGCGCCTCCTGCACCGTGCCATGCCCGCGCTGTTCCTTGCGCTGGTGTTGCATACCGTGGCGTTGATGCCGCTCACCTTTTGGGCACTGCCGCTGGGCCTGCTCATGGGCACGCTGCTGGCGTTGGGCAGTTTGGCTGCGGTGTGGTCTCTGGCAGGCTGGATAGGGCGCTCGCGCAGCCATGCGGGGCGCATCCAGTCGGTCGTGGCGCTGGGCGATGCAGGCACGGATGCCCCCATTGAAGTGATTTGCGCCATGCCCCTCAGCTGGCGCGGGCACCGCCCCGGGCAGTTCGTCTTTGTGCGGTTTGATGGCACGGAGGGTGCCCACCCCTTCACCATTGCCAGTGCACCGCACGCGCTGGGCAACAGCCCCAAGGGCGATCCGCTGCTGCGTTTGGTGATCAAACCGCTGGGTGACTACACCCGCACCCTGCAGCAGCGTTTGCGCGCCGGGCAGCGCGTGGACATCGAAGGACCTTATGGCCGCTTTGACGGCAAAGGGTCACGCCGGCGCCAGCAGGTGTGGGTGGCGGCAGGCGTGGGCGTGACGCCCTTTCTGGCGCTGCTGGAAGCGCGTCAACCGGGCCTGAGCACGGGTCGCAGCGACTCAACCCCCGTGCACCTGCACTACTGCACCCGTGATGCCCGGCGCGACCCGCTGCTGGCGCGCCTGCAGGCCTTGTGCGCGCAGGCCGTGCCGCCGGTGCCGCTTACCGTGTACAGCGAAGCCCAGGGCCAGCGTCTCAGGCCGCAAGATTTGCAAGCCGCCCCCGGCCCACTGGACATTTGGTTTTGTGGTCCCCAAGGTCTGGGCGATGCGCTGCACGAGCACGCCCGTGGCCCGAGTCCCTGGCGTCTGCACCGCGAATCGTTTGTCATGCGTTAGTCCGTTGAAAAGGAGCTTTACTATGAAAACTTCACCCACTTTGCGCCATGGCGTGCTGGCCTTGTCACTGGGCTTGGCGGCCTTGCCGACATGGGCCGATGACGATTGCAATGCGCCGGTGAATCGCTGGCAGTCGCGCGAAGCCGTGCGACAGATGGCGGCCCAGCAGGGCTGGCAAATCCAGCGCCTGAAAATTGACGATGGCTGCTATGAAATTCGCGGCACCGACGCCCAAGGCCGCGCCTTCAAAGCGAAGATTGACCCTGAAAATTTAAAAGTGGTGAAGATGAAGCAACGAGGCGGCGAGCCTTCCCAAAAACACGATCGCGATCGTGATCAGGCCGCGCCGCCACCAGGCGGCACCCACGCACCATCACCCTCATCCATGTTCACCCCTGGCACCGCGCCACGCGGCCAGATCGAGTAACCCTCACCAAAAAAACGGGAGCATCACCATGTCCAAACCTCTTTTGACCACTTTGGCCGCCGCCTGCGTGCTGGCCCTTCCCGCCTTGGCGCACAGCCGCCAGGTCACGTTGACTGCCCAGCTCAAAAACTATGGCGGCGACGGGGCCTACGTCGCCGCCTACCTGACCGACGCCAAGGGTGCCTATGCCGGCACGCTGTGGGTGGCCGGTGGCAAGGCCAAGTACTACAAGCACTTGGCCGACTGGAACCGGCTGTCCGCAGGCGACGCCAAGCGCCTTAACGGCGTCACAGGGGCCAGCGTGGGGGCAGGGCGCACTCTCAAGGTGACCGCCGACATTGCCGACGCCCTGATTGACGCTGGCTATGAAATCCACGTTGACGCCGCCGTAGAAGACATGCGCGACAGCCCATCAGAGATCCGCATCCCGCTGACCACTGGCAACGCTGGCAAGCCACAAGCCGGTAAGCAGTACCTCCAGTCGCTGACCTTTCAGTTGCAGTAAAGGACACGAACATGGGTTGGAAGTCAATTCACCGCTGGCTGGGTTTAACGGTTGGCACGCTGGCCGTCGTGCTGGGACTCAGCGGCGCCATTCTGGCATTCGACCCAGTGCAAGAAGCGTGGCAGGCCCCGGGCGCGCCGGGTGATCTGTCGGTGGCCACGCTGGTGGAGCGCGTGACACGCACCGTTCCCGGCGCGCAAGAAATTCGCCACCTGCCCTCGGGTGCCATCGTGGTGTTTGGCTTTGTGGGCGACCAGGCGCAGGCGCACTATGTGGACCCGGCCGATGGCCGCGTGCTGGGCGCTTGGCAACCGTCAGCGTTGCCGCGTTGGGTGAAGAACCTGCACCGCTCTTTGCTCCTGGGCGACGCCGGGCGCTGGGGTGCGGCAGGCATTGCGCTGGCCATGGCGGTACTTTGCATCTCGGCGCTCGTGTTGCTGTTGCGCCGCATGGGCGGCTGGGGGCGACTGGCGGTTCGGGTACGCGGCTCGCTGGCGCAGCGCATTCACGTCGTCACGGGTCGGGTGGTGTTGGCGCTGCTGTGCCTGACCTCGCTCACGGCGCTGACCATGAGCGCCTCGACCCTGGGGCTGGTGACATTGGACGCCGGTGTTGAGCCCGATGTGGTTTCAGTGGCAACTGACCAGACTACATTGCCCTGGGCGCAACTTGATGCACTGCAAAGCCTCACCGTAGAAAACTTGCAAAAACTCAATTTCCCCGATGCCGCCGACCCCCAAGACACCTGGAACGTTGCCACCCGTCAGGGCGAAGGCTGGATCGACCGCCACTCGGGGCAGATGCTGGCCTGGCAGGACGCCACCGTGGCGCAGCAAATCTACGACTGGGCTTTGGTGCTGCACACCGGCGAAAGCGCTTGGCCTTGGGCCGTGGTGCTTGGGTGCGTGGGTGCCAGCGTGTTGCTGTTCTGGCTATCGGGCGTCATCATCTGGTGGCAGGCACGCCGCCAAGCCCCGCACATCACCGGAAACAGTCCCCTGGCACAGGCCGACGTGCTCATCTTCGTCGCCAGCGAGGGCGGCAGCACCTGGGGCTTTGCCCAGACGCTGCAAGACGCGTTGGGCAAAAACGGCCACCGCGTGCACACCAGCGCTTTGGAAAACTTTCAAACCACGGCCGTAACAAAGCAGGTGTTTGTGCTGGCTGCCACCTATGGGGAAGGCCAGGCCCCGGCCCACGCCAGCCACGCTCTGGAGCGCATTGCCAAGCTCAGCGCCAGCGATGTGCCGGTCACGGTGCTGGGTTTTGGCGACCGCCAGTACCCGGCCTTCTGCGCCCATGCCCAAGCGCTGGAAAAAACGTTGCGGGCCCAAGGCTGGCCCGCGCTGCTGCCGCTGGAGAGCATTCACCAGCAATCAAGCCAGCAGTTCGCGCGCTGGGGGCGTGACCTGTCGCAGGCACTGGGTGAGCCCCTGGTGCTCGACCATGTGCCGCGCCTACCGCCCACCACCGTGCTCACGCTGGTGGCGCGGCAAGACTACCCCGGTGGCACCGGCGAGCCCACGGCTATTCTGCGCTTTTCGTGGCCTGAGCAAGGGGTGATGACACGCCTGCGCGGGCAAGGTTTATCCCGCTTTTCGGCGGGTGATCTGGTGGGCATCGTGCCGCCGGGCTCGGCCGTGCCACGCTTTTACTCCTTGGCTTCAAGCTCGGACGACGGGTTTTTGGAAATCTGTGTTCGCCTGATGCCCGGTGGCCTGTGCTCTACCCACCTGCTGGGCTTGCAGCCGGGGGAGCCTGTCGCCGCCTTCATACGGTCCAACCCCGGCTTTGCGCAGCCGCGCAAGCGGCGGCCTTTGCTGCTGATTGGGGCGGGTGTGGGTGTGGCCCCCTTGGCCGGCTTTATCCGTGGCAATCAACGGCACACTCCCATGCATCTGTACTTCGGTGGGCGCGACCCGACGCAAGACTTCTACTTTGGCCCCGACATTGAGTGCTGGCGGGGTGAAGGGCGAGTGGCCAGGGTGCAGACGGCATTCTCACGCGTGCCAGACGGTGGCGGCTATGTGCAGGATGCCTTGCGCCACGACGCCGAGCGCGTGCGCGAGCTGGTGATGCAGGGCGCCATCGCGCGTGTTTGTGGCAGCCGTGCCATGGCGCAGGGCGTGTGCGACGCGCTTGACGAGGTACTCGCGCCGCTGAACCTGAGCGTGGCACAGCTCAAAACCAAGGAACGCTATGCCGAAGACATCTTTTAAAGCGGTTGCGTCCGCTAAGCGCACCACCCTGCACGGCCCGACCATGGGCACGCGCTGGTCCGCCACCGTGGACGCCGATGCCAGCCAAGACTTGGCGCCCTTGCAGCAAGACCTGGCCGCCGCCGTGGAACAGGTGGACGAACAAATGTCGCCGTGGAAACCCAACAGCGACCTCATGCGCCTGAACCACGCGCGGGTGGACACCTGGGTGGGCCTGCCCGCCGAGCTGCTGGAGGTACTCGCCTGCGCACTCGACATCTGCCACCTGAGTGCGGGCGCGTTTGATCCGGGTGTGGGGGCGCTGGTCGATGCCTGGGGTTTTGGTGCGGCGCGTGATGCACCCGACGCGGTGGCGATTCACACGGCCCGCCAGACCGCCCCGCGCCCCACGCACGAGTGCCTGGAGTTGGACCTGTCCGCAGGCCGCGTCCGCAAGCGCGCTTCCTTGCAACTCGACCTGTGCGGCATTGCCAAGGGCTACGCAGTGGACTGCATGGCCGCCGTGCTGCAGAAATACGGCATGCAACATGCGCTCGTGGCGCTTGACGGCGAACTGCGCGCGGTGGGCAGCCAAGCCAGCGGTTCGTCTTGGTCAGTGGCACTCGAAAGTCCCGAGGCTGAGCGCCGCGCGGCGCATGGCGTCATCGAACTGCAGGACTTGGCCGTGGCCACCTCGGGCGACTACCGGCGCTATTTGCAGGTGGGTGACGCGCGCCTCGCACACACCATGGACGCACGCCGCGCCGCACCCGTGAACAACGCCGTCGCCTCGGTCACCGTGCTGGCGCGCACCTGTATGCATGCCGACGCGTGGGCTACCGCCCTGCTGGTAG
>JBAQDW010000469.1:0-10079 GCA_049286445.1 Rhodoferax sp. | reverse complement strand
CTATACAGATGCACCGGAGAAAGCGTTTTCAAGATTCCAAGGGCAGCTTTTTATTTTCGAATGCTCGCTTTACGCACGTATGTGCACCAGCTTTGGACACAATGCCAAACACCACGAACGGCTTCTGACTGGGGTTGAACTGGAGCGCCGGAAAGGTGCCTCCCATGAACGGCTCCAATGTGTCTAAAGCGGGTTTCCACTTCGTTGAAATGCATTGCCAAAATACCAGCGGTTTTGGTAGCACCGGTCTTGCCGGGCACCCTGCAATGGATACGAAAATCCACAGCCCGTGTGCGACAGCCCCCATTCGCAGTGAAAATCCTCCGCCATGAGCCGACTCTCTCTCACTCGCGACAAAATTTACAAAACCGTGGCGCGCCAGTTGCATGGCGTGGTGCCTTGCTGGGTGTGTGGCGAGCATGTGTTGCCTCACGCCGCCACCTTGGAGCACATTCAGCCGCGCAGTGAGGGTGGCAGCAGCCACCTGGAGAACTTGGCGATCAGCCACGACTTGTGCAACAACCAGCGCCATGCCACCGGGGTGGTGACACCTTCCGCTACTTTGGCGGGCAAGGTGCAGCGGAGCAATGAATCCCCGGCAGCGGTTCCCGGTGCTCAAGGCGCTTGAGGGGTGAGTCAACTGCCCAAACGTGCGCTGTGCGCCCGGTGTCTTCGCCCGCAGTCCAGTTGTATTTGTCAGTGGGTTCGCCCCATCGCGCACCAGGTGCAGGTGCTGGTGTTGCAACACCCGCTGGAGGTGGCCCATGCCAAGGGCAGTGCGCGGCTCTTGGGCATGAGCTTGGCGCACAGTCGTTTGGTCACCGGCGAAGCCTTTGACGAAGATGAGTTGAGCGCTTTGTTGAATCAACCATGGCGGGGTGAATCGGTTGACGCCCCACCGCGCCAGACCGTGCTGCTGTACCCGGCCACGCCTTTGAACCCCGCGCCGACGTGGCCGCTGGCAGGCGACGAAGCGCCCAAGGACCCACATCACCTTCGGCTGGTGGTGCTGGACGGCACCTGGCGCAAAAGCCGGAAAATGCTGCACCTGAACCCGGTATTGCAAACCCTGCCACGGCTGGCCTTGCGTGACAGGCTGCCGTCCAATTACCGCATTCGCAAAGCGCACCTGCCCGACCAGCTCTCCACACTGGAAGCCACCTGCGCCGCCTTGGCCCAACTGGAGGGCGACGCGGACGCGTTTGAGCCGCTGTTGCAGGCCTTTGACGGCTTTGTGGCGCAGCACATGGCGTACCGGCCTGGGGTGTGATTGATACAAGTCATTTATGGCTCTGGCCCTTGTCCAGTCTGCGCAAGCCACTATCAATTGCATAGTAATTTAGGTCGGGTTAGCCCAAGGCCTCATTCCAACTCCATACCAACAGGATCTGTTGTTGCTTCGCCTTGCCGTGCGTCTGCACTGTCTGCGGCTTCGCGCCTAAGCGCCTATCGATCTGAGAATGGAATCACCCGACACTTGCACCGCTGCGCTTTCAATAGCGGCTTGCGCAGTGTCAGCAAGGGCTAGCGGCCTGAAAGCTTTGAGGGGCTCACAGCCCGTCGGAACATGATTGCAGCCGGCGCGTCTAGCCCATTGTGTTGAACGGGTGTGACACGGCTTGCCAATCTCATGGCAACAGGGGGGGCATCCACTCTGGCATGGGCACTGCCGCGCGGTGGCGCGTATCCTGATGGCCGGCCCCTTTCGGGAAGAACGCCATTGGCCTGCGCAACGTGTGCTTTGCAGGCGGGGCAGATGACACAACATGACAAGGAGATTGAGATGAGCAAGACGGAAACCAGTATTTTGGCGGGTGGGTGTTTTTGGGGCATGCAGGATTTGATTCGCAAGATGCCCGGTGTGCTGTCCACCCGGGTGGGCTACACGGGCGGGGACACGCCCAACGTCACCTACGCCAAAGTCAAGCAAGGCCAGACGGGCCACGCCGAGTCGCTGGAGGTGGTGTTTGACCCTGAGCAATTGAGTTTTCGCGATCTGTTGGCGGCTTTTTTCCAGATTCACAACCCCAGCACCAGCAACCGCCAAGGCAACGACGTGGGCAGCCAGTACCGCTCAGTGATTTTCTACACCAGTGAGGCCCAGCGTGACATGGCCTTGGCCACCATTGAAGATGTCAACGCCAGCGGCCTGTGGCCCGGCAAAGCGGTCACCCAAGTGGTGCCCGCCGGTGATTTTTGGCCCGCTGAGCGCGAGCATCAAGATTACCTGGAGCGTATTCCCGAGGGCTACACCTGCCATTTTCCTCGCGCCGAATGGGTGCTGCCGAAAAAGGCGTAATTCCTCTCTCCCCTGCCTTCACTCTTCACAGAAAGTCTCCCGCCAATGCCCATAGCTACTCCTTGCGCCCCTGCCGGATTTGTCTTTGACAACAGCTACGCCCGTGACTTGGAGGGCGGCTACGCGCTGTGGCAAGCGGCGAAGGTGCGTGAACCCGCACTGGTGAAGTTCAACACCTCTTTGGCGCTGGAATTGGGGTTGAACGCAGACGCTTTGGCCGATGGCCTGGGTGCCGCAATTTTTTCGGGCAACCAAGTGCCCGAAGGGGCCACCCCGTTGGCGCAAGCCTACGCAGGCCACCAATTTGGGGGCTTCTCGCCCCAGCTGGGAGACGGCAGGGCCTTGCTGTTGGGGGAGGTGTTGGACCGTGCGGGCCAGCGACGCGATATTGCGTTCAAAGGCTCGGGACGCACCCCGTTTTCTCGGGGTGGCGACGGCAAAGCGGCGTTAGGGCCGGTTCTGCGCGAGTACTTGATGGGGGAGGCCATGCACGCGCTGGGCATTCCCACCACCCGGGCACTGGCGGTGGTGACCACGGGCGAGCGGGTGCGCCGCGATTCGGGCGCCTTGCCCGGTGCGGTGCTGACGCGTGTGGCGGCCAGCCACATTCGCGTGGGCACGTTTCAATTCTTTGCGGCCAACCAAGATGTGGCCCTGCTGCGCCGCTTGGCCGACCACGTGATCAAGCGCCACGACCCATCGCTCCTGGGCCTGCCCAACCCTTACTTGGGTTTGTTGAAAGCGGTGAGCCAGCGCCAAGCCGCCCTGATCGCCCGCTGGATGGGCGTGGGCTTCATCCATGGGGTGATGAATACCGACAACATGACCCTGTCGGGCGAAACCATCGACTACGGCCCCTGCGCGTTCATGGACCAGTACGACCCGGCCACGGTGTTCAGCGCCATCGACCGCAACGGCCGTTATGCCTACGCGCAGCAGCCGTTGATTGCCCGCTGGAACCTGGCTCGGCTGGCCGAAACGCTGCTGCCGCTGATTCACGACGACCCGCAAACTGCGGTGGATTCGGTGATGCCCGTGATTGACGGCTTTCCCGCTTGCTATGCGCAGGAGTGGTTGCGTGAGATGCGCGCCAAGCTCGGACTGGAAGGCGAACAAGGCGGTGATTTGGCGCTGGCGCAAGACTTTTTGGGGACGATGCCGGGCCAAGGCGTGGACTTCACCCAAGCATTTCGCGCGCTGGCCCTCGCTGCACAGGGTCAACCTGAGCGTTTGCAAGCCTTGTACGCCGATGCCAGTGGCCTGAACGCCTGGCTGGCGCGCTGGCAAGAGCGAGTGGTTCAGTCGGCAGCTACCCCGATGGCGCGTGTACAAGCGATGAATGCCGTTAACCCGGTTTATATTCCCCGCAACCATTTGGTGGAAGAGGCGCTGGAGGCGGCAGGGCAAGGCGGCCTTGCGCCCTTTGAAAAGCTATTGGCTGTGCTGCAACACCCGTTCACAGAGCGCCCCGAGCTCAAGCGCTACGCCCAACCCGCTCCGCCTGAAGTGGCTGCGGGTTACCGCACGTTTTGCGGGACCTGATTGAAGGCAAGCACAGACCCAGGGCAGACCGCTCCGTGTGCGGTCATGGGGCCCGCGTTCAATCCAGAATGAAGTTCTTGTCTGGCAAGGGGGCGGGTGGCGGCACCTCTCCCAGTAGCTCGCGCAGGCTGGCGTCTATGTTGGCCACGATGGCGTTCAGGGCCAAATCATTTCCCAGTGTGCCAAAGGGTTCTTCGATTTCGTCGCTCAAAGCTTCCAGCGCAAAAAAGGTGTAAGACACAAAGCAGACCACCAGTGGGGTCATGACACCAATCGTGTCCACCAAGCCAAAAGGCAGCAGCGTGCAGTAGGTGTAGGCGCTTCGGTGCAAGATGACCGAGTAGGTGAAGGGCAGGGGGGTGTTGGCAATGCGCTCGCAACTGCCTTGGGCCAGGGACAGGTTGTCCAGCGAGCTTTCCATCTTGAATGCCAACATCGGGTCCAGCTGCCCCGCTTCGCGGCGCGCTTGCAGCCAGTGCCCCAACCAAACCAGTACCAGTGTGGGGGCGGAGCGGGCATTGGCCATTTGCAGCCGCAAGGCGTCGGGCAACAAGACTTCAGTTTGGTCGGTGCTTGGCAGGCCGCGCAACTGATTGCGCAGGGTGGCTGCAAACCCGATCAGTCCGAGGACAAAGGGGCGCACGTTCTGGGCCGGGGTGATCAGCGTCAAAGATTGGCGCGCGAGATTGCGCGTCTCGACCAAAATCGCTCCCCATTGCTTGCGGGCCTCCCAGTAACGGTCGTAACTGGTGTTGATGCGAAAACCCAAAAAAATGGCCAGCGCCACGCCCATCAGCGAAAACGGGCTGGAATTGAGCGTGACCTTCCAGGCAAACAACTGGCCGTGCACCAGCACCACCGCACAGCTCATCGCGAAGATAAACAGCTGCTGCCCATAAATGCGGTGAACCAGTGAGCCCCGCCGAACAAAGAGAAGATGAAACCAGTGGGGGCGTGGGCGAACAATCACAGCGGGGGGTGGCGCAAGGCCAAACAAGACAGGGCCTTGATTTTCTCACCACAACAGAGATTGAAAATTTTGTAGGTGAAATAGGGATCTAGCCCACGTCAAACATTCGCAAGTAGCTATGAAAGTTATAGTGATCTAGGGGTGCGTTGGCCGTCAGCATCCATCGCCCCTTCGCCGTCTTTCTTGGTGAACGCTGCCAACGGTGTGTCGGGCAGCAGGTCCAGCACCGCTTCTGATGGGCGGCACAAGCGGGCCCCTTTTGGCGTCACGACGATCGGGCGGTTGATGAGGATGGGGTGGGCCAGCATGGCGTCAATCAGCGCGTCGTCGCTCCATTGGGCGTTGTCCAAGTCCAGTGCTTTGTAAATTGCCTCTTTGGCGCGCATGGCCTCGCGCACCGGCGTGCCTAGGGCGGCCAGCAGCGCCAACAACTCAGCGCGGGTGGGTACTTGCTCGAGGTAGGGCACGATGCGTGGCTCCAGGCCCGCATGGCGAATCAGGGCCAGGGTGTTGCGGGAGGTGCCGCATTGTGGGTTGTGGTAGATCGTGATGTCGGCGGGGTTGGTCATGCTGGGGGCTTTCAGGCTAGGCCGAGTGAGAAGGGAACCAGTGGGGCGTGCGGTTGACCCAGGCCACCAGCGAGAGCATCACCGGCACCTCGACCAAAACGCCCACCACGGTGGCCAGCGCGGCACCTGAGTGCAGGCCAAACAGTGAGATTGCCACGGCCACGGCCAGTTCAAAGAAGTTAGAGGTGCCAATCAAACAAGCTGGGCCGGCCACGTTGTGCGGCAGTTTCAGAAAGCGGGCGGCACCGTAGGCTATGGCAAAAATGCCATAGCTTTGCACAATCAGCGGCACGGCAATCATGGCAATCGCCAGCGGTTTGGCCACAATCGTCTCCGCCTGAAAGCCAAACAACAACACCACGGTGGCAATCAGGCCGACTATCGACCAGGGCTTGAGGCGGGCTACAAAGTCGGCCACGGCATGCTCAGACCGGCGTTGCAGCAGCGCGCGGGTGACCATGCCCGCGGCCAGCGGCAGCACCACATACAGCACGGTGGCCAGAACCAAGGTTTGCCACGGCACGGTGATATTGGTCACGCCCAGCAAAAAGGCGGTCATCGGCGCAAAGGCCACCACCATGATCAAGTCGTTCACCGACACCTGTACCAGCGTGTAATTGGCATCGCCCTTCACCAGCTGGCACCAGACAAACACCATGGCCGTGCAGGGCGCTACGCCCAGCAAAATCATGCCGGCGATGTACTCATTGGCCGTTTGTGGGTCCACCCACGGGGCAAAGACGTATTTGAAAAACAGCACGCCCAGCGCTGCCATGGTGAAGGGCTTGATCAGCCAGTTGACCACCAGCGTCAAAACGAGGCCGCGCGGTTTCTTGCCGACATCCTTTACCGCCGACCAGTCGATCTGGATCATCATGGGGTAAATCATGACCCAGATGAACACGGCTACCACCAGGTTGACGTGGGCAATCTCCAAGCCCGCAATGGCCTGAAACCCGCTGGGCGTCACCAAGCCCAAAGCCACACCGGCGGCAATACCCAGCGCCACCCAGACGGTGAGGTAGCGTTCAAATAATCCCATGGTCAGCTTTCGGTGTTTTATGCGTGGGTGAGCAAATTTCGGGGCACTGCTCGGGTTGGCCGGCGCAGCACTCCTCGGTCAAATAGGCAATCAGCGTCTGCATCAGGGTCAGATTGGCGCGGTAACGCTGAAAGCGCCCCTCTTGCACCACCGACACCAGTTGCGCATGCGTGAGCGCCTTCAGGTGGAACGACAGGTTGGTCGGCGGCACCGCCAGTGTGTTCGCAATCTCGCCAGCGACCAGTCCGTCAGGACCGGTTTTGACCAGCAAGCGGTAAATGTCCAGACGCACCGCGGACGAAAGAGATTCAAACACCGAGGTGGCAGATAAAGTGTCCATACTTCAATAATACAACTTTTGTTGAAGTATTGAGGTGTACGCGTGATTGGCCTTGAATGGGTTTTCCCATTCATGCTGCGGCATTTCTACAATGAGCCCCCGCTTTGTACCGAAACGAGGGCCGACCTATCTCACCCGCTGCTACTCCCCCATCCGCCGTTTTAGGCGTTGATGGCCTGCGCTTTTCCTACCCCGCCCGCCCGCTGTGGACGGATCTTGATCTGCACATCCCCGCCGGTGTGACCTTGGTGAGTGGCGGTGATGGCTGCGGCAAAAGCACGCTGCTGCGGCTGCTGGCCGGTGAGTTGCGGGCGCAGGCGGGGCGCTTCACGCTCAACGATGCGCCGCTGGATCCGCTGCAGGCGAGCTACCGGCAGCAGGTGTTCTGGGCCGATAGTCGCTCTGATGCGTTTGAACAGGTCACGCCCATGGCTTATTTCACGACATTGCATTCGCGCTACGCCAATTGGGAGGCGGCTGCTGTCGCCGTTGTGGCCGAAGGTCTGTCGCTCACCCCCCACCTGCATAAACCCATCTACATGCTGTCCACGGGCTCCAAGCGCAAAGTCTGGCTCACCGCCGCGCTGGTTGCAGGCGCTGTGGTGACGTTCATCGACGAACCGTTTGCCGCTTTGGACAAGCCCTCGATTCAATTTCTGTCGGCCCGCTTCTGTGAAGCCGCCCGCCACCCCACCCGCGCTTGGGTGCTGGCCGACTATGAAGCACCGGGCGACGTACCCCTGGCAGGGCGGATCGATTTGCCGGACTGAGTGGCGCAGGGGCAGTGACGGAAAAAAGTGGGGGGGTTGGTTGACCCGCCACTTTGCGTTAAATTATTGCTCTGCGTGCGCCAAAGAACAGACCCAATGGAGTTTTTGGCGCAGCATCCAGCAGCGGGAAGAAAAACTTCAACCTTCTGTTCATTTCCAAGGAGCTACTTCATGAAATTTCCTTCACAACTGAAATCAGTGTCGGCTATCGCGGCTGTTCTTGCGTTGGGTGCCTGCGCCGACATGAACACCAACCGGGCCCCCTCCAACTACCCGCCACCCACGCAATCCAATGCGGCGTATTCGGGATACGGGGTGGTACAAGCCATTGATCTGGTCGGCCAAAGCAACTCAGGTGTGCCGGCCGGTGCTATCTTGGGGGCGGTCCTTGGTGGCGTGTTGGGCAACCAAGTGGGCGGTGGCAGCGGCAAAACCGCCGCCACCGTCATCGGTGCGGCAGGCGGTGCCTATGCAGGCAATGAAATTGAGAAAAGAAACCAGCAGCAAACGCAGGGCTACAAGTTCACGATTCGCATGACCGACGGGTCCTACCAAACACTCACCCAAGCCAGCCACGCAGATATTCGGGTGGGCGACCGGGTCCGCATTGACAACGGCGTTGCCCGTCGCTACTGATTGAAAAAGGCGTTTCGCCGAACCGCCCTGACTTGAGCTTTAACCCTGAAGCGTTACGCGTTAAGCGTGCGGTTTCAGTGACCCCATGCGTTCAAGAGTATGGGTGTTTTCGGCCTGTAGCCCTTGCTGTCCCTGCGTTGGTAGCTATTTAAAATGCAGCAATTCTTGCGCTGCAACCCCCACTCTCACCCCCAACCCCTCTCTCGCCCCGCCGGGCGAGAAAGGGGAGCTCAACAGCCCTATGTGGCCGCGTGTTGAAAGTGGTTAAGTTCACCGTGAACCGCCAACCTTCAAAGCGGCCTTTAACAGCCGTATGTGGCCGCGTGTGCAAGGTGGTGAGTTCAATGTGGGACGCCAACTTTCAAAGTGAACACCGGCAGCGTCAGCGTGGTCCCAAGCTCACGTGGTTCCCGGCAAGTTTGAATGTTGGCGTCTGCACGTGAACGCCACCCCAGACAAAGCGTTGGCCAGATATGGCTGTTGAGCTCCCCTTTCCGCCCCGGCGGGGGTGGAGAGGGGTTGGGGGAGAGGGGGGGAATGAACAAGACCTTGAAGTTACTGCAACGTGGTTCCGCAAGGCCTTTGAATGACTTTTACAACGCTAGCCCTTGTAGCACCTGCGCAACCAGCTACTGAAAATATAGCAATTCCTGAGATGCAACCCCAACTACCACCCCCAACCCGCCGGGCGGGAAAGAGAGGTCAACAGCCGGGTGCGGCCGCGTGTTGGAAAGGGACGAGGTCACCGTAAGCCGCCAACTGTCAAAGAACTTTCACCACCGCAGCGCCAGCGCCAGGCCCCCTGACCGCGATGGCTCACAAAAAAGTGCATCATGCCGTGTAAGACATTCAACCGGCACCCGACTCACCGCCTATGACTACATCACTCAAATCCCCCCTTCTCCGCGGTACTGCGTTGGTGGCCGGCGTGCTGGCGCTGACGCTGGGCACGGTGTCACTGTTCTCCAACGCGGCTGACCAAAAAGCACCGGCTGTCAAACCTGCCGTCTCGGGCGCGCCCACGGCTAAAGCAATCTTTGCGGGCGGCTGTTTCTGGTGTGTGGAGTCGGACTTTGACAAGATTCCAGGCGTGTTGTCCACCACATCGGGCTACACCGGTGGCAAAACGGCCAACCCCACTTACGAAGAAGTTTCCAGCCACACCACAGGCCACACCGAGGCGGTTGAAGTGGTGTACGACCCCGCCAAGGTCAGTTACGAGCGCTTGGTGTCTTACTTCTGGCACACGATTGACCCCACCGTCAAAGACCGCCAGTTTTGCGACGTGGGTTCGCCTTACCGAACTGCGATTTTTGCGGTGGATGATGCGCAAATGAAAACGGCGCTGGCCTCGCGCGCCGCCATTGAAAAGAGCAAGCCATTTGCCGCGCCCATTGTGACGCCGGTGGAGAAAGCCAGCGAGTTCTACCCCGCTGAGAGCTACCACCAAGACTATTACATCAAGAACCCCGTGCGCTACAAGTACTACCGCACCAGCTGCGGCCGGGAAGCCCGCTTGCAGCAGTTGTGGGGTGATCAGGCAGGTAAATAACCCCATTCGGGTGCATGGCGCTTACTCACCCAAGCGCCATGCGTGCGATGGCAGCGGCCCCCTCGTGCAGAATTAAGAGTGTTTAGGCCTGTGCTCCTTGCTGTACTTGCGCAATTAGCTATAAAAAGTGTAGCAATTCTTGCGCTGCAACCCCCATGCTCACCCCCCAACCTCTCCCGCCCGCCAGGGGAGTCAACCGCCGGATGGGACCGCGTGTTGGAAGGGGGGATGGGGTAACTTCTCAATAACCCACGGCAAGGCAGTGCCGTTTGGGACTTCAGACTGGGTAAACTTGGCGCCATTCACAACAAGTCGCAAGACAAAATTCCGAGTGCGATTAGCCAACACCGAGCCAGTCA
>JBAQDW010000468.1:0-2010 GCA_049286445.1 Rhodoferax sp. | reverse complement strand
TGCCGTGACCAGACCTTGCCGTTCTTCAACTGCCCCGACCCGGAGCTGGGCCTGTGGCGCTTGTCGCTGCCCCAAACGGCCCCCGCCTTGGCGCTGCCTTATGCCCAGTTTGTCGAGTGGCATGGTGGCCAACGCTGGGTGTGGGCGCCCGAAAGCGCGGGCCCCGCGCTGCGCTTGGCAGCAGCCGAAGTGGGTGGAAGCACCTCACTTTTTATAGCACCTACGGTAGATTACACGGGGGCTAGCACCCGATTTGAACCCTTAAAACCGCCTCTGGACGGTATTCACCAGCGGCTCAAGGCCGAATTCGACCCGGCCGGTATTTTCAACCGCGCCCGCCTCTACCCTGACTTCTGAACGGCACGCCCCATGCAAACCAACCTGGCTCCTGAATACCAAGGCACGGCGGACGGCGAAGCGGCCGAAGCCATTCTGCGCAAGTGCGTGCACTGCGGCTTTTGCACCGCCACCTGCCCCACCTACCAACTGCTGGGCGACGAGTTGGACGGGCCGCGTGGGCGCATTTACCTGATGAAACAGGTGCTCGAAGGCGCCACGCCCACCCGCAAGACGCAGATGCACTTGGACCGTTGCCTGACCTGTCGCAACTGCGAAACCACCTGCCCCTCAGGCGTGGACTATGGCCACTTGGTGGACATTGGCCGAAAGTTGGTGGATGCCAAAGTGCCCCGCCCTTTGGGCGAACGCGCCCTGCGCTGGGCGCTCAAAGAAGGGCTGCCGTCACCGCTGTTTGCGCCCGCCATGGCCGTGGGCCAGCTGGTGCGTCCGCTGCTGCCTGCCGCCTTGAAAGCCAAAGTGCCTGCCAAACAAAATGCAGGCAAACGCCCCACCCGCGCACTGGGGCGCAAGGTGCTGATGCTGGCGGGCTGCGTGCAACCGGCCATGATGCCCAACATCAACAACGCCACCCTGCGTGTATTCGACGCCGCTGGCATTCAAACCGTCATCGCCCCCAAAGCCGGTTGCTGCGGCGCCGTCAAGTTCCACTTGAACGACCAGGACGGCGGCAAGGCCGAGATGCGCGCCAACATTGACGCGTGGTGGCCCCATGTGCAAGACCAAGACGGTCGCCCCGGGGTGGAAGGCATCGTCATGAACGCCTCGGGCTGCGGCGTCACCGTCAAAGACTACGGCCACATTTTGAAAGACGACGTGCTGTATGCTGAGAAAGCCGCGCGCATCAGTGAGCTCACCCGCGACGTGAGCGAGTGGCTGCCCGAACTGGCCGCCACGCTGAAAGACCGCGTCACGCCCACTGCGGCTCCCATTGCCTTTCACCCGCCTTGCACGTTGCAACACGGCCAGCAGTTGCGCGGCGGGGTGGAACACCACTTGGGCACGTTGGGTTTTACGGTCAAAGTCACCGGCTGCGAGGCGCACCTGTGCTGCGGCTCAGCCGGCACCTACTCGGTGCTCAACCCCAAACTGTCGTATGCGTTGCGCGACCGCAAGCTCGGCCACCTGGACACGACCTTTGGGGACACCCAACCCGCAGTCATTGCCTCCGCCAACATCGGCTGCATCACCCATTTGCAAAGCGGCACGGCCACGCCGGTTCGCCACTGGATTGAGATACTGGACGACTCACTACAGTATTGATAGCTGCTTGCGCAGACTGTACAAGGGCTAGCGCCCTATTTCTTATATATTCCCCGGTCGCCAACCTGTCGCATTGTGGGGCGGGGTGTGAGCTTTTGCCGCCGGCGCGATGGTTCACAAACTGGCACGCCAAACCCAACAGGCCTGCGAGGTGTTTTAGGCTATCCTTGCCCCGGCACCCGGTGCCTCGCCCTCGCCAAAGCCCTGCTAAGGGGACGCAAACCCTGCCATCACTTCAGGCGCTACCAAAGGCCTGCCGTTAGCCTGAAGTTCCTCCCGGTTTTGACTGGTGAATTTGTGTTTTTCGCTCTTCGTAGCTATGGAAAGCCACCAAATGGTGGCTTTTTTGTAGCTGACTTTGTAGTCACTAAAATTTGTTGATGTTTTTAA
>JBAQDW010000467.1:0-10902 GCA_049286445.1 Rhodoferax sp. | reverse complement strand
TCATGACAACCCCGCACTCAAATCGAGATCAGCTACTTTACCCAGAAATCTTCAGATTCTTCAACAAAATCAATCGCTTGCGCTAATGGCTTCCATTAGAAATCCGCGCTAATGGGAAATTTGGGTTCAAAGCATGCTCAGAGCCTCAGACACAGCGGCACGCTTGGGCGGCGACGAATTTGTTTTGCTGATTGAAAACCCGCAAAACACGCAAGAAGTAGCGCACTTGGCTCAGCGCGTGATTCAATCAATACAACTGCCGCCCGGCCTGCAGGAAAAAGGGGCCCAGCTTGGGGCCTCCATTGGCATTGCCATGCTCAACCGTCACGAAGACAACAGTGCGGACCAGCTCATGAAGCACGCGGACGCAGCGATGTACCAAGCCAAAGCAGCGGGTAAAAACAGGTTCACTTTCTACACCCCTCCATCGACTTGAAGGGGGAGTGCAGTCAACGGCCGGTGCCCACACCCCCGTACTTGGCCCTCACCGCTTACTTGCCAGCGTTCGGAAAGAACAGGGGCTCGCCCCCGATTTGGTAGCTGGCAATGGCCAACTGCCCCGGGCGTGAGGTCACCCAGTCGATAAACTTTTGGCCCTCTATTGCCTTCACGTGAGGGTGTTTGGCGGGGTTGACCAACATGACGCCGTATTGATTGAACAGGCGTTTGTCGCCCTCCACCAAGATCGCCAGGTCACCCCGGTTTTTAAAGTTCAGCCAGGTTCCCCGGTCAGTCAACACATAGGCGGCACTGCTGGAGGCAATGTTCAAGGCCGGGCCCATGCCACAACCGCATTCTTTGTAGCCCGCGCCCTTGGCGTTTTGCAGCGCGGCGAGCGCCCAGAACCGCAGCTCTGCAGCGTGGGTGCCGCTCTTGTCGCCTCGGGAGATGAAGGCGCTCTGGGACGCGGCCACCTTTTTCAAGGCCTCCACAATGTCGGTGCCCTTGGTTTTGGCCGGGTCCACAGCGGGGCCCACCAGCACAAAGTCGTTGTACATCACGGGGAATCGTTTGACGGCAAAGCCGTCTGCCACCATCTTTTCTTCAGCCGGTTGGTCATGCACAAAAAGCACATCCGCGTCGCCGCGACGCCCCATGTCCAAGGCCTGCCCGGTGCCCAAAGCCACCACTTTCACCTCAATGCCTTGGGCCTTCCTGAATTCGGGCAGCACATGCGCAAACAGGCCCGACTGTTCCGTGGAGGTGGTGGATGCCACCACAATCGTTTGGGCGTGGACAGCGAAAGATGCTATAAAAAAAGAAGCTGCCAGCGCAGGTGGAACAAGGGCCAGAGGCCTAAAAGGCTTTAATGTTTTCAATGTTTTCAATGTTTTCAATGTTTTCATTTGACTGGGCCCTACTTTCTGAATCACACGCTTTCTCCTTTGACAAACAAATGGGCTTGCGGGTAGTGCCTTTGCAGCAGAGCGCCCCCAAAAAAATCGTTCACTGGCAAGTCTGCCATCACCCGGCCCTGCTCCAGGTAAATCACCCGGCTGGCCAAGCGCTTCACTTGACCGAGGTTGTGACTGGCAAACACCAAAGCCACCGCCGCAGATTGGTCGGCCAAGGTGGCAATCAGCGCCTCCACTTCTCGCTTGGCGTGGGGGTCCAGGCTGGCGGTGGGTTCATCCAGAAACAACACCTGCGGGCTTAAAGCCCAAGCCTGGGCCAAGGCAACCCGCTGCTGCTGCCCCCCCGACAACTGGCGTGCCGAGCGCAAGGCCAAGTCACGCAAGCCCAGTTGGTCCAGCGCCGACAGGGCTTGTCGCTTGGCATCACGCCAAGGGGTGCCGCGCAACCACAGTCTCAGTGCAATATGGCGTTGCACCGACAAGCGCATCAGGTAGGGCCGCTGGAACACCATCGCCTGGCGGGCCTGGGTGTCTCGCGTTGCGCACCCGGCGGTGGGCGCAATCAGGCCATGCAAGACGCGCAGCAAGGTGCTTTTTCCACAGCCATTGGCACCCACCAACGCCACGCGCTCGCCGGGGTGAATTGCCAAGCTCACGTCAGTCAAGGCATGCACCGGCCGCCCGGCCCGACCCAAGTGAACATCAACCGAAGTGAGTTGGCAAACGGGTGTCAAGAAGCCACTCCATCGACCGGCGCAGGGGGGGCGGACCCGGACGCACTGTGGACAGCGCCGGCGTCGTCAAACCACTCACGGCCATAGCGAAGCATGGCAATCAATGCGTTCAAACCCAGCACCACGCCCAGCAGCACCAAGCCCAACCCCAGGGCCAAGGGCAAATCACCCTTGCTGGTTTCCAGTGCTATCGCGGTGGTCATCACGCGGGTAAAGCCATCCATGTTGCCGCCCACAATCATCACCGCCCCCACCTCAGAGATGGCCCGTCCAAACGAAGCGATCACCACCGTCAGCAGGGCGTACCGCTCGTCCCAGGCGAGCAACCCGCTGCGCAACCACGCTCGCGCGCCCCAAGAACGCAACTGCTCACCGTGGGAGGCTTCCGCATCTTCCACCGCTTGGCGCGTCAAGGCCGTGACCACGGGCAACACCAGCAAGGCCTGCGCCAGCACCATGGCCTTGAATGAAAATAACCAGCCCAAAAAACCCAGCGGCCCGGTGCGCGACAACAGCAGGTAAACCACCAGCCCCACCACGACCGAAGGCACCGCTAAAAACGTGTTCAGCACGGCAAGCACCGCCCCCCGCCCCCTGAAACGAGCAACGCCAAGCCACGCCCCCAAGGGCAACCCCAGCACACACGCAACCGCGCAGGCCACCGCACTCACCGCCAAAGAGCGGCCCACAATGACCCAAAGGCCCGCGTCCAGTGAAGCAATAAGGTGCAGCGCGGTGACCACGCTTTCGGTGAAGGAGTTCATAAAGGTTGGGTATCTTAGCCACCGACCTCACGGGTGCTGGCGACACCGATGGTCACGCGCTCACCCGGTCCCCCGCCCGTTTGAACGCCGACCTTTCTGCCTGAGCTCGCCCCCCTGCCAAGCCTGGGCCACCTGCGGCGGTTGAGCACCCCGGTGCGCCCCGGCAGGGTTGAGAAGGGGCTGGCCGAGAGCGGGGGCGTGAACGAGACATTGGCGGGTTAGAAACTTGGGTCCGGCAGGCCGTGGAAACTTCAAAGCTTTTAGACCGCTAGCCCACACGGACCCTGCGCAAGCCGCTATTAAAACTGCAGCAATTCTTGCGCTACAAGCGCCCCCAGGACGCCGGCTCAGCGCCACCCAGACGCGCCTCGTCTTTGAGCTTGCGGTACAAGGTTTGCCGGCTGATGCCCAGTGAGCGGGCGGCTTGGGAGATGTTGCCGGTGCTGGTGTGCAGGGCCTGTTGGATGGCCTGGCGCGACAAGGTGTTCAAGTTGTGCGTCGGCGAGGCGGTTATGACGGGCGCGGACAGAGAGGGGGCGGCGGCCCCATCGCCTGAGCACTGAAGGGTCTCAACCATGTCATCTGGCAAATGCGCCTCTTCAATCCACGCTTCATGGTCGTCCAGCATGGCGCTGGCGGTGCGCAGGACGTTGGCGTACTGACGCAAGTTGCCCGGCCAGTCACAGCGACTGAGGCGCTGGCACAAGTCGGGGGCCAATTGAACGTCTCGGTGGGGGTTAAAGGCTTTCAACATCTGCACCGTGAGCGCGGCAAAGTCGCTGCGCTGGCGCAGGGCCGGCAACTGCACGGTCAGACCATTGATTCGGTAGTACAGGTCACTGCGAAAACGCCCCGCCTGCGCTTCCTCTCGCAGCTTGAAGTGGGTGGCGCAGATCAAGGCGAAATCAACCGCCACCGAATGCCCTCCCCCCACAGGCGTGACCCGCCGCTCTTGCAGCACCCGCAGCAGCCTGGTTTGCAGGGGCAGGGGCATGTCGCCAATTTCGTCCAAAAAAAGCGTGCCGCCATCGGCTTCGCGCAAGCGCCCCAAACTGCCCTCGCGCAGCGCCCCGGTGAACGCCCCAGGGACGTAGCCAAACAACTCGGCCTCGATCAAATGCTCTGGCAAGGCCGCGCAGTTGATGGGCACAAAGGCTTTGTGTCGCCGGGGACCACTGTCATGGGCGGCGCGCGCAAACAGCTCTTTGCCAACGCCGGATTCGCCTTGAATCAGAACCGCAATGGGTTTGTCCAACACGCGTCTGACTTTGTCGGCAGCGGCGCGCCACAAGCGGTCCCCCGTGTCCAGCGCGCACAGCGCATCGGCTGGATCAGCAGGGGCGACCACCGCTTTTGGCGGGGCAGCCACCACGGTGGCTGAATTGGCATGCACCAAAACGTATAAAACCTGGCCGTTGCGCAGCCGAATTTGGGTGGGCTGGCCAGGGCGTCGGTGGTGGCGCGCCAGCAATTCGTCCAGCGCAATATCCACCAGCCGCCCCAGCGGCAAGGCGTTGAGATCAGCTGACCGCAGCTGCAGCATGGCCAGTGCGTTGCGATTCGCGCCCACCAGCCAACCGTCACCCGAGAGCGCGACAATGCCTTCTGCCACCGTGCCAATGCCCTCGATTTGCGGGTGCAGATGCAGTCGAATGTCGCGCTGGCTGCTGGCGATGACCAGGCGGTTTTCGATCATGTTGGCCGCTGTATTGACCAAGCTCAGCGTGTTGGGGTGCCCCCCGCGCTGGTCACCCGAAATATCCAAAATGCCCAACAACTCGCCTTTGGAGGACATGATGGGCGCGGCCGTGCAGGTCAAAAAACCGTTGCGCTCAAAGAAATGCTCAGCGCCGTGAATCGCCACCCCGCTGGCCTCTGCCATCGCCGTGCCAATGGCATTGGTGCCCCGATGACCCTCGTGCCAGGACGCGCCGCAGCTCAGCGCCACTTGGTCCGCTTTGCCCAAAAAGTCAGCATGCCCCATGGTGTGAATCAGGGTGCCGTGCTGATCGGCCAGCACCACCATGCCCTGGCTGTGGCGAACTTGCTCAAAGAGGTAGGTCATGACGGGGCGGGAATAAGCCAACAGCTCGTGGTTGCAAGCCAAGGTTTGGCGCAGCGCACCGCCGCTGCTGTGCGGGGGGTCTGCCGCGCGCCCGTTGGGCACCAATCCCGCGGCCAAGCTGCGCTGCCACGACCGTACCAATCGGTCGTCCAATCCGTCACTGACACAGTCGCCATGCTCAATCAATTGCAGCCGCGCATGGCGCAAAGTGGCTTCGGGAATAGAAGGTTGCACGTTGTCTCCTGGACCTGTTTTTTGGGGGCACGTTGTCAGGGGGGCCTCCCATGGTACCCAAGCACCACGCCACCGACTCGGGCAGATGGCCTTTGTGCCGCAGGGTGACACGACGGCGGACGCTCCAAAATGCGACAACTGTCACATTTTGGATCACCCTGCATGCCTAGGGAAAACACGCAGAGCCATTTTTAAAGTCGTTTGAAATCAACAACCTACGAAGCCGTGACCCCCATGGCACGGGTCTTGATACACCACACTGCCAACCCAGGCGATTGTTGACCCCACCACTGATTCGAGGAGACTCCATGATTTACGCAGCACCCGGCACCGAAGGCGCAAAAATGATTTTCAAGGCCAAGTACGACAACTTCATTGGAGGCCAATTCGTGCCTCCTGTGAAGGGCCAGTACTTTGACGTGGTCACCCCGATCACCGGCAAGGCTTACACCCAAGCGGCGCGTTCAACCGCCGAAGACATTGACTTGGCACTCGACGCTGCCCATGCCGCAGCTGACGCATGGGGCCGCACCAATCCCACCGAACGCGCCAACATTTTGAACAAAATTGCGGACCGTATTGAAGCCAATTTGGAGATGCTGGCCTACGCGGAGACCATCGACAACGGCAAACCCATTCGCGAGACGATGAACGCAGACATCCCCTTGGCAGCGGACCACTTTCGCTACTTTGCAGGCTGCGTGCGGGCGCAAGAAGGTGGTTTAAGTGATCTGGATGGCGACACCGTGGCCTACCACTTTCAGGAGCCATTGGGTGTCGTGGGTCAAATCATTCCCTGGAACTTCCCCATTCTGATGGCGGCGTGGAAACTCGCGCCTGCCATTGGCGCGGGCAACTGTGTGGTGCTCAAGCCCGCCGAGTCCACCCCCGTGGGCTTGCTGGTGCTGGCAGAGCTGATTGCCGATTTGCTCCCGCCCGGTGTGCTGAACATCGTGAATGGCTATGGCCGCGAAGCCGGTATGCCACTGGCCACGAGCAAACGCATTGCCAAAATTGCGTTCACCGGCTCTACCAGCACGGGTCGCGTGATTGCGCAGGCGGCAGCCAACAACCTGATTCCGGCCACCTTGGAGTTGGGCGGCAAATCCCCCAACATCTTCTTTGCCGACATCATGGACAAAGACGACAGCTTTTTGGACAAAGCGATCGAAGGCATGGTGCTGTTTGCCTTTAACCAGGGCGAAGTCTGCACCTGCCCATCGCGTGCGTTGATTCAAGAGTCCATTTACGACCGCTTTATGGAGCGTGTGCTCAAGCGGGTAGAGGCCATTGTGCAAGGCAATCCGCTGGACACCGACACCATGATGGGCGCACAGGCCTCCAAAGAGCAACTCACCAAGATCCTGTCTTACCTTGATTTGGGGCGCCAAGAGGGCGCGGAGGTGTTGATTGGTGGCGAGCAGGCGCATCTGGAAGGCGACCTGGCCGGCGGCTACTACGTGAAGCCGACGATGTTCAAGGGTCACAACAAGATGCGCATCTTCCAGGAAGAAATTTTTGGACCCGTGTTGGCCGTCACAACCTTCAAGGACGAAGCGGAGGCGTTGGCCCTGGCCAACGACACACTGTATGGTTTGGGCGCTGGGGTGTGGAGCCGCAACGGCAACGTGGCCTACCGCATGGGGCGCGCCATCAAGGCCGGCCGTGTATGGACCAACTGCTACCACGCCTACCCTGCGCACGCGGCCTTTGGCGGTTACAAAGAGTCGGGTGTGGGCCGGGAAAATCACAAGATGATGTTGAACCACTACCAGCAAACCAAGAACCTGCTGGTCAGCTACAGCGAGAACAAACTTGGCTTTTTTTGATTCCGGGCCTGTGACGCTTGTTTAACTCAAAAGGGGCAGGCAACTGCTCCTTTTTTAATGGAGAAACCCATGGTAGAAAAAGTAGTGGCCACGCCTGCCGCATTGGCGCTGGTTGCGTTTTTACAAAAAGAGCATGGCACGGTGATGTTTCACCAAAGCGGGGGCTGTTGCGACAACAGCGCGGCCAATTGCTATTTGCCCGGCGAGATCACGATGGGGGCGGGCGATGTGTTGCTGGGCGAGATTGGCGGGGCCCAGTTCTTCATCAGCACCTCGCAATACGAAACCTGGAAACACACGCAACTCATCATTGATGTGATTGAGGGCCATGGGGGCACGTTTTCACTTGAGGGTCCGCTGGGTAAAGCGTTTCACACCCGCTCCCGGGTGTTCACCCCCGCCGAGCGGGCTGAGCTTGGGTTGACCGCCCCCTCAACAGGTTCTTCAACGCCCCCTTAGAGCGCACACGAGCGAAACCCCGCAAACAGGTCGTCGCGGGCAGGCAAAGCAAAGTTGCGGTACTTGGGGTGCTTCATGCGGGCGCGCGTGGCAAAAGAGGCGCCGCGCAACACCTTGTGGGTTTCAAACCAGGGAACTGAATAGTCGCGGTAGGGGTCGGCCTCAAACCCGGGATAAGCCCGAAAGGAGGTGCCCATCCATTCCCACACCTCACCCCAGCGAAAGCCTCGCCCTGCCGCCGTGTGGGCCGCCAGCTCCCACTCGACCTCGGCGGGCAAACGCCGCCCGGCCCAGCGGCACCAGGCATCTGCCTCCCACCAACTCACATGCATGACCGGTTGCGCGCCCGTCATGCGGTGGCGGGTACCAAAGCAGGTTTGACTCACCGCACCACTGGCCACCCCCATGTGATCGACATAACGGGGGGCACGGCGTTCACCGGCTTGAACAAAGCGCCACCCTCTGGGGTGCCACAGCTCGGGGCGGTCATAACCACCGTCATCCACAAACTCAACAAACTGCGCCCAAGTCACCACCTGCGCGTCGATCTCAAACCCGGGCACGGACACCTCGTGCGCAGGGCGCTCATTGTCAAAACTAAACCCGCCTGCAACCTCCAGACCCAGGGTCCAACGCGTGGCCGGCATCCACAGCGGTTCACGCACAACGCCGGCGGCGGGTCGGTTGACCTTGACCGGCATATTCAAAATTTGGGCCATGCGAATTAGCGCTTCGGCGTGCATGTCCTCATGAAACAGCGCCAGGCGGTAAAAGTACAGGGCCTCGTCTGTGTCGGGGGCCTTTTCCAGCAGGTCCAACGTGCTTTCCAGTGTGGCCAGCAAATAGGCTTTCGTCTGCTGCAAGTCTGGCAAATCCAGCGTCCAGCGGCTGTCATGCGCCACCCAGGACGAATCCCACCAACGGTCGGCATCCACCTCAATCGAGGCCAGCCGTGGAGCCGCTGGGTCGCTGCGACGCCCCAAATGCCGCGTCAGGTTGCGACCCACCCAGGCTTCCTGAAACCAGCCCATGTGACCCAACTCCCACAAAGGCGGATTGAGCTCTGGCCGCAACGGCACCTCTAGACGCGGCGAGCCCAAGAATTGCTCAAAAACTGACAACAAAAAAAGCGAGTGGTTGCGCGCGTCCATCAGCGCCAGCGACAACACATCACGCCCCGCTTGTCGCATGCGGGGGGAGTCAATGGAGGAAGAGGTGAGTGGTTGCATAACGGTGTCCTGAACTATTGTGCCGCCAACCCTGACTCACCCCAAAATCAGGGTTGATGGGAATGGCACATACCTGGGCTTTTACCCTTAGCCGTTAGCGTTAACCGTTAACCGTTAACCGTTAACCGTTAACCGTGCGGCGTCAGCGGCGCCATGCGTTCCATATTTTGGGTGTTTTCGGCCTGTAGCCCTTGCTGCACCTGCGTAAGCAGCTATCAACGATGTAGCAATTCTTGCGCTGCAACCCCCACTCTCACCCCCAACCCCTCTCCCGCCCCGCCGGGCGGGAGAGGGGAGCCAACAGCCCTATGTGGCCGCGTGTTGGAAGTGGTTAAGTTCACCGTGAGCCGCCAACCTTCAAACTGGCCTTCAACAGCCGTATGTGGCCGCGTTTTTAAAGGGGCGGCGTTCACGGTGCCCGGCCAACCTTCAAAGTGAACACAGGCAATATCAGTGGCGTCCCACACTCACGCGGTTCCCGGCGAGTTTGAAGGTTGGCGTCTGCACGTGTACGCCACCCCAGACAAAGCGTTGGCCACATAGGGCTGTTGAGCTCCCCTGATCCCCCCGGCGGGGGTGGAGAGGGGTTGGGGGAGAGGGGGGGAATGAACAAGACCTTGAAGTTTCTGCAACTTGGTTCCGCAAGGCCTTTGAATGACTTTTACAACGCTAGCCCTTTCTGTACCTGCGCAAGCAGCTACCGAAAATGTAGCAACTCCTGAGATGCAACTCCCACTCTCACGCCCACCTCACCAGGCGGGAAGGAGGGCAACGCCGCACCGGGGAAAACCCGCGCCGTCCCGACGGATGGGGCTCTTACAATGAACAGATGACTCTTATGGGTCATTGCCGTGCGCACCCGCCCGGTGAAATATTCAATGAATCATTCTAGGAGTGAACCTGATGGATCGTCGTTCAATCATCAAGCATGCGGGCATTGCCGGCGTATTAGCTGCCGGCATCTCGCCTGCCGTGCATGCGCAAGCCGCCGTGCGCTGGCGTCTCGCGTCCAGCTTTCCTAAATCGCTGGATACGATTTTCGGCAGCGCCGAGATGCTTTCCAAAACAGTCAAGGCCATGTCGGGCGGCAAGTTTGAAATCTCTGTACACCCCGCAGGTGAATTGATGCCCGCTTTTGGCGTGGTCGATGCACTGCAGGCGGACACGATCGAGATCGCCCAGTCCGCCGCTTATTACTTCACCGGCAAAGACCCCATTTTTGCGTTCAGCTGCGCGGTGCCGTTTGGCCTGACCGCGCGTCAAAACACCGCGTGGAAAGACCACGGCAATGGCCGCAAGTTGCTCGATGCCTTTTTTGCACAGTACAACTTCAAAACCGCAAGTGCCGGCAGCACGGGCACCCAGATGGGTGGCTGGTACCGCAAAGAAATCAAAACGGTGGCAGACCTCAAGGGTCTGAAAATGCGTTTGGGCGGCGGCTTGTTCGGTGAGGCGATGGCCAAGTTGGGCGTGGTCGCACAAAATATTCCGGCAGGTGACATTTACCAAGCGCTGGAAAAAGGCACTTTGGACGCGGCTGAATTCGTGGGCCCTTACGATGATGCCAAGCTAGGCTTCAACAAAGTGGCACCCTACTACTACTTCCCCGGCTGGTGGGAAGGCGGTGCCGACCTGGAGTTTTTCATCAACGTCAAGAAGTACAACACCTTGTCAGATGAAAACAAGGCCATCTTGGATGCCGCATGCAAAGTCGCCGCGGTTGACATGACGGCGAAATACGATGCCTGGAACCCGATTGCATTGAAGAAACTGGTCGCTGAGAAAACCAAGCTCAAGGCTTTCCCGAAAGCGGTGATGGACGCCGGATTCAAGTCGTCGATGGAAGTGTTTGCCGAGCACGAGGCCAAGTCGCCGGAGTTCAAGAAGATTCACCAAGACATGCGTGCCTTCCAACGTGACCAAATTCTGTGGAACCGCTACTCCGAGTACCCCTTCAACCAGTACATGAACACGCTGAAGATTTAATGCGCTTTCGTCTTGCCTGTTGAAGGCAAGCTCAAAAAAAGCCACCGCATGCGGTGGCTTTTTTATGGCTGAAAGGAAAGACAAAACCGTGTATTGAACCCAAATTTCCCATTAGCCCTAATTTCTAATGGAAGCCATTAGCGCAAGCGATTGATTTTGTTGAAGAATTGGCTGATTTTTGGGTAAAGTAGCTGATCTCGATTTCAGTGCGGGGTTGTCATGAACTTTGAACTACGTTTTACGGACA
>JBAQDW010000466.1:0-5924 GCA_049286445.1 Rhodoferax sp. | reverse complement strand
GGCCCACACGTTACGTCAGCCGTGCCGCAAATATCGATGATCAACTCCGTCAACCGTTCAATATGCTCAACGGTGTGACTCGGATCAACGCCCCGCTCAAAGCGGTGCCCTGCATCCGTAGAAAAGTTGAACCGACGTGAACGTCCGGCAATGGATTTGGGCCACCAAAATGCAGCTTCGACATAGACATTTTGGGTGTCGTCAGTCACAGCAGTGGCATCGCCGCCCATGATGCCAGCCAGGGATTCAACCTGTCTCTCGTCGGAGATGACACCAACTTCTTCATCAACAGTGACGGTGTTGCCGTTCAACAGTCTCAGCTGCTCTCCGGGCTGCCCCCAACGTATGTCCAATCCACCTTGAATTTTGTCAAGATCAAAAATATGTGACGGTCGACCCAATTCGAACATGAGGTAATTAGAAATATCAACAAGAGCTGTCACACTCCGCTGACCACACCGGGCTAATTTGTCAATCATCCACTGCGGCGTTGGGGCTTTCGGATTGACGTTGCGCACGATTCGCCCTGAAAAACGTCCACACAGGTTAGGCGCGCTAATTTTGACGGGCAGCACTTCTGAATTGCCAGTCGCTATCACCGGAAAAATTGGCGTATTCAGTGGCGCACCAGTTAAAGCGGCCACTTCACGAGCAACTCCAAATACGCTTAGACAATGCGCCAAATTGGGGGTCAATTTCAGGGTAAATACAGTGTCGTCAAGGTCGAGGTGGCTACGGAGGTCCTGGCCAAGAACAGCTTCCTCATTGAGTTCAAGCAAGCCACCATGCTCCTCTGAAAGCTTCAGCTCGCGTGCCGAGCACAACATACCTTGACTTTCGACACCACGAAGAAGACCTAATTTAATCAGGAGTGGCTTTCCATCCTCCCCTGGCGGCAACTCTGCACCGACCATGGCGCAGGGCACTTTGATGCCTACGCGTGCGTTTGGTGCGCCACAAACGATATCAAGCAGTGCCTCACGACCGACGTCGACTTTGCAAACTCGCAAACGGTCAGCATTGGGGTGTTGAATCGCCTCTTTAATCTCACCTACAACGATATTAGTAAATGGCGGTGCAACAGGTTTTAACTCTTCAACCTCGAGGCCCGCCATGGTGAGAGTGTCAGCCAATTGCTGAGTCGTCAAGGGAGGATTACAGAATTCACGTAGCCAGGATTCGGGAAATTGCATACTGTTTAATCAATTCGAAATACATCGCCACACTGAGGCACTGACTGCACCGCATAGCATTCTTCAGGGAAGAGTCGCGCGCAAAGCGCATCTCCACAATCAAATCACTGGAACTGAGACAAGAAACGAATGTCGCCGTCAAAAAACAGACGCAAGTCGTTCACGCCGTAGCGCAGCATGGTTAGTCGGTCAGGGCCCATGCCAAACGCGAAACCAATATACCGTTCTGGATCCAGACCCATGTTTCGAATGACAGTGGGATGGACTTGCCCAGAACCCGCGACCTCCAGCCAACGACCAGCCAGCGGTCCAGTCTGAAATTGAATGTCTATCTCAGCACTGGGTTCGGTAAAAGGGAAAAAACTTGGACGAAAGCGCAAAACCAAGTCTTCGGACTCAAAGAAAGTCTTGCAGAAATCCGTGAAGACAAACTTCAAGTCTTTGAAGCTGACGTTCTCGCCGACCCACAACCCTTCACATTGATGAAACATTGGCGAGTGAGTGGCATCACTGTCCACTCTATAGGTCCGGCCAGGCGCAATCACACGAATCTCCGGCATCGCGCCAGAAAATAATTCATCAGATTTATTCGACATGCCAGCGATAGATCGATGGTGCTTTACACGCTTGACAGCATAACGAATCTGCATCGGACTGGTATGTGTACGCAATAAATTCGGCGCTTTGGCAGAACCGCCCTCAACGTAAAACGTATCGTGCATTGAACGTGCAGGATGATCTTCGGGCGTGTTCAACGCAGTGAAATTGAACCAATCGGATTCAATTTCTGGGCCTTCTGCCACATCAAAACCCATAGAACCAAATATTGACTCGATACGCTCCAAAGTCAATGAAACAGGATGGAGTCCACCAGCCCCGCGTTGCCGTCCCGGCAAAGAGACGTCAAATGCCTCGGCATGCAATTGCTTCTGAAGCTCGGCCTCTGCCAGCGCTTGGCGCCTTTGGGTCAAAGCCGTTTCTATAGCTTGCTTAGCGATATTGATGGATGCGCCGCGAGATTTCTTCTCTTCCACCGCTAATGAGGCCATGCCTTTCATGAGTTCAGTGATACGGCCTGTTTTTCCTAAAAACAAGGCCTTGGCATTTTCCAGATCAGCAGGCGTAACTGCTTGAGAAAACGCTAATTTAGCACCTTCGACAACGATGTTCAACTCGTTCATAAATTCTCTTGTCAATGGAAAAGGGGCTAGCGCTTTTTCAAGCCCTAGCCCCTGTTTCTGGTGGATGAATAGCTATCAAGTTGATAGCCACTCAACTCGGAACTCAAGCAGCCAGCTTCGCCTTAACTTGCTCCACGATGCCAGCAAACGCTGCCATGTCATGGATAGCGATATCGGACAAAACCTTACGGTCGATCTCAATATTCGATTTCTTCAGGCCGTTAGCAAACTGACTGTATGTCATACCACACTGACGAGCAGCGGCATTAATACGGGCAATCCACAACTGACGGAAGACACGTTTCTTCGTACGACGATCGCGGTAGGCATATTGCCCAGCTTTCATTACCGCTTGTTTAGCGACACGGAAGACATTACCGCGACGACCACGGAAACCTTTTGCAAGGGCTAGAACTTTTTTGTGGCGGGCGCGAGCCGTTACACCACGTTTGACGCGAGGCATTGAATTACTCCTTGTTCGTCGTTAATTAAATACCACGGCCTGGCAGCATCTGCGCCATGCGACCCATGTCGCTCTCATGCACCGATGTTGATCCACGCAATTGGCGTTTATTTTTGGTGGTCTTCTTGGTCAGAATGTGACGTTTGAAGGCTTGACCGCGCTTAACGGTGCCACCTGGACGGACGCGGAAGCGTTTTTTCGCCGCGCTCTTGGTCTTCATTTTGGGCATATTACTGCTCCTTTTACATTGTGCTCGTGAGGCGTCTGCAAACAATTTGCAGCCTTGTTGGCCCCGAGCCACTTTTCAAGTGAAGCTTTACAGCTAGTCACCTTCAATCGATGCAATGAGTCACATCGATGTAATCACGAATCGAAACCCGAGACTTCGGTATGCACTGGATATATCCCAGCACATACAAAACTATCAATTCGTTACCGTCACACTGTCAGATCCCGTTTTTACCGCTGGTTTTTTCCGACCTGGGGCAATCATCATGATCATTTGCCGCCCTTCCAGCTTTGGAAACTGCTCAACAACGATCAAATCCGCCAGATCGCTGCGAATACGATTCAGCAATGCCATACCAATTTCTTGGTGCGTAATTTCGCGACCGCGGTACCGCAGTGTGATTTTGCACTTGTCACCGTCAGCCAAGAAACGCTTAATATTGCGCATCTTAATGTTGTAATCACCCTCATCGGTTCCTGGACGGAACTTAACTTCTTTGATTTCAATAACCGTTTGTTTGGCTTTGGCTTCAGCCGCCTTTTTTTGCTCTTGGTATTTGAATTTTCCGTAGTCCATCAAACGACAGACAGGAGGGCTTGCCGTAGCGGCGATTTCAACGAGATCGACATCCAACTCACCGGCCATGCGCAGGGCATCCATCAGGCTGACGACACCCAGCGGCTCATTCTCAACGCCAGAAAGTCGAACTTCTGGTGCCATGATTTCTCGGTTTAGGCGATGTTTGCGTTCTTCACGGTGACGACGGTCACGAAATTCAGTAGCGATGGCTCAATCCTTCACAGTTTATTGCTATCTGGATGATAGCTGTATCCAGCATGCGTGCGCGAAACCAATCTAGTGCTTTAAGCAGCTGAAAAGACGATTTTTTCAGTAATGTCACGCTCAATCAATTGAATGAAAGAATCTAAAGACATCACACCGAGGTCTTGACCTCCACGGGCGCGCACAGCAACGGTTCCTGATGCCTTTTCCTTATCACCAATGACAAGAATATAGGGCAACTTTTGCATTGAATGCTCGCGTATTTTATACGTAATCTTTTCATTGCGTAAATCAGACACCACTCTTAAGTCTTGGTTGGACAATGATTTCTTCAATTTTTCGACAATTTCGCCACAATATTCTGCCTGTGCATCGGTAATATTGAGCACTGCGACTTGGACCGGCGCTAACCAAACGGGCAATGCACCCGCACTCTCCTCTATCAGTATTCCAATGAATCGCTCAAGACTGCCCACAATAGCCCGATGAAGCATGACCGGTCGATGGCGCGCACCATCCTCTCCAACGTACTCCGCATCTAGACGCTCTGGCAAATTGGGGTCAATTTGAATCGTGCCACATTGCCACTCCCGTCCCAATGCGTCCTTTAGTGCGTATTCGAGCTTAGGGGCGTAAAAAGCACCCTCTCCCTCAGAGATATGAAACTCGCAACCTGAACGGCGCAAGCTTTCCTTCAAAATTTCTTCCGTTTTATCCCAGTACTCATCACTTCCAATCCGCTTTTCAGGGCGAGTTGCTACTTTATAAATAATTTTGGTGAAACCGAAATCTTTGTATACCTTCTGTAGTAGCGCAGTGAACGCAATGCACTCATCCAAAATTTGTTCTTCCGTGCAAAAGATGTGTCCATCATCTTGGGTGAAACCCCGAACACGCATGATGCCGTGCAAGCCACCGGAGGGCTCGTTACGATGGCAGTTTCCAAACTCACCATACCGCAGCGGCAAATCTCGATAACTCTTAATACCCTGCTTATAAATCAGAATATGCCCAGGGCAATTCATTGGCTTAAGAGCGTACTCTCGTTTTTCAGATTCCGTGATGAACATGTTTTCACGGTATTTATCCCAGTGGCCGGTCTTTTCCCACAATCCTTTATCGATAATTTGTGGACCTTTGACCTCCTGATAACCATTGTCTCGGTACACCTGACGCAGGTACTGCTCGACACCCTGCCATAAAGTCCAACCTTTCGGATGCCAAAAAACCAGTCCCGGCGCATGGTCATCAATGTGAAACAAATCAAGCTCACGGCCCAGCTTACGGTGATCACGCTTCTCCGCCTCTTCCAACATTTTTAAATGCTGCTGCAAGTCATCTTTGGTAGCCCACGCTGTTCCATAGATACGTTGCAACATCTCATTTCGATGATCTCCGCGCCAATACGCCCCTGCAAGCTTCATCAGCTTGAAAAACTTCAGCTTACCGGTGCTGGGCACATGCGGGCCTCGGCATAGGTCTTCAAATTCACCCTCTCGGTACAAAGACACGTCTTCGTTGGCCGGAATACTGGCAATGATTTCCGCTTTGTAATACTCTCCCAAATTTTTGAAATAAGTAACCGCTTCGTCGCGAGGCAAAACACGGCGTGTGACGGGCTCATCTTTTGCTGCCAGTTCCCCCATTTTTTTCTCAATCGCCACAAGGTCTTCGGGTGTGAAGGGGCGCTTGTAAGAGAAATCATAGAAAAACCCGTTTTCTATGACCGGACCAATCGTGACCTGCGCCTCTGGAAACAAGGTTTTGACCGCATACGCCAGCAAGTGGGCCGCTGAATGTCGAATAACTCCCAGCCCATCCGCATCTTTCGCCGTGATGATGGACAAGGGGCTGTCCGTCTGAATCAGAAAACTGGTGTCGACCACCGTTCCATTCACCTTTCCCGCCAAAGCAGCTTTGGCCAAACCTGAACCAATCGAAGAAGCGACCTCTGCAACGGTGACAGGACCCGGGTAGTCGCGCTTTGAACCATCAGGAAGAGTGATTTGAATCATGTTGAATCTCAGGGAAATAGTGGCAAAGAAAAAGCGCGGAATTACCGCGCTTAACTGTAA
>JBAQDW010000465.1:0-1538 GCA_049286445.1 Rhodoferax sp. | reverse complement strand
GCGTGAACCAATTCTAAAGTTAATGGTTTACCTGGAGCAAACTCAGCTAAGTCTAAGAAGTTGATGGTGTCATCTTCCTGGAATTTATCATAGTCCGATTTATCAGCAAACGTTAAACCTAGCATTCCTTGTTTTTTCAAATTCGTTTCGTGGATACGAGCGAATGATTTCACTAAAACTGCGTAAACACCAAGATGTCTTGGCTCCATAGCTGCGTGCTCTCTAGAAGAACCTTCACCATAGTTTTCGTCACCAACTACAATTGTCGGAACGCCAGCCGCTTTATAAGCTCTTGCAACGGCAGGAACTTCACCATATTCTCCCGTAAGCGTATTTTTCACGGTGTTGGTTTCCATGTTGTAAGCGTTAATCGCACCGATCAACATATTGTTGGAAATATTATCTAAATGTCCACGGTATTTCAACCACGGTCCAGCCATAGAAATATGGTCTGTTGTACATTTTCCAAAAGCTTTGATTAAAACTTTCGCTCCATGAATGTTTTGTCCGTCCCAAGGTTGGAAAGGAGTTAACAATTGAAGTCTATCAGAAGTTGGGCTTACTGCAATCTGAACAGTTGAACCATCTTCCGACGGTGCCTGATAACCATTGTCATCTACCGCAAAACCTCTTTCCGGAAGTTCGAAACCTTTTGGCTCGTCTAATTTAATTTGCTCTCCGGCTTCGTTGGTTAATGTATCTGTGATTGGATTAAAATCTAATCGTCCTGCAATTGCAACGGCAGCAACCATTTCTGGTGAAGCTACGAAGGCATGCGTATTTGGATTTCCATCAGCTCTTTTTGCAAAGTTTCTGTTGAATGAATGGATGATTGAATTTACCTCTCCTTTATCAGAACCTTCTCTATCCCACTGACCGATACATGGTCCACAAGCATTAGTAAAGATTCTAGCGTTTTCAAATTTTCTAAATGAATCTAAGAAACCATCTCTCTCAGCAGTAAATTTTACTTGCTCAGAACCTGGATTAATTCCTAAAATAGCTTTCGGCTTCACGCCTTTAGCAAAAGCATCTTCAACGATCGAAGCCGCTCTTGATAAATCTTCATAAGAAGAGTTGGTACAAGAACCGATCAATGCCCACTCTACTTCAATTGGCCATCCGTTCGCAACTGCTTTATCATGGAATTCAGCAACAGGTGTCGCCAAATCTGGTGTGAAAGGTCCATTTAAATGTGGAGTTAAGGTATTTAAATCGATCTCAACAACCTGATCAAAATATAATTCAGGATTTGCATATACTTCAGCATCACCAGTTAAATGATCTGCAATTTGATCAGCAGCATCTACAACATCTTGTCTTCCAGTTGCAGCTAAATATCTTCTCATCGAATCATCATAACCGAATGTAGAAGTGGTTGCTCCAACTTCAGCACCCATATTACAAATGGTTCCTTTTCCTGTAGCAGAAAGCGAGTTAGCACCTTCACCAAAATATTCTACGATGCAGCCAGTTCCACCTTTTACAGTAAGGATTCCGGCAACTTTCAAAATAATATCTTTAGCAGAAGCCCAGCC
>JBAQDW010000464.1:0-4190 GCA_049286445.1 Rhodoferax sp. | reverse complement strand
CCTCAATGTCGATGGCCAAGCGCGGCGGGCTGCCCACTAGAAATTGTTTGGCTTTCAGCTCGGTATCAGACTCCAGCGTCACGCGCGAATAGTCGGGCGAGGGCCAGACGCGTACCGCCAAAATGGTCGCACCGCGTGCGATGTGTTGCATGCCCAGCAACAGCACCAAGGCACCCGACTGCAATAGGTTTCGCCGTTTCATGCGGGGTCCTGTGCTTCGGTTGGAGGAAAACGAAGGCTTACCGCGTCGAGCAGGGCTTGGCCCGTGGGCGTTTGCGCCGTTAAGTGAATCTGGCGTGACTCGTCTTCCAAGACGTGGAGGTGAAGGACCAAATCGGCGCGCGGGATAAACCCGGCGGCCTTTTCGGGCCATTCGGCCAGCTTCAAGCCGGGGCTGGCAAAAATGTCCCGAAAACCGGCGTCTTCCCATTCCCGGGGGTCACTGAAGCGGTAAAAGTCGAAGTGCCACAGGTTGAGGTTGGGCAGTTCGTAAGGCTCTACCACCGCATAAGTGGGACTTTTGACACGGCCTTGAACCCCCAGTGCCCGCAGCATGTGGCGCACCAAGGTGGTTTTTCCGGCGCCCAGCTCACCGTGTAACTCCACAAACGCATGGCGCAGGGCCGGTTGCTGAGCCAAGGTGTTGGCAAACGCTTGCGTGGCCCTTTCGTCCGGCCAGTGCAGGCTTTTTACAATGGGGGGGTGACTACCCCCATTCTTCAAATCAACAGCGGTCAATTGATCTCCAAAATTCAGTTGTGGGCCCGTGAGCTGGGATTCTCCCAAATTGGCGTCGCCGGCGTCGATCTCACCTCCTCAGAGGCCGGATTATCGGCATGGCTGGCGCACGGTTTTCATGGAGACATGGGCTACATGGCGTCGCACGGTCTCAAGCGGGCCCGTCCCGCAGAGTTGGTGCCTGGCACGGTGAGCGTCATCACGGCGCGCATGGACTACTTGCCCGCAAGCACGGCGCCTGACTGGCAGAGTCTGGAGCTCAATCGCCTGCACCACCCCACTGAAGCCATTGTGTCGGTGTACGCCCGAGGTCGAGACTATCACAAGGTCTTGCGCGCGCGCCTGCAAAAGCTGAGCGACCGCATTGCTGATTCGATCGGCCCTTTTGGGCACCGCGTGTTCACCGACTCCGCCCCCGTGCTAGAAGCCGAATTAGCCGCGCGCAGCGGGCAAGGCTGGCGCGGCAAACACACGCTGCTGCTGAGCCGAGAGGCGGGTTCCACTTTCTTTTTGGGTGAAATTTACATTGACTTGGCCTTGCCCTTGAGCGAACCCGTGGCGGCCCACTGCGGCAGCTGCAATGCCTGTATTGACATCTGCCCCACGCAAGCCATTGTGGCGCCGCACCGCTTGGATGCACGGCGCTGCATCTCGTACCTGACGATTGAGCATGCCGGTCCAATTCCTCTGGAATTTCGTGCGCTGATCGGCAACCGTATCTATGGCTGTGACGATTGCCAATTGATCTGCCCGTGGAACAAGTTTGCCCAACGCAGCGCCTTGCCCGACTTCGATGAGCGGCCAGGCTTGGCAGGGAGCCAGCTGGCCACCTTGTTTGCGTGGTCTGAGGAAGCATTTCTGCGTTTCACCGAGGGCAGCCCGATACGGCGCATTGGGCACGAGCGGTGGTTGCGCAATATTGCGGTGGCCTTGGGCAACGCCCGTTCATCCGCCACGCTCACCGAAGACCAAACCTTGAGAGCCACCTTGGCAACCCGCGCCGAGCATCCCAGCGAGGTCGTGCGAGAGCATGTGTCGTGGGCTTTGTCTTTGTAATAGAAATAAGCCTCTAGCCCAAACCCAGTCTGCGCAAGCCGCTACAAAAAAAATAGTATTTTAAGGGGGCGGTGGCGTTTTTCGGTCAACCGCCGCCCAGAATGCCCAGCGCAAAAGGCAGACTCAACACGCCCAGCACAGTGGACAGCGTGACCAGCCCGGCTACAAACGCACCGTCATACCCCATGCGGGCGGCCAGCACGTAGCAACTGGAGGCGGTGGGCAACGCGGAGAACGCAAGCAAGACCAAGGTTTGGGTGGGGTCGAGATGAAACGCTTGAGCCCACCCAAATGCGGCCAGCGGCAACACAAAGTGACGGATCAGCAGCAGGCTCACGCCCAGCGTTTTGTCATGCCGCAGTGCGCCCAGTTGCATGCCTGCCCCAGCCGCCATCAGCCCCAGCGCCAGGGAGGCGGCCCCGATGCGGGTCACGGTCGGCTCCAGCAGCGCGGGCAACGTGAACCCCAACAGATTGGCGGCCAGCCCTGAGGCGGTACCAATGATCAGCGGGTTTCGCACCAGTTCACGCAAAAAGCCGCGCTGGGCGTGGCGTGCCATGGGCCACACGGCGGCCACGTTGAAGAGGGGCACGCACACCCCAATCAACACCGCCATCATGAGCACCCCTTGCGGCCCCGCCAGCCGGTCCACCAAAGCCAGGCCAATGAAAGAGTTGAAGCGAAACGCAACCTGCGCGCTCGCCGCGTGCTCCCGCCTTGGAA
Source organism: Rhodoferax sp. (assembly GCA_049286445.1). Taxonomy (GTDB): domain Bacteria; phylum Pseudomonadota; class Gammaproteobacteria; order Burkholderiales; family Burkholderiaceae_C; genus Rhodoferax. The sequence continues at coordinate 1,673 of JBAQDW010000464.1, read as the reverse complement.
TCAGCCGACCCAGCCCGGGCATATAGGGCAAGGCATAGGCCAAAGCAATGCCGGTCAGTCCCATCGACCAACCCGCGCCAATCAGACTGGAGGCGGCGTGCAGGTCAAGTGGGCTTTTGACGATGGAGTGAAACAACAGCACCGGAAACAGCACGTAATAAACCAGTGCCTCCACGTGCTGCCATAGGGGGCGATTCAGGGCCGTGAACCGACAAATCAGGTAGCCCAACAGAATCAGGGAGAAGTCGGGGAAAAGAAGTTGGGCGTAATACACCGGGCGAGGATACCAGCGGCCTGGGAACGCATCGTTCACGTGCGCGCGGCAGGGCCCAATGCCTGTGTATATTCAACGTTCATGACCGTTCAAACCCTCCCTATTGCGCCACCCGTGCTGACCCCTGCCGACGCCAGCGCCATTGATGGCTTTACTGACGCCTTGTGGCTGGAGGAAGGGCTCTCAAAAAACACACTGCTGGCTTACCGACGTGACCTGCGGCTTTTTGCCCTTTGGCTGGCGGGGCGCTCGCAGGGCTTGGTTGACGTGGCAGAGTCGGACCTGAACGGCTATTTCTCTGCGCAGGTCAGCACCACCAAAGCCACGACCGCCAACCGGCGTTTGACGGTTTTTAAGCGCTACTTTCGTTGGGCCTTGCGTGAGGGTGTCATCAGCGTCGATCCGACACTCAAACTGCAGGCGGCCCGCCAGGCTTTGCGGGTGCCTCAAACACTGACCGAGGCCCAGGTGGAGGCCTTGCTTGCCGCGCCAGACGTCAGCACACCTTTGGGCGTGCGCGACCGCACGATGCTGGAACTGATGTACGCCTCAGGCTTGCGCGTGAGTGAGTTGGTGGACTTGAGTGTGATCAATGTGAGCCTGAACGACAACGTGCTGCGGGTGCTGGGCAAAGCCAACAAAGAGCGTCTGGTGCCGTTTGGAGAAGAGGCCAGCCGTTGGCTGGGCCGCTACCTTGCGTCTGAGCGCCCGCAGCTGCTCGAAGGCAAGCAAACCGAAGACTTGTTTGTGACGCTGCGCGGGCAGAAAGCCGGCAGTGCGATGAGCCGGGTGATGTTCTGGGTCATTGTTAAAAAATACGCGCTTCAGGCGGGCATCACCAGCCCCTTGTCGCCGCACACGCTGCGCCATGCCTTTGCCACCCACTTGCTCAACCATGGGGCCGATTTGCGCGCGGTGCAGATGCTCATGGGGCATGTCGATATTTCAACCACCACCATTTACACCCATGTCGCCCGTGAGCGGTTAAAGGTGTTGCATGCCCGGCACCATCCGCGTGCCTAGCCGCCGGTCGGGCGCCTCAGGCGAATGGCACTTGCTTAGTCGGGTGACGTCTTTGGCTCACCTGACCTGCCACTGCGGTGTTGAAAGTCGCTTGGACAGTTGCCGGCTCACGGGGAACTCGTCCCCTTCCAACATGTGGGCCCATTGGGCTGTTGACTGCCTTTCTCGTCCCGGCGGGGTGGGTGTTGCAGCGCAAAAATTGCTATATTTTCGGTAGCTGCTTGTGTAGGTCCTATATGGGGTGGTGGTATAAAAGTGTAACTTCTCAATAACTCAAGGCAAAGCACCAGCCATCGCGGCATTGCGAATGAGCGAAGGCAGGGGCGGGATGGCGTTGGTCAGGGAGACGCGATCAAGCAAATACAGCCAGAAGGAG
>JBAQDW010000463.1:0-6801 GCA_049286445.1 Rhodoferax sp. | reverse complement strand
GGCAATGGCCATGCAGCACAGACAGTGGATGAAGGGACTTTGGGAGGAGGCCACGCAGTTCGATTTGCCGGTCAAATTCACCGCCCATCACCCGACTGGAACAGGCTAATGGAAAATTTGGGTTGAAGCGTTTGCCCAACCGTTTTCAGCACCTCGTCTCCTGCGGCGTGTCCCCACTGATCGTTGATCGCTTTGAACCCGTCTAAATCGACGAAACACACCGCGAGATGGTGTTTTTCCCGGAGCGCGCGTGCAATGGACTGGTGCAGGCGTTCCAGCAGCATGTAGCGGTTTGGAAGGCCGGTTAGCGCGTCATGAAGCGCCAAGTGCTTGGTCTCCTCCGCCTTCTTCCACCTTGCCGTGATGTCGCTGAACACGGAGACGTACCGCACCGCCTCGCCGTCCTTCCCCCGAATGAGTGACACGCTGTGCCAAGCCACAAATGCGTCACCATTTTTGCGACGGTCCCAAACATCGCCTTCCCAATGCCCCTCGGTGTCGAGTGCCAGTCGCATCGCCGAAAAAACCGCTGGGTCATGGCGCGCCCCATCCAAAATTCTCGGTTTGCGACCCACAATCTCTTCGGGGGCGTAGCCGGTGATCTGGGTGTACGCAGGGTTGACGGACAAAGCCTTGCCATCTGCATCCAGGATGATGATGCTGTCACTGATGCTCTCGAACACGCTCGCTGCTAACTGCTGTTCAACCTCTGATTTCTTGACTTGGGTTATGTCACTGACCAGCACAAAAAATCCGAGCACCGCTGCTTTGGCATCAAAGTCAGGAAGGTACGTGGCCAAGTAGTGCGCTTTCTCCCCGTCGGGTAAGTTCACTTGGCGTTCAAACTCAACGGAGTGTCCCTGAAAAACCAGGTCAATGTGAGGCTGGTTTAGTGCCACCACGGTTGGCCCCATCAATTCGGTCATGGTGGATCCCAACACAGAGTCGGGCATCTTGGCGAAAAATTGTTGGTAAGGTTTGTTGGCAAACCGGCAGATCAAGTCTTTGTCCCAGTACGCAATTCTTGCCGGCAGGCCATCGGTTACGGCTTTAATGAAGCGTTCACTTTTGGCGAGTGCCAGTGCATTCGCTTGGGCCATATGGCGCGCTTTGAGCAATTCACCTTCAAATTTACTGCGCTCCAAGCTGATAAAAAACACCCAGTAATAACACTCAACGCCGTTGTGTACGCTCTTTTTCCCGTTGACAAGGACGGGAATGCGCCGCCCCGTCGCATCCATCAGCTCCAATTGGATCTCTTGTACTGCGCCCTGAGACAGCAGCATGGGCCAAATATGGGTTTGCAAAAAGATACGACTGGCCGGTGGCAACAAATAATTCACCGTTTTCAATCGCCATTCGTCGAGCGTGCCGCCCATGACCCGCAGTAGCTCATGGTTAGCTGTCAAGATATTCCCCGCACGATTGGTCGAAATGACCGGGCAGGGGAGTTGATTCAAAAGGTCCAAGGGGTCCTTCCCGTCCTGATTTTCAGGCGCTTGGGTCTGCAAGGTAGTGTTTTATGGCCTCAATTACCAGCGCAGGGTGGCTCATGTGCGCGCAGTGACCCGTTGCCTCAATGACCTTGAGCGTGCTTCCCTTCAGGTGCTGATGAAGAAATTCACCCACTTCAAACGGAACCAGAGCGTCGATTTGATGCTGCAAAATCAAACAGGGCCGTGAGACGTGTTGCAAGTCCGAACGGTTGTCCGAGAAGAACGTCGCTTGCGCAAAGAGTTTGGCGACGATCGGGTCTGTGGAGCAGAAGCTGTCCGATAACTCGCCACTCAATGCGCTGTCGCCAGAGGTATCCGCCACCACAGGCGCCAAGTAGTTAGCCCAGCCAATGTAGTTCCTCTCCATGAGTTCTAGCAAACCTTCCAAATCTTCCCGCTCAAATCCGCCAACATAGTCGGGTGAATGGTTGAGAAAACAAGGCGTGGGTCCCACCAGAATGAGGCGTTCAAACAACTCAGGCCGGGCAATGGATGCCAGCATGCCGATGCTGCTGCTGACCGAATGACCTATAAAAGTGACACCGCTGCGCAGGTCAAGCGCATCACACACCTCCAGAATATCTTGCGCATAACCCGAGAGACTGGCGTAACGTTCGGGATCAAAACAGGCAAGGTCGGATTTTCCGGAGCCCACATAGTCAAACAACACCTGCCGGTGCGTGCCCTCGAAGGCAGGCGTCACACGGTTCCACATGGCCTGGTTGCATCCAAAACCGTGGCCGTAAAGAAGAACCGGACCGGTGTCGCCCAAAATGTGGACGTTATTGCGAAGAATCGTGTTCAAGGGGTGCTTGAGAAGTAAAAATGAATGACGCGGCACGCATGCCATGCCTTGTCGATCATTATGCTTTCACCAAGGATTTGGTGGCCCCCCAGGGTATGAATGTCCTCCAACCCGCGTCTGCGCCGGACTCGTTTTGGCAGACTCTTGAAAAATTGTGTAACCGCTCAGGTCGGCCCTCTTTTTTTAGGTCGGGTTTGCCCAGGGCGTCACCCGCCACCGATAAGTGGCATTCGGGCCAGGCCACTCTTTCATGGCGGGATCTTATTGCGGTGTGGTCCAAGTCGGCGCGCCAAAACGCAGTGGGTCTGCCCCTTGCGAGGCTTGCGCTTGAGGGGGTTGGTGTCTTCTTTTGAAGGGCATGGGCCAAGGGTGGCGGGCCTGCGTGACAGCTGGGTGGCGAATTCGGGGCCGTTGTATGCCCGCCCCAAAACCTGCAAGTGCGGGCTTGTTCGGGGCTGATTTGAAAGTTGATAAACTGAAATAAATGCGCCCACCTCCTCATAAAAATCGTTTTCGCCAATGGGTGTGGGTGGTTGGCTTGTTTTTACTTCTCTGCATCTTTAGCGCTTGGTGGATCTGGGATGCGCGACGCGACAGCGTGAACGACGCCAGAGACCTCGTTTCCCAGTTGGCCAATGACCAAGCCCAAGGCTGGCAGCGCGCCATTGAGCGCTCTTTGTCGGCGACCTATGCGGCGGCCGCTTTGGTTCGGCGGGGGCAAGGTGAGGTGCCGGACTTTGAGCCCATCGCCACCGAAATGCTGGCCTTCTACCCGGGCATTGCCGCACTGGGCTTGTCACCCAACGGTGTCGTGCAGCAGGTGGTTCCCCGCGCAGGAAACGAGCGGTTGATGGGGCTCGACCAGTTGGGCAATGCAACGCAGGCGCGTGAGACCCGTAGCGCACGAGATTCTCATCAGTTGACCTTGATTGGCCCCCTCAAGCTGGTGCAGGGAGGAACGGGCGTGGTCGGGCTGCTGCCTATTTTTTTGAATGACCCGCGCAGCGCTCCCAGGTTCTGGGGTTTTCCTTTGTCACCATGCGGTTTCCCCAGGTGTTGGATGGCGCCAATCGGGCGCTGATCACTGAACGGGGCTACGCCTACGAGTTGTCGCGCACGCATCCTGATACTGGCGAGCGTCAAGTCATTGATGCCTCAGAAGGCAGCGGGTTGGCAGACCCTGTCAATGCAGTGTTTGAACTGCCCAATGGGCAATGGACCTTGAGTGTGTCCCCGCGTGAGGGCTGGCAGGCCTCACAAAACCTTTGGGCGCAGCTGGGAGCGGCGCTGCTGCTCAGTGGGCTCGTGTCCTACTTGGCGTGGGTGCTGTTTGAAATGCGGGGGCGTGATCAGCGCCTGGAAGCAGAGGTGGCCGAGCGCACCGCCGAAATACTGGCAGCCCAGCATCAATTGGAAGCCACTGTGGCGGCGATTCCGGACGCCATGTTTGAGATGGACCTGGAAGGGCGGCATTTGACCTGCCATTCGCCGGTTCACGAGTACTTAACGCAACCGGCCGACATTTTGATTGGTAAAACGGTGACCGAGGTGATGCCCCCCGAGTCGGCCGCCATTGTCCTTTCTGCCTTGCAAGAAGCCCATGACCATTCGCGTTCAACGGGCAAACAGTTCAAGCTGCCACTGGACACCGGCGAGCACTGGTTTGAGCTGTCCGTCTCCCGCAAGTCGGGCCAGCCGGGTGATGAGCCGAGGTTTGTGGTGTTGTCGCGCAATGTCACGCAGAACAAAAAAGCCGAGGAGCGCATCCGGCTGTTGGCGCATTTTGATCCCCTGACCCGCTTGCCCAACCGCGTGATGCTGACAGACCGGTGCCAACAGGCGCTGGCGTCGGCGCAGCGCAGGGGGCAGCCATTGGCGCTTTTTTTTCTGGACCTGGACCACTTCAAAAATATCAATGACTCGCTGGGGCATGCGGTGGGGGACCAGTTGTTGGTGGCTTTCGCTGAGCGGCTGCAGGCCGAGGTGCGCGAGCGAGACACGGTGTCGCGTTTGGGCGGCGATGAGTTTGTGCTGCTGCTGCCCGACACGGACATGCAGGGTGCCGCCCACATGGCCGAGAAGCTCTTGAAGTCTGCCATGCAGCCCTTGCAATTGGCGCTGCATGAGCTGACCGTCTCGCCCAGCATCGGGATTGCCATGTACCCCGCTGACGGGCTTCTTTTTGAAGACTTGTCCCGTTGCGCCGATGCCGCCATGTACCGCGCCAAACACGACGGGCGCAATGGCTACCGGTTCTTCACCTCCGCGATGCAATCCCAGTCTGAGCGCACGCTGGCGATTGAAAACGGCCTGCGCAAAGCGCTGGCGCGTCAACAATTCAGCCTGTGCTACCAGCCGCAGGTGTGCCTGAAAAAGCGCTCTGTGAGTGGGGCCGAAGTGTTGCTGCGCTGGACCCACCCCGAGCTGGGCGTGGTGTCGCCCGCAGAGTTCATCCCCATCGCGGAGAGCTGCGGTTTGATTTTGACCCTGGGTGAATGGGTGCTGCGCACGGCAGCGCAGCAATGGTCGGACTGGATGGCCGCCGGTATGGCCCCGTTGACGCTGTCAGACAATCTCTCATCCGTGCAGTTTCGCCATGCCGACTTGCCAGAGAGGGTGAGCGCCATCCTGTGGGACGCGCGCATGCCCCCTGATCTGCTGGAGCTGGAGTTGACGGAAAGCACCGCCATGGCCAACCCGGAGTCCGCCGTGGCGGTGATGAACGCCTTGCATGCGCGGGGCATTCGCATGTCGATTGATGATTTTGGAACGGGCTACTCGTCTTTGAGTTACCTCAAAAAATTCAAGATCAGCAAAATCAAAATCGACCAAAGCTTTGTGCGCGATATCACCACCGACCCCGATGACAAAGCCATCGTCGGTGCCATCATCAAAATGGCAGAGAACCTGAATATGGCCACCTTGGCCGAAGGGGTGGAAACCCAAGCCCAGCTGGACTACCTTCGGGAGCAGGGCTGCGATCAGGTGCAGGGTTACTTTTTTTGTCGACCCTTGTCACCTGACCAATTCATTGAGTTCGTGGAAGAGAACCGAAGCCCGCCCAAGTCATGAGCCGGGCCCATTCCCATTGCCTATCCCTGCGGTCTGTTGTTGCCTTGCCTTGCCCCGTGCGTCTGCACTGCCTGCGCGGCTTCGCGCCTAAGCGCCTGGCGGTCTGGACATGGAATCACCCTGCCGCCGGACGGTCTTGCGTGACCACCTCACCGCGCAAAGAGTAGGTGCGGGTGTCGGTGATGGTGACATCCACCATGTGTCCAATGAGCCGGGGTTGACCCACAAAATTGACCACGCGGTTGCATTCGGTGCGGCCCATCAGCTCACTGTCATCGCGCTTGGACGGACCTTCCACCAAAATGCGCTGCACCGTGCCCATTCGGCTTTCGCTGATGCGTTGGATGCTGTGGTTGATGACGCCTTGCAGGTGCTGCAAGCGGCGCAGCTTCACTTCGTGCGGGGTGTCGTCATGCAGATTGGCCGCCGGGGTGCCGGGGCGGGGGCTGAAGATGAAGCTAAAGGAGTTGTCAAAGCCCACATCGTCAATGAGTTTCATCATCTTGCCAAAGTCTTCTTCGGTTTCCCCTGGAAAACCCACGATGAAATCGCTGCTCAGTGCCATATCAGGGCGAATGGCGCGGAGTTTGCGAACCGTCGATTTGTACTCCATGGCGGTGTACCCGCGCTTCATCGCCATCAAAATGCGGTCTGAGCCATGCTGCACGGGCAGGTGCAGGTGGCTGACCAACTTGGGTAACTTGTCGTAAGCCGCAATCAACGAGGGCGTGAACTCGTTGGGGTGGCTGGTGGTGTAGCGAATGCGCTCAATGCCGGGAATGTCGGACACGTATTCCAGCAGCGTGGCAAAGTCGGCCATCTCGGCGCTCAGCGCGGCGTCGTCGCCAATCATGCGGGCCCGGTAGGCGTTCACGTTTTGGCCCAGCAGGGTGACCTCTTTCACGCCTTGGTCCGCCAAGCCGGCCACTTCAACCAACACGTCTTCAAACGGGCGTGACACCTCTTCGCCCCGCGTGTAAGGCACCACACAGTAGCTGCAGTATTTGGAACACCCTTCCATGATGCTCACAAAGGCCGAAGCGCCGTCCACCTTGGCGGGTGGCAGGTGGTCAAATTTTTCGATTTCAGGAAAACTGATGTCCACCTGCGAGCGGTTTTGCGCCGCGCGGTCGAGCAGCATTTGCGGTAACCGGTGCAGGGTTTGGGGGCCAAACACAAGGTCAACATAGGGCGCGCGTTCGATGATGGCCGCGCCTTCCTGGCTGGCGACGCAGCCGCCCACCCCAATCAGCACGCCTTTTTTCTTGAGGTGCTTGACCCGTCCCAGGTCAGAGAACACCTTTTCTTGCGCTTTTTCACGCACCGAGCAGGTGTTGAACAAGATCAGGTCGGCCTCGTCCACGTTGGTGGTGGGCTCGTAGCCTTGGGCGGCTTGCAACACATCGGTCATCTTGCCCGAGTCGTACT
>JBAQDW010000462.1:0-4377 GCA_049286445.1 Rhodoferax sp. | reverse complement strand
GGCAATGGCCATGCAGCACAGACAGTGGATGAAGGGGCTTTGGGATGAGGCCACGCAGTTCGATTTGCCGGTCAAATTCACCGCCCATCACCCGACTGGAACAGGCTAATGGAAAATTTGGGTTCATCTTGCTCTGCGAGGCAGGACTGTTGCTGCTGTGACTTGGGGCGTTGCTGCGCCTCAACCAGAAAGCGCTCCAGTGAGCGCCCCGCAGAAGCTTGACGTTGACGAGAAAATTCCGCAGGACTTGTGGTGGCAAAAAACATGGTGAAACTCCTTGTGTACACTGCGCGGCGTTCAACATGAACCTCCGCTTGGGTTGAATTTGTGAATGATTTGGCGGCTTTCAAGAGATTTTTTAGTATGTTTATTTTTCCCCGTAAAACCTTGAAATTACTGGCAGTGGCGCTATGCGCGCCCGCTCTGGCCATGGCGCAAGCTGACCCCGTTCCCATCAAAATTGCGGTGATTGAGGTGTTGAGCGGCCCTTTTGGCAACACCGGCGAGGCGGTGTTTCGCAATCTGCAGTGGGCCGTCGAGCGGGTGAATGCCCGTGGCGGTGTCAAACTGCCCACTGGCAATCGCCCGCTGGCCTTGCAGCGGTTTGACAGCAAAGGCCAAGCAGAGGAGGCCTTGTCCACCCTGAAGTCATCCATTGATGACGGCGTCCAGTTTGTCATGCAGGGCAACTCGTCGGCCACCGCTTTGACGCTGATTGATGCGATCAACAAGCACAACGAACGCGAGCCGGGCAAGCGGGTGTTGTTTCTGAATTACTCGGCAGGGGATCCGGTCCTGACCAATGAGAAATGCAGTTTTTGGCACTTTCGCTTCGACGCCCATGCCGACATGCGCATGACGGCCTTGATGGAAGTGCTCAAAGCCGACAAGGCCTTGAGCAGCGTGTACCTCATAGGGCAAGACTACAGCTTTGGTCACGCGGTCGCGCGTGAAGCCAAGCGGCAGCTGGCTGTCTTGCGGCCCGATGTGCAGGTCGTAGGTGATGAGTTGCATGCGATGGGGCGGGTTAAAGACTTTCTGCCCTATGCCACCAAAATCAAGGCCAGTGGTGCGCAGGCGGTGATCACAGGCAACTTTGGCAATGACCTGACTTTGCTGGTCAAAGCGGCCAAAGAAGTTGGGTTTGAGGGCAAGTTCTACACTTTTTATGGCAATGCCCTGGGGGCACCGGCGGCCATTGGCGAGGCCGGCATTGGCAACGTGGTGGCAGTGGCTGATTGGCTGCCCAATGTTCAAACTCCGCAAAGTGCCGCTTTTTACCAGTCTTTTCGAGAGCGTTTCCCCCGGCCAGCCGATGACTATGTCCACATGCGCATGCAACTGATGGTTGAGGCATTGGCGCAGTCCATTGAAAAGGCGGGGGCGACCACGCCGGTCGCTGTTGCCAATGAGCTTGAAAGGGTCAAGGTGACTTTGGCGGGTCAAACCGGTGCGATGCGCGCGTTGGATCACCAGTTTCAGCAAACCTTGGTGGTGGGGGTGATGGATCGGCAGGGCGCGCCGGGTGTGAAGTTTGACGTGGAAGGGTCTGGCTACGGATTTCGCGTCATCAAGACGCTGAGCGCGGCGAACGCCCAATTGCCGACCAGTTGCAAAATGCAGCGGCCAGCATCGTGACCCCCTGGGTCGTGTGGTCGCAAGTTGAGCGCGGGCTGTCTCATCAGGCGTTGCTGTTCAGACTTTGATTTGACAAGAAAGAATTAGAAAAATGCCTTACGTCGACTTTCTTCCGTCCTGGCCGTTGAGCTCCAACACGCTGTTGTTCTTCGGCATGCTCTTGTTTTTTGGCTCCATTGGCGGGTTTTTGGCCCACCGCGTGTCTTGGCTGCCGAGTATCACGGGGTTCATGCTGGTGGGGTTTTTGGTTGGCCCCAATGTAATGGGCTTGGTGAGCTACGAAGAATTGGCCAATTCGCGCATCGTTGTGGATGTGGCGCTCGGCTTGATTCTTTACCGATTGGGGTTGTCGCTGGACATCAAGCAGTTGGTGCGTGACAAATCGCTGTTGGTTATCTCAGTCGTCGAAAGTGCGCTCACCTTCGCTGCGGTGTACTACGGTTTGTCTTGGGTCGGCGTCACCGGTCTGCCTGCCTCAGTGATCGCCGCCGTGGCAATCTCATCTTCGCCCGCCGTGTTGATCCACGTGGCCCATGAATTAGGGGCTTCTGGCCCCGTGATTGACCGTGCGGAGTCGCTGGTGGCGATGAACAATGTGATCGCTTTCATGGTGTTTGCGGCCTTGTTGCCTGGTCTGTATGCGGAAGGCAAGGCACCCCTTGAGACCGTCATTGGGGCTCCGTTGTACAGCTTCTTGGGTTCTGCCGCGCTGGGTGGCGTGGCGGGTGTGGTGTTGCATTACACCGCTCGCAAATTCAAGAGCGCGACCCAATACCACTTGGCATTGGTGATTGGCGCGGTGGTGTTTACTCTGGGCGCGTCGATGATGCTGCACCTCTCCACTCTTTTCGCGCCTCTGGTTCTGGGTGTTGTCGTGCGCGGTATTGAGCGCAAAGACCTGATTTCAGGGATGGAGTTTGGGCCTGCGTTTGAGCTGTTCTTTATCGCTTTGTTTGTCTATGCGGGGGCAAACCTGCACGTCGCAGAGATGGTGCAATATGCCCCGGCGGCGGCCATTTTTGTTGTGGGCCGAAGTGTGGCGAAGTGGTTTGGAGTGGGGGCCACGTCTTACCTGTTTCGGCTGCCAAACCGCCAGAGTGCCACCACCGGTCTGCTGCTTTTGCCCATGGCGGGTCTGGCAATTGGCTTGGTGAACACAACCGTGACCTTGTTTCCTCAACATGGAGCCGTCGTTAGTTCCATCGTGCTGGCTGCCGTTGCGGTCATGGAAACCATTGGCCCGCCCATTGCCGCGCGTGCGCTGCGTTTGTCAGGGGACTCTCTGTCTGGTGATGACTCGCCGGAAGAAGGGACACCGCACTAATCCAGGAGACGAGTCTGTACAGGCTATAATCGTCGGGCTTTGCATGTCGCAGAGCGCACGTTAGGGGCCATTCCAGCGCCTGACGCAAGTTGTAAATAATTAGCAGGAAATAAAAATGATCGCCTCCAGCATCAAAGCCGCTGTCGTCAAAGACAACGCTCGTCAAGCCGGTGACACCGGTAGCCCCGAAGTGCAAGTGGCACTTCTGACCGCCCGTATCAACGAACTCATGCCTCACTTCAAGACCCATGCGAAAGACCACCACGGTCGTCGCGGGCTGTTGCGCATGGTGAGCCGTCGCCGTAAGTTGCTTGACTACCTGAAGTCCAAAGATGCGGACCGTTACCTTGCACTCATCGCCAAGCTGGGCCTGCGCAAGTAAGCGATTGCTTGAATGACAAACGCCTGAGTTAGCTACCTAACTCAGGCGTTTTTTACTTCGGAGACGGCAAAAACGGAGCGAAGCTGTGTCATTCCATAGCGAAATTGAGATGTTTCGTCGATTTTCTATGGAATGGCATCGTGTTCTGTGGTGTTGAATCCGGGCTTGGGTGAGGTGGCCTGCACCTTCCAACATGACCAGGAGATAGAAAAATGAGCATTTTCAATAAAGTCACGAAAACATTTCAATGGGGTCAGCACACCGTCACGATGGAGACTGGCGAAATTGCGCGTCAATCCACAGGCGCCGTGTTGCTGGACATGGACGGTACCGTGGTGTTGGCCACGGTGGTTGCCAAAACGACCGGCAAGCCGGGTCAAGATTTCTTCCCGCTGACCGTGGATTACCTCGAGAAGTCCTACGCCGCAGGAAAGATTCCCGGCAGCTTCTTCAAGCGCGAAGGCCGCCCCAGCGAATTTGAGACCTTGACCAGCCGCCTGATCGATCGCCCCATTCGCCCCCTGTTTCCCGAAGGATTTTTCAATGAGGTGCATGTGGTCATCCACACACTGTCGTTGAACCCTGAGGTCGACGCCGACATTGCCGCGCTGATTGCCACCAGCGCCGCGCTGTCCATCAGCGGTATTCCATTCAGCGGCCCCATTGGTGCAGCCCGTGTGGGTTATGTGAATGGCGAGTACATCTTGAACCCCGGTCAAACCGCACGCAAAGACTCCATCATGGATCTGGTCGTCGCAGGTACCGAAGCCGCTGTTTTGATGGTCGAGTCCGAAGCGCAGCAGTTGTCTGAGGAAATCATGCTGGGTGCGGTGGTGTTCGGCCATGAGCAAGGTAATGTGGCGATCAACGCGATCCACGAGTTGGTGCGTGACGCTGGCAAGCCGATGTGGGACTGGAAAGCACCAGCCAAGGATGAGCCGCTGATTGCCAAGATCGACGTGTTGGCCAAGGACAAGCTGGTTGCCGCCTACCAAATCCGCAACAAGCAAGCCCGTACGCAGGCTTGCCGCAC